>JBFICP010000009.1:0-28091 GCA_041581935.1 Gammaproteobacteria bacterium | reverse complement strand
GGGATCAATAGTAAGCGTCAGAATTTTCTCCGGCGTCTGAGCCGCTACCGACTCGATATCCATGCCACCTTCAGTCGAGCAGATGAAGGCCACCCGTGAAGAGGAACGATCGACGAGACAGGAAATATAGAGCTCGCGCGTTATCCCAGAGCCCTGTTCGACATAGACGCGCTTGACGGTCTTGCCGTCCGGGCCGGTCTGATGAGTGACCAACGTGTTGCCCAGCATCTGCGCGGCGCTTTCGCGCACCGCGTCGATGGACTTGACCACCCGCACGCCGCCAAGGTCGCCAGCCGTGCTCTCCTTGAAGCGTCCCTTGCCACGCCCGCCTGCGTGGATCTGCGACTTGACGACCCAGACCGGGCCGCCCAGTGACTCGGCCACGGCGACCGCTTCTTTGGGCGAGAAGACCACCGCGCCCCGGGCAACCGGCACCTGAAACTCGCCGAGAAGCACCTTGGCCTGGTATTCGTGAATGTTCATAGAGCCCCCCACTCCGTTTCCGGCCCGGCGGCCGCACAGCGTCCGCGCATTATGTCAGCGCAAGCGTTCGGTACAACCGCTGGCCGTGCGAGGAATCGACATTGCGGGGCGGAAACGTTTCGCGGCCGTGACCGAATCCGGTGGTGCGCCGGCGATGGATCGGTCATCACGAGCGTTGGGCAAATTACCAAAGCTCTGGTATATTGTCGACCACATACAAAAAAGGAAATTGAGCGATACCCCGGCCTGCGGCAATATCGCCCAAGACAATAAAGGCCGTCTCGACGGCTTAGTTCGAAGTGCTGCCAAGCGCTCATACTCTGGAGGAAATCGATGAAAACAATCAGCCGAAATCTGTTTGCAAGCGGCCTGGCGCTGGGCGCCAGCCTCGCCCTCGCAATGGGCATGATGACGTCGGCACTGGCTGAGTTTCAGCCGAAGAAGCCGATCGAGTTCGTCGTCATGGCCGGCAAGGGCGGCGGTGCCGACAAGGCCGTGCGATTGATGCAGAGCATCATCGCGAAGCACAACATGGCACCGGTACCGGTAACGCCCATCAACAAGCCCGGCGGCACGGGCGCCGAGGCGCTCGTCTACCTGAAGGGAAAAAAGGGCGACGACCACACCATCATGTTCACTCTCAACAGCTTCTACACCACTCCGTTGCGCCAGCCGGCGCTGGGCGTCGACATCACCGAGTTCACGCCCGTCGCGCGCATGGCCGAGGATACGTTCCTGCTGTGGGTAAACTCCGATCGCAAGGACATCAACAACGTCGACGACTTCGTCAAGGCGGCAAAAGCCAAGGGCAGCGACTGGATCATGGCCGGCACGGGCAAGGCCTCAGAAGACAATCTGCTCACGGATTTTCTGAATACCGCCTACGGTTTGAAGATGAAGTACGTTCCCTATAAGGGCGGTGGCAAGGTGGCTAAGGAGCTCGCCGGCAACAATG
Source organism: Gammaproteobacteria bacterium (assembly GCA_041581935.1). Lineage (GTDB taxonomy): Bacteria > Pseudomonadota > Gammaproteobacteria > HK1 > HK1 > JAABYT01. The sequence goes on along the minus strand of JBFICP010000009.1, from coordinate 26,653 downwards.
CCGATTCGACCGTGAACAATCCTTCCGAGCAGCTCGGATTCTACGAGGCCGGCACCACGAAGCCGCTCGCGGCGTTCACGCCGGAGCGTTTGCCCATGTTCAAAGACACGCCGACCTTTAAGGAGCTTGGACAGGACATGGTCTACTTCATGCAGCGGACTGTCGTAGGTGCGCCGGGCATGAGCAAGGAAGCGGAGGCTTACTACGTCGATCTGTTCACGAGGGTGTTCAACTCACCCGAGTGGCAGGAATATCGCACGAAGAAAAGCCTGCAGGGCGACCTGCTCACCGGCAAGGCGCTGATGGACTACTGGAAGCGCGAGCGGGAGATCCACAAGAACATGCTGATCAAGATGGGGGCCATCTCCGGCTAGCTCGAAAGATCGGCACAACACGGATAGCAACGAGAACAACCAGGTAACAGGGGAAGGACTCCGGTCATGACGGTACGCGTCGCCGAGCTTGCGATGGCGATCCTGATGGGAGTCTTTTCCCTTTACCTGATGATGAAAAGCGCCGAGTTGCCCATCGGCTGGATCAAGGGCGAGGGGCCCGGCGGTGGAGCGTGGCCGTTCTGGCTGGCGGTCATAATGCTGCTTTCCTGCGTCGGCGTCATCGTCAACTGGGCGCGCAGAAGGGGATCGGTGGCCACATCCGAGGAGACCTATATCGAGCGGGGTGTTTTGGTCGACGTCGGTCTCGTTGCCCTTTCTCTCATCGTGACGGTCGGGCTTTTCAGCCTGATAGGCGTGTACGGCGCGTTACCACTGTTTCTGATCTTCTACATGCGGCTGCTCGGCGGTCATACCTGGAAATTGTCGATATTCTTCGCGGTGTTGATTCCGATCATCACGTTTTTCTTTTTTGAGATAGCTCTGAAAATAACATTGCCGAAAGGCGTTACCGAACCGCTTTTCTATCCGCTTTACAGGATATTTCTCTAGCCGGCTCATGAGCGAAACGATCCCGAGTGCTCTCGGGCGAGCACGAACCCTTACGACGTCGAATTCGTTCTCGAAAATCGAACCATGGTAGAAATACTCGAACTACTTGCGAGCGGATTCGTAATCGTATTCGAGCCGCAGAATTTGATTCTGATCGTCGCCGGATGCACGCTCGGCTTGTTCATCGGAGCGATGCCCGGGCTGGGTTCGGTCAACGGCGTCGCGATTCTCCTTCCCCTCACGTTTCTCGTGCCGCCAACCGGCGCGGTCATTTTTCTCGCCGCGATCTACTACGGGGCGATGTACGGGGGCGCCATCTCGTCGGTTATGCTGGGAATTCCAGGGGCGTCCACGGCGGTGGCGACGACCTTCGATGGCCGGCCGCTGGCCAAGCAGGGCTTGGCCGACAAGGCGCTGACGGCGGCCGCGTTGGCATCGTTCGTGGGCGGCACCATTTCGGTGGTCTTGTTCACGTTCTTTGCGCCGCCGCTGGCCCACGTAGCTCTTGTTTTCGGCGCACCGGAAGAGTTCGCTTTGATGATGCTCGCTTTTGCCACCTTCATCGGGCTCGGCGGAGACGATCTCTACAAGACCGTTTTCTCGATCTGCATTGGACTGGTATTGAGCGCGGTGGGGCTCGATATCATCAGCGGCGAGCCGCGGCTGATTTTTGGCGACATCGTCGGCTTCATGCACGGCATCAACTTCCTGGTGCTCGCCATCGGCATCTACGGCATCGGAGAAATGCTCTGGACGATCGAGGAGCAGCGCAAGGCCGGCGGACAAAGCATGATGTCGAAAGCCACGGTTACGTTGAAGCGCACCATGGCAAGCCTGAAGGAGCTGCTGGTAACCTGGAAAACAATGGTGATGGGCTCGATCCTGGGTTATTTTGTCGGCATTCTGCCCGCCGCCGGCGCCACCCCCGGATCCCTGATGGCGTACGGCGTCGCCAAGCAGATTTCGAAACACCCGGAGAAATTCGGAAAGGGCGCGATCGACGGTGTTGTCGCGCCGGAGTCGGCCAACAATGCGGCCAGCACGGGATCGATGCTGCCCATGCTGACGCTGGGCATCCCGGGCTCGCCGACGACGGCGATACTTCTCGGTGGCATGGTGATCTGGGGCCTCGAGCCGGGTCCGCGGCTTTTCGTCGATCATCAGGAATTCGTCTGGGGACTGATTGCCAGCCTCTACGCGGCGAACTTGTTTGCGGTGCTGGTCAACATCTCGTTCATTCCGATGATCATCTGGGTGCTCAAGCTGCCGTTCACGATTCTCGCGCCGCTGATCTTCGTACTGTGCCTTATCGGTGGATACGCGCCGACCCAGGATCTCCACGATCTCTGGCTGATGCTGATTTTCGGCATATTCGGCTATCTGATGCGCAAGCTCGACTACCCGCTCGCGCCGGCGGTGCTGGCGATCGTTCTCGGACCGCTGGCAGAGCCGGCGTTGCGGCAATCGCTCCTGATCAGCGGCGGGTCCTTCTCGATTTTTTTCCTGCGACCGTACGCGGGCCCCATCATGGTGACGGCGATCATTCTGATCCTGTTGCCCTTGGTGAAACCGATCGTGCGGCGTATCAGAAACAGGCGATAGACTACGGCTGGGCCCATGGGCAGGTACCCGGCAAACGGTAGCAAGATTGCCGCAATGCATAGCGCCCGGTCGCCTTACATCGCCTGCGTCGTGGCGGTATGCCTGAGTGCATCGATTGTCGTGGCCGAAGCGGGGTCCGGTGGCGACGCCGCCAAGGCGTGCACCCCCGACGTGGACGCCAGCACGTCGGCTGCGGAAAAGGCTACGGCGGGTTATTTATCGAACATAACCAATCGAGCCGGCTCGGTCCGTGCGACGTCGAAGCGCATGTTGACGAGTGCCCTCGAGGCGTCGAGGAGCACCGATCCGGTGCAATGGGTGATTTTCACATCGACGCCCGATTTGTCGAAGAAGGCGGGCGATGACGATCCCGTGTGTGCCCGCCATCAGCAGGATACTCTGAACGATCCGCTGCTTTTCCAAGACAAGCACTTCGAGTCGGTGGACGACCTGACCGACTGGATCATGGAATTCACTCAGGGCAAGGGAGCCGACGGTGAGGCGCTCTACCGGCAATGTCCCGGAAAATGCAGCCCGCGGTACACTTGGTGGATCGAACCCGAAAAATCGGGCTTGAAGGTGCAAGCCCGCGTGGTCTGCGGGCTGCCGCGCGACCGTGACGGCGACATGTACGAGCTGACCACCGCGCTCGCGGCGCAGTGTCCTGCCGCGCCGAAGCCTTAGCGCGCCGTGCTGACCTGCGCCCCCCATCCGACCACAAGTCGTCGCTAGGGCACATTTCCATCCGCCGGAACCCCATCGATTTTCGCCGGGCTGCACGCTTGCGGCCGACCCTCACTGGCCTGCGAGATTGCGAATTTCGCTTTGCGTGATGGCCACCGACAACACGGCCAGCATCAGGATAGAAGCGCCTGCGGCAACGGCAACAGGGGGCGTGAACGCCGCGGCGATCGAGCCTCCGAACAGTGCGCCGAGAGGGATCAGGGAAAAGGTGATGCCGTGAATTCCCATGACCCGGCCTCGCAGGTCATCCGGCACCCTCATCTGAAGCACCGTCATGGAGGCGATCAGATACATGGAGTTGAACATGCCCACCAGGAAAACGAACGCGAGGGCGGTCACGTACGCGTTCGGCACGTATTCGACGCCACCCGTCACGGCGCTGAAGCCGAAAAGCGCATTGGTCGAAACGAAACAGCTCGATAGCAGAAGCCAGCCGAGGCGTCGAGAATGCTGCACGATGACGATGAGCGCCGTGCCGGTCACCGATCCGACGCCGGAGGCGGAGACCAGAAGACCGAAACCTCGTTCGCCGACACCGAGAATGTCGGCGAAAGCCGGCATCAGCTGTATGTAAGAGATGCCGAAGAACGTCACTATCCAGGTCAGTGGAATGAGCACGGCGAAAAGTCGCGTCGAGCCGATGAACTTCACGCCCTCGATGAGTCGGTAGATGGAGCTGCCTTGTGTGGCGCGCTGATGTTCGACACTCAGAGACATCAGCACGAAAAACATCGTGAGAAAGCCCAGCGCCGCGGCGAAAAACACGACTGCGGTGCTCGTCAGTGCGATGACGACTCCGCCGACCGCAGGAACGATCATGCGGGTGCCCTGCCAGAGCACCGAGTTGAGCGCCACGGCACTCATCATGTGCTTGCGATCGATGAGATTCGGGAAAAAGGCCTGTCGCGCGGGCCAGTCGAAACCAGAGATGAATCCAATGCACGCAGCGATGGCGATGACGTGCCACACCTCTACGACGCCGGTGAAATCGAGTGCCGAGAGAAGCAGTAGGAGCAACGCGATGGCGAGCGACGTGACCATCAGCATCGCGCGCCGGTCGAGTCTGTCGGCCAGCACCCCACCGAAAAGCGTTACCAGGATCTGGGGAACGGCCCCCGACGCACCCAGCAGACCAAGCATCAGCGGCGAGCCGCTCAGCTCGAATACCAGCCAGCCCTTGCCGAGCACGAGAAGCTGGGTGGCACCTATGGAGGCCAGCGAGCCCAGCCAGTATCGACGATAGAGAGGAGAGTGCAGCGCCCCCAGTCGGATCTGCATACTTCGGCTATCGCACGACCTGAAAGGGCGGCATCATGATTGGCACGTCGACTTCCAACAGCACCGGAGCGTTCGAGGACAGCGCTTTGGCAAGTGTTGCGGCGAGCTCGCCCACGCTGCACCGCATGCCGGCGACCCCGTATGCCTCGGCGAGCTTCATGAAGTCCGGATTGTGAAGATCCGTTCCGATAAAGTGTCTGTCGAACCGATGCGTCTGATCCCAACGCGATGCGCCGTAGGCGTTATTGTTGAAGACGATGGCAACAACGTTGATTCCGAAGCGAGCCGCTGTGGAGAGTTCCTGCGGACTGTACAGAAATCCTCCGTCGCCACACAGCGCGACGACCTGCCTGTCCGGATGCGCGATCTTTGCTCCAAGCGCTGTTGGAAATGCATAGCCCAGAGTTCCGAAGTACGACGAAGTGATAAACGACCGCGGCTTATCTACAGGCATCATTATGATGCTCCAGTAGCCGATGTTGGTGACGCCGCTCACGATGATGGCGTCATCGTCGAGCTCTGCTCGCAGCGCGTCTATGATCGATGTCTGATCGGGCGCAAGTTCGCGAATTTCGTTTCGAAACTTCGTCCTCATCTCGCAGACGGCGTTATCTCGCGCCCGTTTTTCGGTAAATCCGTTGAGCTCTCGAAGAAGTTCGCGCAATGCTTCGCGCGCATCCGCGACGATTCCAACCTCGGTCGCGAAATTTTTGCCGATCTCGGTCTCGTCGATGTCGATATGAACGATTGTCGGCATCGCCGACGGATCGACGTTTCGAATTAGCAACCGAGTTCCGACGCACAGCAACACATCGGTCTCACGCAGCAGGGTCTCGAGCGGTGTAATGATGTAGTTGACCCCGAGATGAAGCGGATGGGCATCGGGAATGATCCCCTTGCTTTGCTGATTGGTGACCACCGGAGACTGCAGGCGCTCGGCTAGCGCAACCAGTTCCGCGGATGCGTCCGCGGCGATGGCGCCGCCGCCGGCGAGTATCGCCGGTCGTTTGGCCCGGGCGAGAAGCCCGGCAGCCTGCTCGATGCGCGCCGGGTCTGGTGCCTCGCGCCCTGGTCTTTCGGCGGCGACAATCTTTATCGGGACGCTGTCGGCCAGGATGTCCGGCGGTATCTCGAGCTCCACCGGTCTCGGACGGCCGGTGGTCAGCTGTTCGAATGCTTCGTGGACTGCTTCCGGTATCTCCTCGGCGCGAGTGACGCGATGGTTCCACTTGGTAATCGGCTTGAAAACGTCCAGCTGCTCCTCGATCTCGTGAAGCTCCCCGCGTCGGAGCCCGAGCGATGTGCTGGCGATCTGTCCCGAAATGAGCAGCACCGGCGAAGACGAGGCGTATGCCGTACCCAGCCCCGCGGCGGCGTTGAGTGCCCCCGGACCGGGAACGACCATGGCGACGCCGGGCTTGCCGCTCGCCTTGGCATAACCATCGGCCATGTAGGTGGTTGCCTGCTCGTGACGAGTGTGAATCAAGCGGATGGCGTCACGATGCGCATATAACGCATCGAAAGCGTCCATGATCTGCACGCCCGGCAGGGCAAAGACGGTGTCCACGCCCTCCGATCGAAGTTGCCGGGTCAGGGCTTCGGCCCCGGTCATGTTTGGCATCGCTGGGTATCCTCTCGGTCGACGACGCATGTGCTCCGCGCCGCGGCTGCCGGTAGGCAACCGATCTCGAATCGTGGGAATCGCGGGCGGGCAGACAATCCTAACACGGCGTTCGAGCAGGTTTTTCGCCCGGACCATTGGCTCGGGAACTTTCGCCTCGCTGTGGGTTCCGAGAAACGAACCGTCGCGATGCCGTGCTTCAAAGAAGGGACGCATGCTGACGAACAGCCATCAACGTTACGGTCTCGTGTCCAAAGTCCTTCACTGGACGGTGGCGGGTCTCATCATTGCTCTGCTGTGGCTGGGATGGTACATGGTCGATCTCGACTACTATCATCGCTGGTACACCGTTTCTCTCGACTGGCACAAGTCGCTGGGCATGCTGGCGCTCACGGCGGGTGCGATGCACGTCGTATGGGCCGTCGTCACCCGCGCACCGGCGCTGCCAGCGTCCCTGGCGCCATGGGAACGCCTCAGCGCACGCGCCATGTATGTGACTCTCTTCGTCATGATGGTGGCTATCCCCCTCACGGGCTACGTCGTTTCCACCTCGGCCGGCGACGGTGTATCGATATTCGATTGGTTCGAGGTGCCGGCCCTGCTACCGGAGCACGCGGGGCTGCGCGACCTGGCCATCGAGCTGCATACCTACCTCGCCTACGCGACCGCAGTCCTTGCGTCGCTGCACGCGCTGGCGGCGATCAAGCACCAGTTCGTCGACCGCGACGGCACGCTGCGCAGGATGATTTGAGGCAGCAAACTGGCTGGGGGAGATTTCTCTGCTTTCCGGGTTTTTCCGCGGCTTAGTTGCGCACGCCCTCGATGCCGAGCTCAAAGTCCATGGATTCACTCTTCGGACCCAGGTCGTAGGACATGTCGAAATCACGACGCCTGAGCGATGTCCGGCCGAGAAATCCGGCGCGATAACCGCCCCAAGGGTCCGGGCCTTCGCCGATTTTCTCGACCTCGACGACGATGGGCCTGGTCACGCCGTGCAGGGTCAGCTCGCCCTCGAGTCGACCGCCGGCGCCGTCGGGTGTGAACCGGGTGCTTTTGAAGGTTGCCGTGGGGTACTTGTCTACGTCGAGAAAGTCGTCGCTGCGCAGATGCTTGTCGCGTTCGGCGTGATTGGTGTCGACACTCGCGGTCCGTATTGTGATTTCGATTCGCGACGCTGACGGATCGGACGCGTCGTAGCTGAACTCTCCCTCGATATCGTTGAATCCACCCCACATCCAGCTGTAGCCCAGATGCTGGATCTTGAAACGGACGAAGGAATGGGCCGGATCGATCCTGTACTCGGCCGCCGGCAGGGCACCCGATGCCAGCAAAAGCGCGGCCATGAGACCGAATGAAATTTTCCGATGCATAGTCGGTCCTCCTGTCAGCTGCCCGTCTCGAAAAGCGACCCCGAGTCCTATGACTGCGCGAACGGCCCAAAGGTTGCAGGCTATCTCGACATTCATGTCGGAGCCGGGCGGGGAGGGCGCTGTCGGGCCAGTTGAATTTCTCCATCCGGGCGAGAACGAGCTCGATGTCGGCGTGAAGACAGCGTGGCGCATTGGCTTGTATGATCGAGCTTCGCGCACTCAATCCGGTCAGCAAAAATGATTGTAGTGATCATACTCGAGACCGGCTGGTAGCCTGCAGCCGAAGGAGCCGCCTTGCGTCACGAAGACATCGAGATTCGCCCGCTCTGTGAATGCTTCGGCGCCGAGATTGTCGGTATCGACCTCGCGCAACCGGTCGACGACGCGCTGTACGCGCGGATTCATTCGGCATTCCTGGAACGACAGCTGCTGTTGTTCCGGGATCAGGATCTCTCCCCTGCAAACCACGTGGCCCTCGGACGGCGATTCGGCGAGGTGCAGGTGCATGTCATGAACCAGTATCATGCCGACGGATTTCCGGAGCTTTATTTTCTGACGAATCTCGACGAGCAAGGCAAGCCGAGCGGCCGGCACCCCGACAAGGGCACGCTCGCTTGGCATACCGATGGCTCCTGGCGTCGGGTGACCGGCCAGGCGACCATGCTGTATGCGATCGAGATCCCGGGCGAAGGAGGCGAGACGCATTTCTGCGACATGTACGGTGCTTACGCGGCACTGGGCGATGAGATGAAGTCGCGCCTTGCGGGCGCGCGCGCCCTGCACAATCTGGATTTCTCCCGCAGCCGGCGGCACGGTGAGGACCCGATGACCGAAGCGCAGAAACGCGAGGTGCCCCCGGTCGACCATCCGGTTGTCCGCACCCATCCCGAGACCGGTCGAAAATGTATCTTCCTCGGCGATCATGCCGAAACCATCATCGGTCTCGACTACGAGCAGGGTCGAAAGCTGGTGGAGGAGATCAACGCGCTCGCAATACGTCCGGAGCTGACATACCGTCATCGATGGCGCAAGCGAGATCTCGTCATCTGGGACAATCGCTGCCTGATGCACCGCTCGACGCCTTACGATACGACACGGGAGCGCCGCGTCATGCGCCGCTGCACCATTCTGGGTGAGGTTCCGAGCTAGGCAAAGGGAAAACCGTTTCATGACCCGAAATACCAAGGAACGACTGGCGTGGTTCAACGGTGAGCTGATGCCGGAGAGCGAGGTGCGAATATCGTTTCGCGATCGCGGCTGGTTGTTCGGCGATACGGCCTTCGATGTCGCCCGAACATTCGGCGGTCGGCCGTTCAAGCTGCGAGAGCACGTGGATCGCTTGTATCGCACCCTGGCCTACCTGCAGATCGATCCGGGAATGAGCGCGGAAGAGATGTGCCGCATCAGCGAGCGTGTCGTCGAGGCGAATGCGCCATTGCTCACAGCCGACAGGGACTATTGGGTCGGGCAACGCATTTCGCGGGGGGAGATGCCGGTGGACGGCGAGGCGCCCGAGCGCCCGGGTCCGACGATCGTCATCGACTGCACGCCGCTTCCATTGTCTTCGCGCGCTGCGGATTTCCGAGACGGGATCGAGGTGGTCGTGCCGTCGGTACGCAGAACACCACCGGAATCCCTGAGCCCGCGCGCCAAGATGTGTAACTACATCAACGTCATACTCGGTGATCTGGAGGTCAAGGCGCGCAATCCGCGTGCCTGGGCGGTTCTTCTGGATACCTATGGAAACCTCTCCGAGGGCATGGGCAGCAATATCTTCCTGGTGAGTCGCGGGGCGCTGTTGACGCCCAGATCGGACTTCGTGCTTCCTGGCATCAGCCGCGACGTCGTCATGCAGCTTGCAGCCGAGCTCGACATTGAATGTCGCGAAGCCGACCTCTCATTGTTCGATACCAGCAACGCCGACGAAGCCTTTCTGACGTCCACCAGCTTGTGCCTGTGCCCGGTGCGCACGATCAATGGAACCAACGTACGACATGCCGCAATCCCCGGTCCGGTCACGGCGCGCCTCATGGCAGCGTACCGGGATCTCGTGGGCTTCGATTTCGTCGAGCAGTATCTTCGTCATCTCGACCAGGGTCCCCAGCGCGCATAGACCGATAGAAAAGGAGTCGCCGATGTACCGATCGGAATCAGTCGACGTTCAAGGCAGTGCGATGCCGGTGCTCGTCTTCGAGCCGCAGGGAGTTGGACCTCACCCCGGACTGGTGATCGCGCAGCATCTGCCGATCGCCCACGCCGGGTTGGAGAACGATCCTTTTCAGATCGGCGTGGGCGAGCGTTACGCCGCCGCCGGTTACGCGTGCGTCATACCATTCCTGTTCCACTGGTGGCCGGTGGACGCGGACGTGGACGTGAAGCGCGCCGAGTTCCGTGACGACTGGACCGTGGCCGATTTGAACGCGGCCTTCGAGTTGCTGCGCGGGTTGCAGGGCGTCGACGGCGACCGTATCGGAATTCTCGGGCACTGCTGGGGTGGACGGGTGGCATGGCTCGGCACCTGCCACGAGCCCCGCTACCGCGCATGCGCGGTGTTCTACGGTGGACGCATAAAGCTCGCGTTCGCGGACGCGGCGCCGCCACCCATCACGCTCGCAGCGAATATCCGTTGTCCGGTGCTGGGCATATTCGGCAACGAGGATCAGGGTCCCTCGCCCGAGGACGTGGACGATTACCAGGCAGCGCTGGACGCCAACGGCGTTCCCCACGTGTTTCACCGCTATGACGGCGCGGGGCACGGCTTTCAGGACTTCAACAATCCCGAGCGATATCGAAAGACCCAGTCGGAGGATGCCTGGGAGAAGGCGCTGGCGTTCTTCCGGCAGCACTTGGGTTAATCGATCCGGTGTCGAAGCGGCCGGCGGCGGTCAGGGTGATCGGGAACTCATCCGGTAACGGTCGTATCGGTCAACGGCTTCGATTTCGACCGTGAAGGCGTCGGAGCCCCGTTGCAGCTCGACCTTGACGCGATCCCCCGGGCGCGTGCTGCTCCAGAGGTGCCGGTAGAAATCGGCCAGTGTCCGCACCGGAATGCCGCCGACGGCGAGCAGGAAATCACCGGGCCGAACACCCGCTCTCTCGGCGGGACCGTCGTCGGGCAGGCGGCGTACACGAAGCGCGCCGTCGATCTCTTCGCAATACAGTCCCAGCCAGGCGCGGGATCGGGTCGAACGGCCCGTCAGCAGAAGATCGGCGAGCACCGGCTCGAGCGCATCGACGGGAACGAATACGGTGCCGGTGACGGCGTACTCGTCCTCGGTATCGGTCGATGCGAAGCCGCCGATCCCGACGAGTCTGCCGTCGAGCGATACCAGCGCCGCACCGGGGAAAGCCGGATGACCCGGCGAGACGAACAGGGCGTCTTCGATCATGTATTCCCAGTAGCCCGCATAGGCGCGCCTTTCGACAATCATTGCCGGAACCATTCCGTCGATTCGCTCCCAGCTGACGGCGATGGCCGCATCGCCGCTGCCGAGTCCGGAGGACGTGCCCAGGGGCATCGGCGCAACCCCGAGGGGCTGGCGCGCGCGCAGCAAGCCGAGACCGGTAATTGCGTCCCAGGCAACGATGTCGGCGGGCACGCGATCGCCCGCGAGACCGTGGGGGAGCAGATCCACCGACTCGGCCTCGAGGATCAGGTACCCGATGGTGAGCACTAGCCCGCTGGCGTCAATGATGACACCGGTCCCACCGCGCACGGTTCCGAGGGTCGCGGCACTGCGGGCGTCATCGGGAATGCGCGCCTCGAGCGCGACAATGGGCGCAAGCACCTTGTCCAGATCGAGGGCCGCAGAATCGGTGCGAAGCGGTAGCGCGACGCCAAGCCATACGGCTATCAGCAGCGTTGCCGAGCGCGTCACCGGCACATCGCGGCTATAGTCCGGCGCCGCCGTCGCCGGCGCCGAAATCGCCCGGGGACGACCCATGAAAGGCGTCGCCGTAGGCCCCGGATGCCGGTTGCGCGATGCCGGAACCGGGCCCGATGATCCCGTAAACTTCGCCTCTCAGGGTGTCGAACCCGCCGGTCGCATCGGTGCCTGAGGCCGTCGTCTCGAAATCCTTCTGCGACATGAACAGGCAATAGGCGTAGATCAGATACTCCCGGTGCCTGCGGAACTTCTTCGACCCGACGACGTCTTCGATCTGATCGGCCGTGTAGTATGAGGTTTGCCCAAAACGCGCGCACAGCGCGGGGCCCAGGCGTTTGGAAAATGCCTTGATCGCGCGTCGTTTCCGATAACCGTCAAACAGGCCCACCGGTGCTCTCTCGTGACTGCCAGTCTTGTTGTTGCCGCGCACCGAGAATGCCTGAAGCGCGGCCGAATGGCGAGCAGACGCACGTGAGCGCGTTTACCCGCGCACGCGCCTCGGTCCCCGGATATGATAAGGAATCAGGGCGATGGCTATCAGGCAGACATTCGAAAAGGGTCGTGTGCCGGTAAAGGTCTGGACCGACGACGTCGACGAGCAGGCCAGGACACAGCTCGAGAACGTGGCGAAAATGCCGTTCGTGCATTCCCACGTTGCCGCGATGCCCGATGTGCATGTCGGAATCGGTGCGACAGTCGGCTCGGTGATCGCAACGCGCAAGGCGATAATCCCGGCGGCTGTCGGCGTGGACATCGGTTGCGGCATGGTCGCCGTCGAGCTTTCTATCTCGGCGAACGATCTGCCCGATTCGTTGGCCGCGCTTCGCAGCGCCATCGAGGAACGCGTGCCGGTGGGATTCGCCGGTCACGACGAGGCCGGTGTACGCATCGCCGGAGTCGCGCGTCTGCATCCACGCTACGAGCGTCTGCTGGAGCGAACGCCGGCGCTCGGGAAGATGCAACGCCATCGCGACACATGGCACCGGCAGCTCGGCACGCTAGGCGGCGGCAACCATTTCATCGAGGTGTGCCTGGATGAGCGGCAACGAGTCTGGGTGATGCTGCACTCGGGCTCGCGCGGCATCGGCAATCAAATCGGACGTTACTACATTGCCAAGGCCCGCGAAGAAATGATGGCCCTGGACATGCATCTGCCCGACAGGGATCTCGCTTACCTCAGCGAGGGTACGCGCTCTTTCGACGACTACGTGCAGGCGCTCGCTTGGGCTCAGGACTTCGCGGCGGAGAATCGATTGCAGATGCTCGAGCTCGTGCTCGAGGCTCTTCGCGACCACCTGCCGCCCTTCGTGGTGAGCGAAAGTGCGGTCAACTGCCACCACAACTACGTGGCGAAGGAAACGCACTTCGGTGCCGAGGTCTACGTGACGCGAAAGGGAGCCATCCGGGCGGGGCGCGGCGAGCTCGGAATCATTCCGGGATCGATGGGCGCGAAGTCCTACATCGTGCGCGGAAAGGGCGATGCCGACAGCTTCGAGAGCTGCGCGCACGGTGCCGGGCGTCGCATGTCCCGGGCGCAGGCGAAGAAGCGTTTCACCCGGGCCGATCTCAGCGCCCAGACCGAGGGCGTCGAATGCCGAAAGGATGCAGGGGTCATCGACGAGATTCCGGCCGCCTACAAGGCCATCGACGAGGTCATGGCAAACCAGTCGGACCTGGTGGATGTGGTGCACGTGCTCAAGCAGGTGGTGTGCGTAAAGGGCTGAACCGGGTTCGTCCGCCGATGCCGCAACCACGAATAGGCGCTGATGTGGCCACGCCAACAGCTTGTCGAAATTTCGTCGCCCATTACCCCCGGGAATCGGTGAAGCTCGTCACACCGCCATCTCATAAGGTGAGGGTCATCACACTTTCGAGCGCCGACATGCAGGCATCGGGGTTGGCATGAATCCTGCTTTTACTCGGGTAGAACACAAATGTGATACGGGCAGGCAGGATGATGAGCAAGAAAAATGATGCAAAGCGGGCCGGAGGAATTTCTTTCCCGACGTCGCGCAACGGCCTTCCGCAGCGTTGTCGTGGCTTCAAGCTCTTGGAGTTTCTCGCCGTGCTCGTCATCGCCAGCACGCTCGGAGTGACCGCGGTCTCCGCCTCCTATGGCCCCTCGTCCGGCGGGCTCCAGGCGCAACGCGCGAACGCCCAGTACGCACTGGCGGAAATCGCGCTTCTCCAGGAGGAGTACTACCTGCGCAACAAGCGTTACACCCGGCATCTCGGCTCCGCGGGACTGGACGTCGACACGGCCACGACCTCTGGTGGCCACTACCGTCTTCGCGTCGAGCTTCCCGAGGACGCCTGCCCGGCCGGCTACTGCTACGTGCTGAGCGCGGTGCCCCAGGGGGCGCAGGCGGGTGACGAGTGTGGGACGCTCAAGCTGACCTCCGATGGCACCAGGCTTCCGGCGGCATGCTGGTAGAGCGCGGGCGGTCGGACTACGGTCGAGTCGGGGCTTTCGTCGAGCTCTTCTGTACTTCGCCCCCGCCGCTGCAGGTCACCAGCAGTTATTCGGGGTCTTTACCCTTTCCGAGTTGACCGTCAGCGCGCCGCAGCTGTCGCTCGTTTGCGTTCCCTGCGGTGTCGCGCGTACCGTATAGCAGCGATCCAGCGAGCACGCGCCGGACGGCGCGTCCACGGACAAGGCGTACATGCCGCCCTCGGTGGTCGTCGACATGTTCAGTCCGCCCGCGCTGATAGTCGTCGTATAGGTCTTGTTGTCGAGAAAGAACTGCTCCTGGCGGGATGCCGCGTCGATGAGCGCCGAAGTTGCCGCGGCGCGACGGCCCTTGCGCACCTGTTGCTGGTAACTGGGATAGGCGATCGCGGCGAGCACCGCCGCCACGACCAACACGACCATGAGCTCGGGAATGCTGAAGCCCCACTCGAATCGCACGCGTTTTCCGTCGGTCAATGTTCTACCTTCCCCTTGCCGCCGGCATTCACCAGCCACCCTCATTGCAGGATATCGTGCCAGTAGGTCTTGAAGCTCATCTGACCGCCGGCATTCATGATGTTCTGGCCCGCTTCCTGGCCTTGAACGAGCAACTCCCCGGCTCCGAGCGGCACGACCTCGACGGGAATGCCGCCACTCGCCAGAAGGTCGACACGGTCGAGGACCGTTCCGCCGATGTCGTTGGTGGTGTCGAAGTTATATACGGCCGTCGCGTCCTGAAGAGACAGAACGTAAAGACGTCCGGTGCCTTCGCTCAGTGAGCAGGTGCCGGTCGGCGGCGTGGGTGAGAAAGTGCTGAAGAATATATTGCCGGCAGCGGTGATGGCCGGCGCGAGGTTTTTTTCGCCGCCGTCGGCGAGCTCGATGCGCCAGCCGTTGGTGAGATCCGGAGGCACGCTGCAGCTCGAATCCTGCAGGCAGTTGCTGCTCAGATCGGCCAAATCGTCGTGCTCCAAGAGCGTGGCAGACGGCAGGCCGCTGGTAATTGCGCGGTCCTTTATCATGTAAAAGAAGTTGTCGACCTCGGTGCCGTTGGGATCTTCGCGATCACCGCTGCCGATGAGCACACCGTCGAAGGGCCCGACACCATCCCGGCTCTGTACGACATCGGGACGATTGAAGAACCTGCGGTCGTCGGCGATGGTCGTGAACCCACTGACGTGTCTGCCGACGGAGAGAAGCTTTCCCGCCGTCCACACCGACCGTTCGTTGTAGACGAGAATGTCGGGGGTTGACGCACTGCTGTCATGGTCGAACATACCACCGAGATCGACCCGCCAGACGACGCCACCGGAATCCGCCGCGTATATCCGATCGAGCAGCTTGTCACCATTGGTGTCGACTGCGCTCAGATCGGCGGGAAAGCTGTCCACCATCTCCGGGTGCGTGAACGTTTTGGTGCTGGCGTTGTAGCCGATGGAGCCTCCCTTGGTGGCCTTCCAGACGAGCGTGCCGTTCAAGGCATCGACGATAAAGATCGCGTTGCCTTCGTCGTCATCGGTCCCCGGTACCGGCGTCGTGGACGCTCTGGTGGCTCGATTCTTGGCATCTTTTCCCAAATCTCCGACATCGTCTCCGCCGTCATCCCCGTTGTAGCCTCCGGCGAAAACGAGAACGGGTATCGTCGCGCCTCCCACCTTGACCTGTCCCACCTGAGGCGTCGACCAGGTCTGACCGAACTCGGCGAACGCCGATCCGGGTGCGCCTTTACTGATGCTCCAAAGCATCTTCGGCGAATCGGGATCGGTGACGTCGACGGCATAGTAGGACTTCCCGCCGCGACGCAGGCCGAAATAGACGTACGCGATGTCGCCGTCACTGCTTATGATATTGCCGTCGAAGTTCGCATCCAGCGTGAACGCAGACGGCGACCCGTCGGTGCCCGTCGGATGCATGGGTGCGCCGGCGGCAGCTGCGCGCAGGCGATCGAGAACCGGCATGACCTCGCGCGGAATAATCGCCCAGCTCTCCGATCCGTCCTCGGTTGCACTCGGCGTGGTGTTTCGGAACATGTGCATAAATCCGTCGTTCGTGCCCATCATCAGGCGGATGTCGGGATTGTCGACATCGTATCCGCCACCGCGTGCGCCGTAGTTGATTGCGAGGGGTTGCGAGTGCAATGGATCGGTGAGGATCCAGGGTCGTGTGGTCACGCCGTCGTCGTTGAGTCCGCGGGCGAACTTGAGAATATTCACCGCCAGGGTCTGCTCGGCACCGGTGGCGCCGGAGTAGGTGCTCGATGAAGCCGCGGGCGACCAATCGGCGGTTATCTCCGACCACAGCGTGTCGGCCGTCGTCGAGGTCGCGTCGAGGGGCATCAAACCATCGAAGAAATCGCTCGGATCGGGGGTGAACAGCTGACGTGCGCCCGGATCGGAGTTCAGAGCGCCTGGCCCGCCGGAAATGAATCCGGGGATCTTTTGTCCCGCACCGCCCCTCGGCACCGAGCGCCCGTCCGCGCCGGCCACCTCGTCGTCGACGGGCGGTGGCAGGGAAGACGTGTCTGTCCAGAATGTGACGGCCTCTCTCTTGATTCGGCCGTCGATATCGATCGCATTGATTCCAGTTGCGTCCTGGAGCTCGCTCTCATCGGTGGTCGCATTCTTGCCGACCCGCAGCTTCTTCAAATTGCCGTTCCACATCGGATATCCGTCCTCGTCGGGCTGGAACAAGGCGAGAAACACCTCGTTCACGACCTGGGTCCGGTTGAATACGTTGACCGGAACCGATGGCGAGACAAAGCTCGTGCTGACGCTGAGGATGCTGGTGAACAGGCTGTTGAGCGTAGCGATCAGCTCGTCGGGGTCCTCGCTCAACGGCAAAGCCACGCCGGTACCGCCCGCGCTGGCATAGCCGTGGGTCGTCGTGTTGAGCTTGGTCGGGTCGACGATGAAGTAGGACGTTACGTTCTGGATGCCGGTCAGATCGGATACCGAGCCGTAGGTGCCGTCGCCGAGGTCCGCGTCCTTCAGATAGCGGATGACGGTGTCGAAGTTGTTGGAGCTACCGGAAAGCACGATGCCACCCATGCCGCCGGCGGCCTTGCTTGCGGTGATGGCCGCATCCGAATCGTCCTCCTGGTTGGATACCTGAAACATCAGATTGATGACGAAAACCCGGGCGCACTCGCCCGCGGCTTCGATGGGGCTCAGGTACTGCGTGCCCGACTCGATGCTCGAATCCCACGAGTACGCGGTGCCGTAGGTATCGAGATTCGTCGACGCGTCGGTGTCGCCGAAGCTCTTGTAGCCGAGGTGGCCGTTGTAGATGTCCTGGCCGGTCAGATAACGAAACAGCTCGAAGTACAGCTCCTTGCCCTGAAACGAATGACTCGCACTTCCGCCGGGATCCGGAATCGCCGCGAGCTTGTCGAACAGCGCCACCTTGCTGGCATCTTCACCCGCGGTCTGGTAGGTATCCGGGTCGTCGCTGCCGGCGCCCATCAGCTGGAAGCCCGAAAGCACGTAGCCGCCGTTGCTGCACCCGGTCACGGACGGGCCGGAGGTCGTGGAACCGGTGCAGTTGTCGTCATGGTTCATCATGAAGCCAACCCGCACGCCGCCGATGGGGTCGAGCACCTTTTTCAATGCGGCCCGCAGCAGATGAAAGAAGTTGTAAGGACCTGTCGCGGGCAGGTAGTTGTCGGCAATGAGCTCGTCACACTCCGTTCCGCCGCAGACGGTGGAGGTCAGATTGGGCCGGTAGTCCAAGGTGAACATCACCAGGGGCTCGGCGCCCGACGCGACCGACGGGTCAAGGTAGATATCGGTATCATCCGCAACCGCCTGGGTTGCGAGGAAAAGACTGACCGTCAAGCCGGCGACACGTTGAGTCAAATTGCGCATGGCCTCATCTCCCATGGTCGGGCCGGTTCAGCACTTCGGGCCCAGTTGCAGGTAGCCCTGAACCACGCCGGTCTGACCCATTCCGCTGTCGTTCTTGTCGAGGTCGGCGGTTATCTCGTATTCGAAAGACGAATACGCCATCAGGCTGTTCGATGCCCTCATTCTGGGTGGGAGACCACACTCGCTGACCCTTAGCGCGGACGCCGTGATGCTGTCTCCCGCCGCGACGCCGAACAGGGAGCCCGTGAGGGTCACCGGAGCGGGCGTCATCAGGGGCCCCACGGTCGGCAAATTCGCCGGATCGGATATGACGAAATCGACCGCGCTCAGGGCGGTCTGGAAATTATTGACGGTGTCTTCCGAGTTCCGCGACATGCGCAACTCCATGACGCTGGTGTTTACCGCCGCCATGCTGATGAGCGTGACGCCGATCAGCATCATCAGCACCACGACCAGGACAACCCCGCTCTGGCTTCCTTTGGCGGGGCATTTCGATAAAACGGGAATCCCGATGCCGTTCATTGCATCAAACCTCGTGAAGCGGTATTGCGAAGTGCGATGGTCGTGCTGTAAACGCGACGATAGAAACCGTCATTGGCCGCCGCGATGATCGTGTCGCCGAGAACGTACTCCGTGTCGTTGTTGTAATGCGGGTCGGGCTCGATGCTGCGCGCGAGAAGATACACGCGCGCGGATACGGCGTTTTCCAAATCACCGAGGGTCGGAGTCGAGGTGTAGACATTGGCGATAGCGTCCTGGTCCGTATCTATCCCGAACTGAAGGTGAAAATCCTCGATGCCTTCCGCGATGCACTGTGTGGTGGTCATATCGACATCTGAAATCGCGAGCCTGCATAGCGACGGAATCTGATCACCGGCGGTTTCGTAGTAGTCCCGCACGAAGTAGATACGCGGAACGTATTCCCAGTCGCTCTCACCCGTCGCGGGCGGACTGCTCGACGATGCGTCGTCGATGAACGTGCCCGCATTGCGCGTGCTGCGCAGATAAACGACCCCACTGCTCAGATCCGACGCGCCGAGCGTCAAAATCTCGGTGGTATCGGAATCGCCGTCGATATCCGCCGAGTCGACAAAGGTGCTCGCGGTATAGGAACCCTTCACGCGTTTCAGCGCGAGCAGGTCGGTACCCGGCCTGAGGTCGGCAGTCAGTGCCGCGCAGGGAGTGAAGTGAGTGACTGCCGGACTGGCGTGATTGTTGATGAGCATGATGGCGGTGTCGGCATCGAATACGTCGATGTCTTCACCGCAGTCGCCCGCGGTCGGTGAGACGCTCGTGGCAATTACATCGGTCGGAATGACCTGTCCCCAGAAATCCATCATGGTCAAATCTTCCGCCAGCGCCCTGAGCGCGAATCGAGCATTCTCCTGCATCCATGCATACCGCTCGTTCTGGGCGAGACTCCTGCCGGTATTGATATACAGGCTGAGCACCACACCACTGATGAGAAGCCCGAGAGTCGCGGCCAGCATGAGCTCAATCAGCGTGAGCCCGCGTTGATTCTCTAGTCGAGTGCGCATGCCGTTCACCGTCAAATCAGCTCCGATATGAAAACCTGCATGACGAGCACGCGGCGATATACGTCCACTTCCGCTCCGCCAATAGCGTCGTAATTTCCGGTTCCGCTGCCGCAGGGGTCGGCGCCTGGATTGCTGAGCTTCGTCATGCCACGCCAGGCGATGGCGACGGTGTAGATTCCCGGCCCACCGTCGGGCCCGGAAATGCAGGTCGTCGGAAGAGTCAAACCGCCCACGTTGCTCCCTCCTACCTGCTCGGTCACTCCGTTGGCCGCCTGCTCGAACTCATAGAGGTCGTATTCGGCAAGCGTCATCGGAGCACAGTCCGTCGAGCAGTCGACTACCGACATCGACGTGCCGTCCATCGTGCGGCCCAGCCCGGAATCGGTATAAATTCCGAGCTCCCCGGCATTCGAGCGCATGCGCTCGACGATGTCCTGCGCCAGCGCAGCCGCCGTTGCTCTCTGCGTTGCTTCGAAGTTCGAACGCTTCGCGGTTACCTGCAGGCCCCCCACGCCGAGCACACCGATTGACATTACGAAAACCGCGACGAGGACTTCCATCATCGTCGACCCGCGACAACGTTTCGCAGACGCGTTACGACCGGGTGCTTTGATCTGGGTGTTCATGACGGGGAGGTGCAGTCGATTGGACTGGCGGCATCGCCGTAAACGAGCTTCGGTCGTCCATGTGGTGGAACGTTGATCTGGCGACCGCGGGTGCCGCCGCGCTTATCGCACACGGCAAAGCGTGCTGTCCCGCCACCCTCGTTCGTCGTGCCGTCGGAGTTGTACTCGAGGTTGTTATTGGACGTGCTGTTCGTAATGACCGTCACATTGGGTGATTCGACCAGGCCGATCCCCAGCAATGTGTCGGTGGCCGATTCGTACGTGTTGTTTCCGTCGCCACTTGCGAATACCAGCCAGCCGGTCGTCCAGATGTTGTCGGTTCCGCCGCAGCTGGGCGTGGTCGCCATCGGATTTCCCGATCGACACAGCACCACCCGCGTGCGGCGCTTGACCGCCTCGGAACGGGCGAGATTGATGGTCACGTACAAATCGAACGACGACTTGCCGAGCCTGTTCGACTGGATGAAGTTCGAGTAGGCAGGAACGCCGGTGCTGACGAGAATGGCTACGACGGCGAGGGCTAGGACCAGCTCGACAATCGTAATTCCTGCGACCTTGCCGGCATTATTGGCTGCATGGTTTCGTAACATCGTCGCAATGCCCCATGTGACTGAACTGTGGAACGCTCACGATGAGATTCACGGTTTCTTCCCAACAATCGACTCGTTTTGTGAGCTACGTCCACTCGGACGCCTTGAATGGGGGATCGGCCCGATGCGCGGCTTAGTTAGGGAATGTAATGAGCGATTACCGACAAAGCGACGAACGGCTCTGAAGACGGGATGAATGGCACCATTAATCGGAATGCAAGTCTTGTAGCAGTAACCGATTTACTATAGCCACGCGCGGCGAAGGACTCTCCTGAGCCGATCGATGGCTGCCGTTTTCCGGGTCACACGCCGGGGGCGTTTACAATTCGATTACAGTGCGTGTGTCTCCAGCCCGATCGGAGCAGGCAACTGTCCGCAGTTGAAAATCAAAAGCCTTGGACCGGGTCTAATCTGCCGTCCGGGCCATCGGCGACAATCGAGGGGAGAGAGTGATGGGTATCGCGGTCACTATTATCGGTCTTGGCAACGCGGGTGCGGCACTGGCGCAGCCGCTTTCGCGAAATTTTCGACTCACAGGATTCGATATCGATCCGGGTCGAAAATCCGCCGTCAAGCATCTCGAGATTGCGTGGGCGGACTCGGTTGAATCGGCGGTTGCCGATGCCGCCGTCGTTCTGCTTTCGCTGCCTCGCCCCGAGATTTCTCTGCAGGTGGTCAATACCATCGCAAACGCCGGCACGCAGGCACGAGTCGTTATAGAGACGAGCACGGTCTCGCCGAAAACCGCCGTTAAACTGGCGGCGATCTGCGCGCAATCGAAAATCGGTTTCGTCGATGCCGCCATCGCCGGCGGAGTCCAGTCGATGGCGGCCGGCAAGAACACTTTCCTGATCGGCGGCTCCGATGCGGATTTCGCGAAGGCCAGAGACGTTCTCGAACCCTTGGCGGAGCGGATTCACCATCTCGGACCCGTCGGAACAGGCAGCGGCGCCAAGGTAATCAATAATGCAGTGATGCACGCATTGATGGTCGTGCTGATCGAAGCGGGTGCAATGGCGCGCAAGATTGGACTCCCCATGGCGACCGTGATCGAGATACTCGCGCGTCCCGATGGCATCATGCGGCCGTTGGAGCACCGCTTGCGCGACCGGATAGGCAAGGCGGAGTACGCGGGAGGCATGTCGGTCACGAACGCGCGAAAGGACTCCATGCTTGCATTGGAAACGGCGCAAGACCTCGGCGTGCCGCTGTTCGCCACTTTGGCCGCGCATACACCGTATGAAATTGCCGAGCAGCTGGGCTACGGTGAGCTCGATTACGCGAGCCTCGCCAAGCTCTGGGAAGCGTGGTGCGACTTGCAGTTTTCATGAGCACGCCGGTCGGATGCAGCGTAGCGAATCCTCGCTACCGCGCAGGGATGCAATGCGTGCGCAGCAATTTTGCCGTCAGTTGGGGATAATGGCGCGTCGAGCTCGAATCGGAGGGGAGCATGGGCAAGCGCATTGTCATCGTGGGTGCGGGGGCGGTCGGCGCCTACGTGGGTGGCTACTTGGCACGGGCCGGGCAGGATATCACCCTCATCGATCCCTGGCCCGCGCACGTGGAGCAAATGCGTGCACACGGTCTCTCGCTTGCGGGACTCAGTGAGGAGGAATGTTTCACCACGCCGGTCGCAGCCGTGCACATTACCGACGTGCAGTCGCTGGCGCGCTCCGGTCCCGTCGACATCGCGTTCGTGTGCACGAAATCCTACGATACGGATTGGGCCACCGCGCTGATTCGCGACTATCTGGCGCCGGCCGGTTTCGTGGTTTCATTGCAGAACTGCATCAACGAGCACCGCATCGCGGCGGCCGTTGGCTGGGGCAGGACGCTCGGTTGCATCGCCAGCCAGATCGCCGTCGAGCTGGTCGCGCCCGGGGAGGTACGCCGCGGCGTTCCCAGGGGCGGTAACGCCCACACGGTTTTTCGCGCCGGCGAGGTCCACGGTGGAACCACCCCGCGGGTCGAGGAAACCGCCGAGCTCCTGTCGCTCATCGACAGCAGCAAGGTCACCAGCAATCTGTGGGGGGAACGCTGGTCGAAGCTGGTCGCCAATGCCATGCGCAATGGACTTTCCGCCGCTACGGGCATGAGCAGCAACGCCTGCGATCGCGAAGCCATTACCCGCTGGATTTGCATTCGCACCGCCGGTGAGGCGGTTAGTGTCGGTCTCGCGCAGGGCTACAAGCTGGAGAAAATCTACGAGGCCACGGCCAAGCAGTGGCTCGCCGGCGCAACCGAGGGCGGCGCAGTGCGTAGCGAGCTCGAAGAAAAAATGGAATCCTCGGCGGCGCGGCGCGCCGAAACCATGCGCCCGTCGATGGGACAGGATATCCAGAAGGGCCGGCGCACCGAAATCGATTTCATCAACGGGCTCGTTGCCGCCAAGGGCGCCGAGCTCGGCATTCCGACGCCGGTCAACCTGGCCATGGTGGATGCGGTCAAGCGCGTCGAGCGCGGCGAGGTGCAACCGAGCCTCGACAACGTCCGGGAAATATAGGCGGGCGGCGGTCGCACTACGGCTTGGATAAGGGCTAACGCCACGCTTCCCGAATCATGTCGGAGGCTTTCTCGCCGATCATGATGATCGGGCCGTTGGTGTTGCCCGACATGAGCGTCGGCATCACTGAGCCGTCCGCGACGCGCAGGCCCTCGATACCGCGCACGCGCAAGGCCGGATCCACCACCGCCATCTCGTCCGTGCCCATCTTGCAGGTACCGACCGGGTGGTAGGCGGTCTGCGCGTTCTCACGGATGTAATCGAGTATTTCCTCGTCGCTCTGCACCTGGGAGCCGGGACTCACCTCGGCACCACGAAGCGCGTCCATGGCCTTCGCTTCGATTATACGCCGGGTTGCGCGCACGCCGGCCACGAGCGTCTCGCGGTCGATGGCAGCGGACAGAAAGTTGAAGCGAATCTCGGGTGCGGTCATCGGGTCGGGCGACCCGATGTGAATCGACCCCCGACTCTCCGGGCGAAGCTGGCACATGGCGATGGTGATCCCGGGGCCCTTCGCCAGCCTGCGTTTCTTGAAATTCTCGATCGCGAACGGAATGAAGTGAAGCTGCACGTCCGGCGCCTCGAGCCCGGGTCGGGTGCGCAGGAAAGCGAGCACCGGCGCCGACGGCAACGCCAGAAAACCGCGGCGCGTCAACGCGTAGCGCAGAATCTGCCATGCGAGCCCGAGACCTCGCGCGCGATCATTGAACGTGACTCCGCGCTTTACGATGTCCCAGCGCAACCGGGGCACGTAATGGTCGCGGAGATTCTCGCCGACGCCATCGAGAGCGTGTCGCACTTCGATTCCGTGCGCACGAAGCAGGTCGGGCCGTCCGATTCCCGAGAGCTCGAGAATCTGTGGTGAATTGACGGACCCCGCACTCAGCACCACCTCGCAGCGCGCCGTCGCCTCGCGGCTCTCGCCGCCCAGGCGGTAACGAAGTCCTGTGCATCGTTTGTTCTCGAGAGTCAGTGATTCGACATGGGCGTCGCAGCGAATATCGAGATTGGGCCGGCGCCGGGCGGGCTCGAGATAGCAGCGGGATGCGCTCATGCGCCAGCCATCGTGAATCGTCGTCTGCGTGCGGCAAATTCCTTCCTGGCTGGCGCCGTTGTAGTCGGGATTGCGCTCGAGGCCTACCTCTTCGGCGGCAGCAAACCAGGAGTCGTATAGTTCGCTTCGATCGTGTGCTTCGGTGAGGCGCAGCGGGCCGTCTCTTCCGCGAAGCCGCTCGTCGCCGCCATCGTAAGATTCCAGGCGCTTGAATATCGGCAGGACGTCCGCGTAGCTCCAGCCGCGATTACCCATCTGCGCCCACGTGTCGTAGTCGAGCGCCTGACCGCGCACGAACACGAGCCCGTTGATGGCACTCGATCCACCGAGCAGGCGGCCGCGGGGAACCGGGATCGGCCGTCCCGCAGTGCTGTCTTCCGGTTTCGACATGAAGCACCAGTTGACGGCCGGATTGTCGATGAACTTCGAGTAGCTGATGGGGATGCGCTCGAGCGGATGGTAGCGCGGGCCCGCCTCCAGCAGCAGCACCCGATCGCGACCGCTTTGACTCAATCTGCTGGCAAGCACGCAGCCGGCCGATCCACCGCCCACCACGATGAAATCGTAGCTCTCTACCGCCATGCGTAATTCCCCGTCCCGTGCTCCGAGCGGTGAGTGTGCAACAACGCGAGACCACGATCCACGCGTCGTTGATCGCGTATCTATACTTGTCGAACGCGCGCGAAGCGGAAACCCATGCTCTTGATTGCGAGAGGCGAGCGCAGGCCGGCGGTGCTCTGGGCCCATGGCCTGTGGGGCGCGCTCGGCTTGTCTATCTGCCTGTTGCTGGCTCTCGCTGGGGGCGGGCACCCGCCTCCGATCGTTTTCGTGCCCGTGGTCGTCGCCGTGTGGGCCACGGGGCATGGCGCCATCTGGGCCACCGGTCGGATCGCCGCGCGAGGAAGACGATCGCGTGAGGCAGATGGACGCGTCGTGACGGCCTCGCCGCTCTTGCTGAAACTCGCTCTTGCGCTGACGGGCCTCGCCGGCGCCATCGGTCTCGTTCAAGTGGTGGCGAGCCTGCTGCTCTCGGAGCTGTATCCGTTCCGCCTGCCCGGTCTGTGGGCCCTCACCATGGCTATCTGGACCGCGCATGCCGCGTGCTTCGTCGGGCTGCTGCTGCGCAAACGCTGGTCCCGGCTCCTGTGCGCGGCACTGCCGCTCGCCTGGGCGGCCCTGCTCGCGAAGCAGATTGTCGAGCATCTGGCCAGCGGGACCTCGAGTGACCCCGGCGAGCTCCTGATCGCCGTGGCTTTGATTGTGCTGCTGGTCGTCTTCGGCGGTTATCTGGCGGCATCGAAAAGAGTCAAGGCGCAATTCGAAACCTGAGCGTCTCATTTGGGCAAGGATTGTCGGGATCGCCGCAGCGCGGGGGGTCACAATCGGCGCGATTGCCTCTACCCTAGAGCCTGCCAGGGGAGTGACTCATGCGGGAAAAGATCGCGGGCGGCCGACGCAGGCGTGGCCAGGGCGCGGCGCGCCGGGTCGCGCGCGGCGACGAGGCCGCCGCGCCCGCCTACGTGAAGCGCCGGATTCCCTTTTTCGCGTTTGCCGAAGAGGAAGGGCTCACAAAGCTCGAAGATCAGGCCGACTGACTGATCGAGGAGGTCGGCCTCGAGTTCCGTGACGACCAGGAGGCGCTGCGTATCTGGCGTGATGCCGGCGCAGACGTCGAGGGTACGCGGGTCAAGGCGCCCCGCGAGATGGTGCGCGAGCTATGCAGCCGGGCGCCGTCAGAATTCACGCAAGTAGCCCGCAACCCCGCGCGCAGTGTGCGCATCGGTGGTGCCAACCACGTGTTCGCGCCGGTTTACGGCCCTCCGTTCGTGCGCGATCTGGCGAACGGGCGACGCTACGGCACGATTGAAAATTTCATCGAGCTGGTGAAGCTCTCCTACATGCTACCCGCTCTGCATCACGGCGGGCTGGTCATCTGCGAGCCCTGCGACGTCCCCGTGTCGAAGCGTCACCTGGATATGGTCTACGCGCACATGCGCTGGTCCGACAAGCCTCATCTCGGCGCCATCACCGAGATGAGCCGTGCCGAGGACTCGGTGGCGATGGCGCGTATTCTCCACGGCGAGAACACGGTGGCGCAGAACTGCGTCATCATGGGTAACGTCAACACCAACTCGCCGCTGCTGGTCGACAAGGTCGTCACCCAGGCAATCCGCGTCTACTGCGGCGCGAACCAGGGCATCGTCGTCGTGCCGTTCATCTTGAGCGGCGCGATGGGCCCGGTCTCGACCGCCGCGTCCATCGCCCAAGCGCTCGCAGAGGCGATGATGTGCTGCGCGTTCGCGCAGCTGGTGTGCGCCGGCGCGCCCTTCGTGCTCGGAAACTTCCTGTCTTCCATGAGCCTCAAGTCGGGCGCCCCGACCTTCGGCATGCCCGAGCCGGTCATGTCGAACTTCGTCATCGGTCAGCTCGCGCGTCGTCTCGGAATTCCATTGCGCTGTGGCGGCGCATTGACCGCATCGAAGGTTGCCGACTATCAGGCCGCCTGCGAGAGCGCCGACTCGATGCTCTCGACGGTGCTCGGCGGCGCACACTTCGTGCTGCACGCCGCCGGGTGGTTGGAGGG
>JBFICP010000008.1:0-29222 GCA_041581935.1 Gammaproteobacteria bacterium | reverse complement strand
TCATTGTTGTCCCCCCAAGAGTGGTCCCAATAGTAGGCGATTGGTCAAGTGATCCCGTGGCGGGTGGCGTTCCGTCGACACGCTTCCCGGGACCGTCATGGGCACGATCGGCTCAAACCCCCTCGGCTCGCCCCGACCACGACCTCCCACGATTGGTGCAAGTATCGTGCCCCGTTACGGAATCGTTACGATTCAGCGGGTTATTACGAATTTTCCGTTTCGAATCGCAGCTCTTGTGGATAACCTGTTACGAGAAGTAACTCCGCCCGTGGGGTCATTGGAAACGCGGCCGTGGGCGCGGCAGGCGTCGGCGGCCGGCGCCATCGGCGGGGATCTCACCGGGGTCGCGGGATCCCCAGACGTTGGCGTCGTTCCCACAGGGCCTTGCGGCTGATCCCCAGGCGCTCGGCGAGCTGCGTCTCGGTCATCTCGTGCTGGTGGCTCTCGACGAAGGCCTTGAAGTATTCCTCGAGGGAAAGGTCGGTGCGTGCGCGGTCGCTGGCGTTCTCCCCCGCCGGCGCCGTGGCGTCATCCGAATCGTGATTGGCGGGGGCATTGAGCGCCAGCAGCTCGCGCGTGATGCGCTCGCCCTCGCACAGGATCACCGCGCGCTCGATGGCGTGCTCGAGCTCGCGCACGTTGCCCGGCCAGGGGTAATCCTGCATCGCCGCCATGGCGTCGGCATCGAGCTCGAGATGCGGCTTGTGCAGGCGCTCGCAGCTCCTCGCCAGCAGCACCTCCGCCAGCGCCGGGATATCGTCGCCGCGTGCGCGCAACGGCGGCAGCTGGATCTCCATGACGTGCAGGCGGAAGTAAAGGTCCTCGCGAAACGCACCTTCGGCCACCATCTTCGGCAGATCCCGATGGGTCGCCGCCAGCAGGCGTACGTCGACACGCTTGGTGCGCGCCGCGCCCACGCGGCGGATCTCGCCGTCCTGGAGCACGCGCAGCAGCCGCGCCTGGGCCTCCAGGGGCAGCTCGCCGATCTCGTCGAGGAACAGCGTGCCGCCGTCGGCCGCCTCGATCACGCCCTCCTGGGAGCCGACGGCGCCGGTAAACGATCCTTTCTCGTGGCCAAACAGCTCGCTCTCCACCAGATTGGCCGGAATTGCCGCGCAGTTCATGCTGATCATCGGTGCGCTCGAGCGCCCGCTCCGCTCGTGCAACGCGCGTGCCACCAGCTCCTTTCCGGTGCCGGACTCGCCGGCGATGAGCACGGTGGCGTCGGTGGGCGCAACCTTGTCGATGCGCGCGAAAACTTCCAGCATGGCCGCGGAGCTGCCTACCATGCCGGCCACCGGATAGGTGCGGGCGATATCGGACTTGAGCGCGCGGTTCTGACGGCGGATACGATTCTCGTCGAGGATGCGCTCGACGCTCATGAGCATCTCGTCGTGGTTGAAGGGCTTGGCGATGTAGTCCACGGCGCCCCGCTTCATGGATTCCACCGCCGATCGGACGCTCGCGAAGCTGGTCATGATGAGCACCGGCACGTCGTCGAGCATGTGAATGGCGTCGGTGCCGGGCGCGCCCGGAAGCCGCAGGTCGGCAATGATCAGATCCGTCCCCTGGACACTGGGATGCGATCGCGCCTGCTCCATGGTCGCGGCCTCGATAACCTCATAGCCGTGGCGTTCCAGCAGCCGGCGCAGCGCCGAGCGGATGACCGCCTCGTCCTCGACAATCATGATGCGACTCACGACAGCGCTCCCCGCGACGCGGACACCGAAGCAGCGGTCGTTTCCTCGGCCAGCCCCGCGCCCGGCAGGGTCAGCTCCACCCGGGTTCCGTGGCCGGCTCGACTGTCGATGCTGATCTGGCCGCCGTGGTCCTGCACGATGCGGTAAACCACCGGCAGCCCGAGCCCGGTTCCATGGCGCGGTCCCTTGGTGGTCACGAACGGCTCGAATACCCGGTCGAGCAGGTCTTCGGGCATGCCTTCACCGTGATCGATGACATCGATGATGCCTTCATCGCCCTCGATGCGCGCGTGCACCAGCACCTCGTCACCGGGCTCGGAAGCGTCGCAGGCGTTGGTGAGCAGGTTGACGAATACCTGGATGAGCCGCGTGCGGTCGGCGGGCAGCACGATGGCGGGCGGGCAGTCGATTCGGATCTGCACCTGGCGGGCGCCGTGGCTCAAGCTCACCAGATCGGCGGCTTCCTGGACGCACTCGGCGAGCACGACCATTTGCTGCGGCTCGCTGGCCAACGAGCCGCCGTGGCTGAATCCCACCAGAGTCTGAACGATTTCCGATATGCGTTTCGTCTGGTCGATGATCTGCTGGCTGGTGGCGCGCACCTCGCTGTCCTCGGTCTCGCTCTCCAGGTTCTGGGCGAGACAGGCGATGCCGGTGACGGGGTTGCCGATCTCGTGGGCGACACCGGCCGCCAGGCGGCCGATGGAGGCGAGCCGCTCGCTATGGGCCAGCTCGCTTTCGAGATTCTGCAGATCCGTGAGGTCCTCGACCAGAATTACCACGCCGCCGGCCTCGCCGGGCGCCGTCGGATCCTCGATGGCCGCCTTGTGCAGGTTGAACCAGCGCCGACGGCCGTTGACCGAGGTCTCGATCTTGTGCAGGTGCTGGTCAGCGCCTTCGACGCAGCTTTTTATCAGCTCCGACCACGGTGCGGGCAGCTGCTCGACGGTCAGACCCCGGGAGCGTCCGCGGTCGACGCCGGAGATCAGCTCCATGGCCAGATTCCAGGTGAGCACCTGGCGGTCGGGACCGAGGGCGCACACGCCGAGCGGCAGATCGCGAAGCGTCTGCTGGTGGTAACGCCGCAAGCGGTCGAGCTCGGCGGCCGCGCCCTCGAAGCGCATCTGCGAGTGCTCGATGCGCTCCTCGATGAAGCGGATGTTGTCGGCGAGCGCCGTGCGCGCGCCGGAATCGGTCTGCAGGCGCTCGTCGACGATCATGCGCGCCAGCATCGGTCCCATGAGACCGGAGAGGTTTCGCTCGATGCGTTCACGCAGCTGCCTCAGGGCCCGCTCGTCGCGCTGCTCGTAGTCCATGCCCAGATCCGCGAGTGCCTGGTCGACTTCGAAGCTGGCAGCCTGATCGCCGAGGATGAGCGCCAGCCGCTCTTTGAACTCCTCTGGCGATGAGGCCGTGACGATGGTGTCGCCGGGCGGCAGCAGGGTCGTGCGGCTGCAGGCGTCCGCGGCTTCGCGCTCCTCGTCGCTGGGTCGCGTGAGCAGCGACACGCCCAGAAACAGCGCGCCGTTGACGGCGAGCGAGGTGAGCGTCGCGTACGACCAGGGATCGCGCCCCGGCTCCGCCGGCATGGACAGCATGGCGAGCAGCTCACCGCCGATTCCGGAGTGCTCGAGCAACGGAAACAGCAGCGTCAGCGTCCACACCACGCCACCGCCGATGAGGCCCGTGATGAAGCCCGCCCGGGTGGCGCGCGGCCAGAACAGCAGGCCGAACACCCCCGGCAGGAACTGGGCCACGGCGACGAACGAGATGAGCCCGAGCTGCACCAGACCCTGGTTGCGCTCGAGCACCAGATAGAATCCGTAGCCGGCCAGGATGATGACCGCAATGAGCGTTCGTCGCCCCCACAGCAGCCACTTGTAGAGGTTCACGTCCGGGTCCGGGTAGCTCGCCGGCAGCAGCAGGTGGTTGAGGCACATGGAGGCGAGCGCCAGCGAGGTCACGATCATCATGGCGCTGGCCGCGGAGATGCCGCCGATGAAAGCCAGCGCGGTGAGCGCGCGGTGCTCGCCGCTCAAGGTGATGCCGAGCACGTAGAAGTCCGCGTTGGTGGTGGCGCTCAGCTCGCTGCCGGCCCACAGGATGACCGGTATGAACAGATTCAGCAGCAGCAGAAAAAGCGGGAAGATCCACGACGCCGACCACAACGTACGCTCATCGATATTCTCCGTGAAGGCCATGTGGAACTGGCGCGGCAGCAGAAAGGCAGCGCAGAACGACAACAGCAGCAGCGTGGTCCACGGTCCCTCGCGCACCGGTCGGTACAGCGCTTCGAGCGCCTGCGGATTCACCGTCAGCCAGTCGTCGAGGCCGCCGAATCCGCCGAACACGCCGAACAGGGCGAATACCCCGACGGCGCACAGCGCCACCAGCTTGACCATGGACTCGAAGGCGATGGCGACCACCAGGCCCTCGTGCTTGTCACGCGGCGAGATGTGGCGCGCACCGAAGAGAATCGCGAACAACGTGAGCGTCACGCAGAATCCCAGTGCCAGAACCTGCGGCGTCGCCTCCTGGGTGAGAATCTGGACCGACTCCGTCACGGCCAGAATCTGCAGGGCGATATAGGGAAAGGCGCCGAGCAACATGAACAGCGTGACCAGCACCCCGGCGGTCTGGCTGCGGTAGCGGAACGACAGCACGTCGGCGAGCGAGGTGAGCTGATAGTCCCGGGCGATTCGCAGCATCGGCGCGAGCAGCACCGGCGCCAGGATGAAAGCGAGGGTGACGCCGACGTAGATGCTCAGAAAATTGAAGCCCTGCGTTTGCGCGAAGCCGACGCTGCCGTAGAAGCTCCAGGAAGTCGCGTACACCCCCAGCGACAGGGCGTAGGTCACGGGGTGACGTGCAACGCGCTGCGAGATCCAGCCCTGCTCGGTTGCGTAGGCGATGAAAAACAGCACCAGCAGGTAGACGACTGCGGCGAAAAAAAGATGGCCGAGCTCAAAGCTCATTGCGGCCCCGCCAGCGCTGCACGATTGCGGTCAAGACGATGACGCAGAACCACAGCACATAGGGCGCGTACCAGGGGAATTCCGGCGTCATCCAGACGAGGTGAAATGGCGAGGCGAACAGGAATGCGGCCAAGATGAACGCGACCAGCACGAGGTCGAGATAGGTCACCTTGCCGTTTCGGGGTCTCATCCCTTCCTCTTCATACGGCCCGCCGCGCGTCCTCGCGGGTGCGACGCGCCAGGTTGTCGAGAATCCCGTTCACGTATCTGTGGCTTTGCTCGGCTCCGAACTCGCGCGCGAGCTCCACGCATTCATTGATCACCACGCGCCAGGGAACGTCGTGGCGCTCGGTGAGCTCGAATGCGCCCATGCGCAGGATGGCACGCTCTACCGGGTCGACCTGCGCGATGGGTCTGTCGAGCAGCGGCGCGAGATGCTCGTCGAGCGACTCGACGTGCCCGGGTACCCCGTTCAAGAGCGCGTTGAACAAGTTCTCATCGATACGTTTCCAGGACTTGCCGCTGCGAAACTGCGAGGCGATGGTATCGAGCGCTTCCGCCGTCATTTGCCATTGGTAGAGTGCCTGCAGCGCCGCACGGCGTGCACGGCTTCGCGGCGTATTTGGGTGGCCGGGCATCAATCCTCCAGACGACGCAGCAACGTCACCATCTCGAGGCCGGCCAGCGCCGCCTCGGATCCTTTGTTGCCGCGTTCTCCACCGGCGCGGGCGCGCGCCTGCGCATCGGTGTCGGTGGTCAGGATGCCGAATATCACCGGTACGTCCTCGGCGAGCGCGACCCGTCCGATGCCGCGGGCGCATTCGCCGGCGACGTAATCGAAGTGCGGCGTGTCGCCGCGAATGACCGCACCTAGCGCGATGATGGCCTCGTAGCGTCCGGTTGCGGCCAGGCGTTTGGCGGTAATGGGGATCTCGAATGCCCCGGGCACCTGGACGACGCTGATGTGATCGTCGGGCACACCGTGCTCGGCGAGGGCCGCGACGGCCGCGTCGAGCAGCGCATCGGTGATGGCCGTGTTGAAGCGCGAGGCGACGATGGCGAAGCGCGCGCCGTCAATCGAATAGTCGCTGACCTGGACGTCGTATTTCGCCATGCCGCACCCCGCCCGAAAATCCGCCCGTAAAACAACGTATTGTAACCGGTTCGGTCAAGCTCCATCCATGCCGCGGGCTTCGAGAAGCCGATCCAGATAGCGGGCGATCAGGTCGACCTCCAGGTTGACCCGTTGCCCGGGGGCGAATTCACCGAGGGTCGTGACTTGCAGCGTGTGCGGCACGATGTTGACGCCGAAGCGCTCGTTGGCGACGTCGTTGATCGTCAGGCTCACACCGTCCACGCAGATGGAACCCTTGACGGCGATGTAGCGGGCGAGCTCCGGCGGCGCCTGGAAAGTGAATCGCACCGAGCGCGCATCGTCGCGGCGCTCGATGACGCTTCCGGTAGCGTCCACGTGGCCACTGACCAGGTGGCCGCCGAGGGGGGTCGCGGGGGTGAGCGCGCGTTCCAGGTTGACCCGATCGCCCACCTCGAGGTTGCCGAGGGTCGTGCGCGAGAGCGTCTCGGCGGATACGTCGGCGTGGAATCCCGATGACGTGGCATCGATCGCGGTCAGACACACGCCGTCGACGCACATCGATTCGCCGACGCTCAAGGCGCGCTCGGCGAGCATGCCCGTGTCGATACGCAGGCGCCGGTCAGCGCCGTGCGCTTCGAGCGCAGCGACCACTCCGACAGCCTCGACGATTCCGGTGAACATGCGGCGGATTATGCACGCTTTTCCCGCGTATCGGTCGCGGTCTGTCCAAGGCGCGCATGGGTACGAACCAGGCCTCATTCGCGCGCAGGCCCGCCTCCACAGAACTCTCAATCACGTTCGGGCGAGGCGAAACCCGGGCGCCGATGGGCGGCTACGCAGGCCGCAGGCGCGCAGTGGTGCGCCAGTCATCTCCGATGGCACGCACGTCGACGATGTCGAGTGCCAGGCCGTGGCTCAGGCGGCGCACTTGCGGAAGATGAAACAATCCGCGCGCACGGTCTCCCAGCAGCAGCGGCGCGGTATAGAGCACGATCTCGTCGACCACGGCGGCTTCCAGCAGGGCGCCGGCCAGGGTCGCACCAGCTTCGACCAGCACCTCGTTGATTTCCCGCCCCGCCAGCGTCGTCATCAGCGACACGAGCCCGCCGTGCGCGTCGCTTGCCAGCGAAAGCACCTCGGCCCCGGCATCGGTGAGCCGTTTGCGCGCCCCTCCGTCATCGCTGGTGGTGGCGATGAGGGTGGCGCCCGGCTGGCGCAGCATTGACGCGTTGGCGGGCGTGCGCAGACGCCGGTCGAGCACCACGCGCAGCGGCTGTCGCAACCCGTCCGGGTCCTCTCCCGCCGGCACCTCGCGCACCGTCAGCGCGGGATCGTCGGCGAGCACCGTGCCGCTGCCGGTGAGGATGGCGGAGCTGCGCGCGCGAAGATTCTGCACGTCGCGGCGCGCCGCCGCTCCGGTGATCCACTTGCTCTCGCCGTCGGCCGTGGCCGTGCGTCCGTCGAGGCTCGCCGCCATCTTGATGCGCACGTACGGCCGGCCGCGGGTGTGACGCGCCACGAAACCCGGGTTCAGCGCGCGGGCCTCTTCCTCGAGCAGGCCGCTCGACACTTCGATGCCGGCGCGCT
This sequence comes from Gammaproteobacteria bacterium, assembly GCA_041581935.1. GTDB lineage: Bacteria > Pseudomonadota > Gammaproteobacteria > HK1 > HK1 > JAABYT01. Next base: position 21,864 of record JBFICP010000008.1, on the reverse strand, counting down.
CGAGGGCCGCCAGGCCGCGGCCCGAGGTGCGCGGATCCGGATCGATCATGGCTACCACTACGCGCGCGATGCCGGCCGCTACCAGCTGTTCGGTGCAGGGTCCGGTGCGTCCCTGATGACAGCAAGGCTCGAGGCTCACATAGGCGGTTGCGCCCCGTGCGCGTTCGCCGGCGGCGCGAAGCGCGCTGACCTCGGCGTGGGCCTCGCCGGCGCGCGCGTGCCAGCCCTCGGCGATCACCTCACCGGCGCGCACCAGCACGCAGCCGACTCGCGGGTTGGGATCGGTGGTATAGAGTCCGCGGCGCGCGAGCTCGAGCGCGCGGGACATGTGGCGCGGGTCATCGCTGTGCATGCTCGGCTCGCGGTGCGGACCGTTCACTCGTTGGGCAACAGAGGAATCTGGCTGCGCTTGGCTTCCGGTGAAGGCTCGCTCTCGAGTCTCTCGACTTCCTCCCTGAAGGCCTCGACGTCCTGAAAGCTGCGATACACCGATGCGAAACGCACGTAGGCGACCTGGTCCAGATCGCCGAGCGCGGCCATGACATGCTCGCCGATGGCGCGCGTTGCCACTTCGCGTTCGCCGCCCGCCATGAGCGCGCGCTTGATGCGTCCGATGGCTTGCTCGACGTGCTCGCTGTCGACGGGGCGCTTCTCGAGGGCGCGCAGCATGCCGCCACGCAATCTACCCTCGTCGAAAGGAACGCGGCTGCCATCGCGCTTCACGACCCGCGGCAGATTGAGCTCGACCTTCTCATAGGTCGTGAAGCGCTCTTTGCAGACGCTGCATTCGCGGCGCCTGCGCACCTCGTCGCCCTCGCCGGTGAGGCGCGAATCCACCACCCGGGTATCTTTCTCAGCGCAGAACGGACATCGCATTAAATTGCTGCTCCCTAGAGGGGCATGGCCTGCGCGCGCACCACCGGCAACCGCAAGGCGGGCTGCGCGCAGCGAAGCCCGACATTCCGGCGTTCGTTCAGGTGCATGCTACCAGTCTTGCCAGCACCGCGGTCCACGCGAGCGCGAGGTTGCGGCGATTGTAGCCACCACCACCCATGGCGAGAAGGCGGCCGTCGCAATGTCGGTCGGCGAGCCGACACAGGCTCGCGGTGGCGTGGTCGTGGGCGGCGCTGGAATAGCGCAGGTGCGTGATCGGATCGCCGGCAAGACTGTCTGCGCCGCACTGGAACAGGATGAACTCCGGGCGCGCGGCATCGACAAACGCCTCGACCCGTTGCCAGGCATCGAAAAATTGCCGGTCGTCGGCATCCGGCGGCATCGGAACATTGAGCTTGGTGCCGGCGGCCTCTCCACGGCCGTTTTCCGATGCGTGGCCGGTGCCCGGGTAGAGATAGCGCCCATCTTCGTGAAGGTCCGCAAAGGCGAGCACCGGGTCGGCCTCGAAGGCATAGTAGACGCCGTCGCCGTGATGGGCGTCGATGTCCACATAGGCAATGCGGGTGAGACCGCGCTCGCTTTTCAGCCATTCGATGGCCACGCCGCAATCGTTCATGGCGCAGAATCCCGCCGCGGCGTCGCGGCGCGCGTGGTGCAGTCCGGCGATGGGGATGAAAACGCGCCGGCACTCGCCGTCCATCAGGCGACGGCAGGCGGCGAGGGTCGTGCCGACGACAAATGCGGCGGCCTCGTAAATACCTTTGAATACGGGCGTGTCGCCCTGGTCGAGATATCCGTGGCCGAGGGCCGACAGGGCAACGACGCGCTCGATGTAGTCGTGTTCGTGAAATCGCGTGATATCGGCGCGGCTCGCGGTGACCGGAGCGCACACGCAGACCGCCGTGTCGAGCTCTCTATCACAGACCTCGCGCCAGAATACGTCCATGCGATCGGGTCCGAAGGGATGTCCGTCGCCGAAGCCGTAGCGTTTCAAATCCTCGCCGAGATAAACGCAAACCGGTTTTTGCTCAGACACGGGCCATTTCCCTGCATTATTAAAATGAGAGTGGTTCGCGCCCGCCGCGCCGCCGTAGCCAGTTGATGGTCTTCAACACCGAAGGGCGGTGCAGGATACGCATCTCGAGTGCGCGTTTCCCCGGAAAATCGAGCAGCGCCAGAGCGGCCAGAACGGTGAGGATGCCCTGGCCGGGAAGCACCAGCATCGCGATTCCGGCGACGAGCAGGATGCCCCCGATCAGATTCTTCGCGCTCAGGAATACGATTCGCACGAGCGGCCGGTCCTGGAACAGGCGTCGCCGGTGATTGTTCTCAGAATAGAAGTCCGCGGGCAATCGCACTATCAAGACGGGAATCAGCATGGCCGATATGAGCAGCATGACGGCCGACGCCACGCCCACAATCCACACTTCCCGCTCGTAGCGCGACCACATGTCCACGATTACGTCCGGCAGCGCGAGCTCCAACAGTTTGCCTCCTCAACGAGCACATCGTGATCGCCGGTTGCGCCTTCTGAGCTACAACATCCAGACCGGCGTGACCTGTCATCATTATGGTCATTATCTCACCCGCAGCTGGCGCCACGTTATGCCGCACGATTCGAAAAGGCGCAATCTCGACGACATAGCCGGTAGGCTGGGCGGTTTCGACGTGGTCGCCATTCAGGAAAGCGATGCAGGCAGCCTGCGCACTGGCTATACCAATCAGACGGAATACCTCGCCGGGCGCTCGAATTTTCCCTATTGGCTCGACCAGACGAACCGGCGTCTGGGAGGATTCGCCCGCCACAGCAACGGACTTCTGAGTCGCCTGCCACCGGTGTGTGTCTCGCGTCACCGTCTACCGGGACTGCCCGGGCGTGGCGCGCTGGTCGCCGAGCTCGGCGGACACTCCGGGTCGATTGCAGTCTTCGTGCTTCATCTCGCCCTCGGTCGGACGACGCGCCTGCGTCAAATCGGTTACCTTGCGGAGCTGGTCAACCGGTTCGAGCATGTCATCTTCATGGGTGATCTCAACTGCGATCCCTCGAGCCAGGAAATGCGGCTGCTCACGCGCGGTACGCGACTCATCGCGCCGATTCATCGCCACGGAACATTTCCGAGCTGGCGACCGCGGCGGCGTATCGATCACATACTGGTTACTCCCGAGATTCGAATCGAGCGCAGCTTTGTGCCGCGCTGGCGTTATTCGGATCATCTCCCCATCGCTATGGAAGTGACCCTGCCGGGGCCGTTCTGACGTTCATCACACGTCGGTTGACTTCGAAGCCGACGCCTCTCGACAATAGGGATATGCTGTCGCGGTGGCGAAATCACTGGAATGAAAGCTTTCTCCCAGGCGTGCGAGAACAATAAGGGGCCGATCCTCGCTATACTGCGCCCGCTGTTTTGCGAACGGAAAACCGTGCTCGAGATCGGTAGCGGCACCGGCCAGCATGCGGCCTACTTTGCCGCGCAAATGCCGCAGCTGATCTGGCAGACGAGTGACCTGCCGCAGAACCACGCGAGCATCGAAGCGTGGATCGATGGAATCGAAAATGCGCGGGCGCCACTCGCACTCGATGTGGACGATGGCAATTGGCCCGTGCACGAATTCGCAGCCGCGTTCAGCGCAAACACCGCTCACATCATGCATTGGCAGACGGTGATCAATATGTTCGAAGGCATCGGGCGAGCGCTCGAGCCGGGCGGCGTGTTCGTCCTTTACGGGCCGTTCAACTACGATGGTGCGTATACGAGCTCGAGCAATGAGCGTTTCGATCAATCGCTGCGTGCCACCGATCCGGGCAAGGGAATCCGCGATTTCGAGGCGGTCGCGGAGCTCGCCGCCTCTCAGGGAATGTTCCTGGTGGCCGACCATGCGATGCCCGCAAACAATCGAACGCTCGTGTGGGCGCGCAACTGAATCGACAGCGTACATCAAACGCGCTCGTGCTCGAGCTGCGCCACGTCAGCAAATCTTATCGCGAGGCGCAATCGCTGCGCACCGTTCTCGAGGACATCAACCTCGAGGTGCGGCGAGGCGAATTCATCGCCGTAACGGGACGCAGCGGCACCGGAAAATCGACGCTTCTGAATCTGGTGAGCGGTATCGACGTGCCCGACAACGGCTCGATCGTGCTCGATGGCGTCGAGCTCACCGCTCTCGATGAGCGCGCACGCACGTTGAAACGGCGCTCCACGGTCGGTTTCGTGTTCCAGTTCTTCAATCTCATTCCGACGTTGAGCGTGGCGGAAAATCTGATGCTGCCGCTCGAGCTCATCGGCACGCCCCGGGAAGCGGCCCACGAACGTGTCGAAGCCATGCTCGCGCGGGTGGATCTGGCGTCCAGGGCGGAGAGCTTTCCCGATCGTCTCTCCGGCGGCGAGCAGCAACGCGTCGCGGTGGCTCGCGCGCTGGTGCACGAGCCGGAGATCGTGCTCGCCGATGAGCCGACGGGGAATCTCGACGTGGAGACCGGTCGAGTGGTGCTTGCGTTGCTCTCGAGCATGACCCGCGACGCTGACAAGACACTCATCATCGTGACCCACAGCGAGGAGGCGGCCCGCCAGGCAGGGCGCGTTCTGCGCATCGAGGACGGACGCATCGGCGCCAATTCGCCGTGCGCGCCGGTCGCGCCCCGTCCGTGAGTGCGATCCTGTGGCGGGCCAGCATCCGCTACGGCCTGCGCCATCCATGGCAGTTTGGCTTGTCGTTGCTCGGCATCGCACTCGGCGTCGCTGTCGTGGTATCCATCGATCTGTGCATCGACAGTGCGCGGCGGGCTTTCGTGCTCTCGAACCAGGCGGTGCTCGGTGCGACGACCCACCGCATCGAGGGCGGACCCTCGGGCATCGACGAGCAACTCTACGCGCGCCTGCGCGTCGACATCCCGACGCTGCGTGCGGCGCCGGTCGTGGAAGGCTACGCCTCGGCCGGCGACGGCCCGGCGTTGCAGGTGCTCGGAGTCGACGTGTTCGCCGAGGCACCGTTTCGCCCGCGGCTCGCGCACACGAGAGTCACGCGCGGCGACGTCCTCACGCGCCTGCTGACGACTTCCGGTGCGGCGCTGGTCTCCGCCGATACCGCGGCGCGCCTCGGAATCGGCATCGGCGAGCGAGTGAGCATCGTCGTCAACGGCCGTGGGCGCTCGATCGAGATGGCCGGGGTGCTCGACGTTGACGACGGACTCGACGACGCATCGCTCGCGGATGTCATCGTGACAGACATCGCCACCGCCCAGGAGCTGCTCGATCGCGTCGGACGTCTGAGCCGCATCGATCTGATTGCCACGGCCGACGAGGCCGCACGCGTCGCGGCGCGGCTGCCCGAGAGCGTCAGGATCGAGCGTACCGGCAGCGGCTCGGAGTTCGCCGAGCGCATGACGGGCGCGTTCAACCTCAATCTGGTCATGCTTGGGTTGTTGGCACTTCTGGTCGGCATGTTTCTGGTCTTCAACACGATGACCTTTTCCGTGGTCCAGAGACGCGAGCTCATCGGTGCGCTGCGCGCCATCGGCGTGACCCGCAAGCAGATTTTCGCGCTGATTCTGTGCGAAGCGGCACTGGTGGCGCTGGTGGCCGTGGTCGCCGGACTGGCACTCGGAATCGTGCTGGCCGAGCAACTGATCGAACTCGTCAGCCGCACCATCAACGACCTGTATTTCCGCGTCAGCGTACGCTCACTGACAATCACTCCGGGCATTCTCGCCAAGGGCGCCCTGGTGGGATTGGCGGCGGCGCTGGTGGCGGCGGCGTTACCGGCGCTGGAAGCCACGCGCGTGGCGCCACGCGCGGCCATGGCGCGCTCGTTCGTGGAGGCGCACGTGCGCCGGCGCCTGCCATGGGCAAGCCTTGCGGGTTTGGCCGCGCTGCTGCTCGCCGTGGTGCTAATCGCGCTGCCCGGTGATTCACCGAGGCTCGGCTTCGCCGCGCTGTTCGCACTCGTCGGTGGGTGTGCGCTGCTCACACCGGCGGCGATCCTCGGCCTGCTCGCCGTGCTGCGCCCCCTGGCTGCCTGGTCGGGCGGGTGGCTGGGCCGATTGGCGCTGCGCGGGGTGGCCGCCAATCTGAGCCGCACGGCGATCGCCATAGCGGCCCTCATGGTGGCATTGTCGGCGACCGTCGGCGTCGGCGTGATGGTCGACAGCTTTCGGCGCAGTGTCTCCCACTGGCTTGATCTCACCATGCGCGCCGACATGTACGTGGGGATGCCGGGTGGCGTGGGCGAGCGCGCCATTGACCCGGAGGTCGTGGCGCGCATCGCCACCGTAGCCGGGATTGCCGACATCAGTGCCGGTCGCGGCGTCACGGTGGTGGCCGAAATTGGCCAAGAACCGAGACCGCTCGAGCTCGTGGTGCTGCAAATGGCGCGCCGCAGCTATGCCGGGTTTCAGCTTCTCGAGGGCGATGCAACGCAAGCCTGGCCGGCTTTCGATGACGGCGGGGCGGTGCTCGTGAGCGAATCGCTCGCGCGCCGGGCGCGGCTCGCGCCCGGCGATCGATTACGCTTGCAGACCGACGGCGGCGTGCGCGGGTTCCCGGTGGCGGCGGTATTCCGGGACTACGGATCGGAGCACGGCACCGTGGTCATGGCGCGCCAAACCTACGACCGCCACTGGCACGATCCGCACGTCTCGACGCTCGGTGTTTACGCGGCAGACAACGTTGATACGTCTGCGCTGCGTGACGCCGTTGCAGACGCCATACAGGGCGAACAGCAGCTCGTGGTACGCGACACCCGAGCCATCAAGTCTGCATCCATGGATGTATTCGACCGAACGTTCACGATCACGGCGGTGCTGCGCGCACTTGCCACCATCATCGCATTCGTAGGCATACTGAGCGCACTCATGGCGCTTCAGCTCGAGCGCGCCAAGGAAGTCGCCGTGCTGCGTGCCCAGGGGCTGACTCCGGCGCAGGTCTGGCAGCTGGTGCAAACACAGACCGGTGTCATGGGACTGATTGCAGGCGTGCTATCGTTGCCGGTCGGCGTGATCATGGCGTTGCTGCTGATCCTCGTCATCAATCTGCGCGCATTCGGCTGGAGCATGGACGTGCACGTGGATCCGCTCATCCTGTTGCAGGCCGTGGGATTGTCGGTGGCAGCGGCCCTGGTCGCAGGAATTTACCCGGCGTACCGAATGGCGAGAATTTCTCCCGCCGGGGCCTTGCGGGAAGACTAGTGCATTGCGCACGCCGGGACGAGCATGCGCTGATGCCGTCGCTCAGGCGTTGCCGACAATCGCGACTTTCCTGGCGTCGGCAAAGTCCAGCATGCGTTCCACCGGAATCAAAGCACGGGCGCGAACAGACTCTTCGATTACGATCTCGTTCTTGCCGGTTTCCAGCACCTCGACCAGCGTACGCAACCCGTTCATGGCCATCCACGGACAGTGGGCGCAGCTCTCGCAGGTGGCGCCTTCACCGGCGGTCGGCGCTTCGAGTAGCTTCTTCGTCGGTGCGAGCTCGCGCATCTTGTGGAAGATGCCCCGATCGGTCGCAACAATAAAAGTGTCGTTTGGCAATGTCTGCACGGCTTTGATGAGCGCGCTGGTGGAACCCACCACATCCGCGAGCGCGATCACCCCAGGGGGCGATTCCGGATGCACCAGCACCGCGGCGTTCGGGTGCTTCTCGTGCAGCCGTTCCAAGGCATCGGCCTTGAACGCTTCGTGCACGATGCAGGAACCCTGCCACATGAGCATGTCGGCGCCCGTTTTGTGTTGAATGTAGTCGCCGAGAAAGCGATCCGGCGCCCATAGAATTTTTTCTCCGCGCGCTTTCAGGTGTCCGACGATGTCGAGCGCGATTCCCGAAGTCACCATCCAATCGGCACGCGCTTTCACCGCGGCGCTGGTATTGGCATAAACGACGACGGTTCGATCCGGATGCTCGTCACAGAGCTCGGCGAAGGCGTCGGCGGGACAACCCAGATCCAGCGAGCAGTTGGCCTCCATAACCGGAATCAGGATGCGCTTCTCGGGGTTCAGAATCTTCGCCGTCTCACCCATGAAGCGCACGCCACACACAACGATCGTGGAAGCGTCGTGCTCGTGGCCGAATCGTGCCATGTCGAGAGAATCCGCGACGTGGCCACCGGTGTCGTCGGCGAGAATCTGCAAATCGGGATCCGTGTAGTAGTGCGCGACCAGGACGGCATCTTGATCGCGCAGAAGCTTCTTCGCCCGTTCGCGCAACGACTCGCGCTCGTCGTCGTCGAGATGTGGTGCAATTCGGGCCACGGTGGCGGCGTCGGGAATCTGCACGGGAAAGGAGAGTGGCGCGTTCATCAGAGGATCCCTCATTTGATAATTTGAACTTCGTGCGGGTTGTTGACACTGTACAGCCGCGCGGGACGGTGACTGCCGTTTCGGCGCACCTCGTCGGTTTGCCGAATCTGCTCCATGGCCAGCATGCGCTTGCGGAAATTGCGCTTGTCGAGGTCACGATTGAGGATCATCTCGTAGACGCTTTGAAGATCGCTCAGGGTGAATCGCTCGGGCATGAACTGAAAGGCGATGGTGGAGTACTCGAGCTTGGCCGCGAGGCGCTGATGGGCCACGCTGACCATTTCGCCGTGGTCGAAGGCGAGCTCGGGCAGCCCGCGCAGGGCGAACCAGGCGACCTCTTCGCCGTGCTCGTCGGTGCGCAGGCGCAACCGCTCGGACGGCACCAGCGCGTAGTAGGCCACCGAGACGACCCGCTCGCGCGGATCGCGGCCGGGATCGCCGAAGGTGCAGAGTTGTTCCAGATACACCCCCGAGACTCCGGTGCCTTCTTCGAGCTTGCGCATGGCGTTTGCCTCGATGTCCTCGTCCTCGCCGACCACGCCGCCGGGCAGCGACCAGCAGCCCTGGAACGGCGGGTTACGGCGCCGCACCAGCAACAGCTTGAGCTGCTCGTCGCGCAGACTGAAGACCACGATATTGGTGGTCAGCACGGCGCGGCCGGTTTCGGTGGGGAAGGGCATGGGAACGTCCCGGGCTCTCCAATAGGTTAGTGTATCTACTACACTAAGAGGATAGTGTCATCGGTACACTATTGCAATACCCCGGAAAAATAAAGTTTCAGCCGTTGCCGGCCCAAATCGGCCCAAATCGGCCCATATCGGTGTCGCCCGCCCGTCAGCCGTCACGGGACGCCTCGGGCAGGCGGCACCGGGCCGCCTTCGGTAGCCTCAGTGCAGCGAGGCCCGCCACGCGAGCCCCTGCACGATTTCGGCTTCCCGCTCGGCAAGCTCCCGCAGGCGCGCGCCCACCGTGTCGGCGTCGAAGTAGGCGAGCGCCATGTCGACAAACTGGTGACCGTGCTTGGTCTCGGCCTTCCACAGCGATGTATAGAATTTCCTGAGGTCGGGATCCTGGAGCGCGTTGGCGATGATGCCGAATCGTTCCGCGCCGCGGCACTCGATCAGCGATGAAACCAGCAGCCGATCGAGCAGGCGTGGCTCGCGCCCGTGACGCATGCAGGCCACGAGCCGGTTGACATAGACGTCCTGGGTGTCTTTGACGAGTGCGAGCCCGCGCGCCACCATCAGCGCATGGACCTGGCGGAAGTGCTCGAGCTCCTCCTGCGCGAGCGCGATGAGGGTCGGTATGATGCGTGTGCGATCCGGGTGCTTCACCACCAGGCTCATGGCGAGCGCAGAAGCCTTGCGCTCGCAGTTGGCGTGGTCCTGAATGAAGGCGTCGAAATCCGCGAGCACCGCCTGCACCCAATCAGGGTGCGTGGCAACGAGGAGATCGATGGATTTACGGCTCATCGACGCAGACGATAAATGACGCTCATGCCGAACGGGCTGCGACACGCTAATGAATACCCGGGGAAACATCAACTTTTCCCGCCGCTGTCCGACGCGAGCGTGCATCCGGAGCTGGGGCTGGTGGTCGTCATACCGTGTCATGACGAGCCTGATCCGGTCTCGACGCTGCAAAGCTTGCAACGCTGCGCGCGGCCGCGCGCAGCGGTCGAGGTGCTGCTCGTCGTCAATGCCAGCGAGAATGACGACGACGCGCTGCGTGCGCGAAACCGGGCAACCACCGATGCGGTGCGCGCCTGGAAGGCGGCTCACGAAGAGCCACGCTTACGAATTCGCGTGCGCGACTATCCGAGCCTGCCGGCTCGCCACGCCGGCGTGGGCTTGGCACGCAGGCTCGGCATGGACGAGGCGCATGCGCGCCTCGTTGCAGCCGGCAATGCACGCGGGATCATCGCCAGTCTCGACGCCGACTGCCGGTGCGATGAGAATTATCTGACCGCGCTCGAGCGCCATTTCCAATCGCACCCGGATACCCGTGCCTGCAGCATTTATTTCGAGCACGATCTCGACGGGCCACTGGCGAAGGAACTCTACCGGGCGGTCACGCGCTACGAGTTGTTTGTGCGCTACTACCGTCACGGTCTGCAGTTCGCGGGTTTTCCCCATGCGTGCTACACGGTCGGATCGTGCATGGCGGTTCGCGGGGACGCCTACGCACGTCACGGGGGTATGAATCGGCGCAAGGCCGGCGAGGACTTCTACTTCTTGAACAAGCTGATGGTTGTCGGCGGCGTCAGTGAGAACAACGCGACGCGGGTGGTGCCGGGGGTGCGTGCGTCGACACGCACACCGTTCGGCACCGGGCGTGCACTGCACGCGCACATTTCGAATCCCGATCGACCGTGGCTCGCCTATGATGCCCGTGTATTTCGCGATCTCGCCGAGCTGATCGCCCGGGTGAACGGCTACTACGATGTGCCGCCCGGTGCCTGGCGGGACCACGCATCGCTGTCACGTTGCATGGGCGATTTTCTGGACACCCAGGACATCGTCGCGAGGCACGCCGAGATCCGCGCCAACTCCGCCAGCCGGGAGCGCTTCAGAAAACGCTTTTTTCAGTGGCTCGACGCCTTTCGTGTGTTGAAATTCGTTCACTACGCGACCCGGCACGCCTATCCGCGGCGCCCGCTGGAGCAGGCGTGCATGAGCCTGCTCCGCTGGCGGGGGCTGCGGGACGGGTTGTCGGGCGCGACTCGAGCCGATGAGCTGTTGCGTTATTTCCGTCACCGGGACCGCACGGCCGAGTCCCTGTAAAGGCGCGCTTGCGCGCGCATCGGTGCCCGCAGGGTTCGCGCCCGGGCTCGCAGCTGCAGCGGCGCAGAAAGACCTCCGACCCCGGCCGTCCTTGACTCTCGACAGGTGCCCGTTAGACTCTCAACCGGCTTAGCCCGGAGCATTCACAGTCGATGTCCGTTGCCCTTCCATTCGAGCGCCGTCGCAGCGTCGGTGTCCAAGTCGGACCGGTCACCATCGGTGGCGGCGCGCCCATCGTCGTTCAATCGATGACCAATACCGACACCGCCGATGCCGCCGCGACCGCCGAGCAGGCGGAAGCGCTGGCACGGGCCGGATCGGAGCTGGTGCGCATCACGGTCAATACCCCGGAGGCCGCTGCCGCGGTCGGCGAAATCCGCGCGCGTCTCGACGACGTGGGATGCGGGGTTCCGCTGGTCGGGGACTTCCACTACAACGGTCACCGGTTGCTCGGCGACTATCCCGACTGCGCCCGGGCACTGGCCAAATACCGCATCAACCCCGGCAACGTCGGATTCGGCAAAAAACGCGACACGCAATTCGCGACCATGGTGTCCGCGGCCATCGAGTACGACAAGCCGGTTCGCATCGGCGTCAACTGGGGCAGCCTGGACGCGAACCTTCTGACCCGCATGATGGACGAGAACGCGCGGCGCAGCGATCCGCTCGATGCGCATCTCGTGACCCGCGAGGCGCTGGTTGTGTCGGCGCTTTCCAGCGCAGAGGCGGCCGAGGCACAGGGGCTCGCGCGGGATCGCATCGTGCTTTCGTGCAAGGTGAGCGGTGTGCAGGATCTCATCGCCGTGTACGCGGAGCTCGCCAGGCGAAGCGACCACGCGCTGCATCTCGGACTCACCGAGGCCGGCATGGGGTCCAAGGGCATCGTCGCTTCCACCGCCGCGATGGGCATTCTGTTGCAGCAGGGGATTGGTGACACCATCCGGGTCTCGCTGACGCCGGAGCCCGGCGGCGATCGCACCCGAGAGGTGATCGTGGCCCAGGAGATTCTGCAGACCATGGGGCTGCGATCCTTCACCCCGCTGGTGACAGCCTGTCCCGGCTGCGGGCGTACCACCAGCACGTTCTTCCAGGAGCTGGCCAACTCCATCCAAAGCCATCTGCGCGAGAGCATGCCAGCCTGGCGGGAAGCCTATACCGGCGTCGAGGACATGTCGGTGGCGGTGATGGGCTGCGTGGTCAACGGTCCCGGTGAGAGCAAGCACGCCAATATCGGCATCAGCTTGCCGGGAACCGGCGAATCACCGGCGGCGCCGGTATTCATTGACGGCAAGAAGACCGTGACCCTACGGGGCGACAATATTGCCGCGGAGTTTCGCCGAATCGTCGACGATTATGTTGAAAGCCACTACGCGCGTCGCGCGTAGCCTCCTGCTGATCCTGGTCGGGCTTCAGGTGGTGCTCGCCGCCGGATGCGCGCGCCAGCGTCCGGTGCTGTACCCGAACACCCACTACCGCTCGGTCGGCGAGGAAACCGCGCGCGCGGATATCGACTGGTGTTTCGACTACGCCGCGCGCCACGGTGCCGGTCCGCAGCCGGCGCAACGCGCTGCGGGCCGGACCGCCAAGGGTGCCGCCGTCGGCGGGGCGACGGGCGCGGCCGTCGGTGCGGTGGTCGGAAATGCGGGCAGGGGCGCGGCGGCCGGTGCCGCCGGCGGGGCTGCCGCAGGGCTCACCCGCGCCCTGTTCGACTCGGGCAAGCCGGATGCGGTCGAGCGCGGCTTCGTCGAGCAGTGCCTTCGGGATCTGGGTTATCGAATCACCGGCTGGCGATGACCATCGGCCATGGGCGCGCGTCAGCCGCACGCGAACCACACGGGTGACGAACGCGGGCTACGGTGTCGAGAGCAGCAGCACCACGACGACCAGCAGTCCGAGGGCGCAGCGGGCGGCCGCGCCGTGGCTGGCGATACACACCGCCCCGTCGTGAGTGTTGTACTTGTGCATTCTCTGCATGATGTTCTCGGCCTTTCAGCAGCAGCGGTTCATGCGATGCAAAAAGTGTGCACAGTCTTAGAAAACGACGTTCGATCAATGGCTTACGATTGTCTACCACGATCTGTCGGGTTATCGCGACAGCCGGTGTAAGGAAGTTCGACAGCGGCAGCCGCGCGTGACGCCATTATTACGAGGGATTTCAATAGGTTAGGGGCCGACAGCGGGCATCCCGACAAATGTAAAGGATCCCGACAGACGCCGCGATTGAGGAATTAAAAGGGGCCAATGAATCCGGCTCGGGAACGGCGTGGTATCGGTTAGAATGGCCGCCGGCCTCGGCGGGCCGGCGACAGCAGGAGTTGATGCGGTGGATTTGGGAATAGCGGGTAAACGGGCGCTGGTGTGCGCGTCCAGCAAGGGTTTGGGCAAGGGTTGCGCGCTGGCGCTGGTGGCGGAGGGCGTGCACGTGACCATGAACGGGCGCACCCCCGAGACTCTGGAGGCGGCGGCCGAGGAAGCGCGCGCGCTCGGTTCCGGCGAGGTGCGCACGGTGTGCTGCGATATCACCAGCGAGGCGGGGCGGGCCGAAGCGCTTTCGGTGGCCGGTGAACTGGACATCCTCGTCAACAACGCCGGTGGTCCGCCGCCCGGGGACTTTCGCGACTGGGGCCGCGAGGATTGGCTGGCGGCGCTGAATGCCAATATGCTGACACCGATCGAGCTCATCAAGGCCAGCGTCGACAGCATGTGCACGCGCGGTTTCGGGCGCATCGTCAACATCACCTCGAGCTCGGTGAAATCGCCCATCCCGACGCTCGGGCTCTCCAACGGTGCGCGCGCCGGCCTGACCGGTTTCGTTGCCGGCGTTGCCCGGCAGGTGGCAGGCGCGGGGGTCACCATCAACGGCATCCTGCCCGGTCCCTTCGACACCGATCGCCTGCGTTCCGGGATACGTTATATCGCCGAGCAGTCGGGTCGGGAGTTCGAGCAGGAGTTCGAAGAGCGCAAGAAATCAAACCCGGCGGGCCGCTACGGCAGTCCCGATGAATTCGGTGCGCTGTGCGCCTTTCTGTGCAGCGCGCACGCCGGTTACATCAACGGACAGAACATCGTCATCGATGGTGGCGGCTATCCCGGGACCCTTTGAGTCGGGTCCTCGATGGAATCCGCGGGCGCGAGGTAGTTTCATGAATGTCGAGCAGCTGAGGCGCTTGCAGGCGCCGCTCAAGGAGCGTTATCAATCGGATCCCCGGACCGCCGTGATCACCCTCGAAGCCGAAGGGCGGCTCGGCGACTCCAGCATCTCGTGCAAGGTCAGCACCGGCAAGGCCATGGTCGAAGCCGGCCTGCATCCCGCCACCGGCGGCGACGGCCTGTCGGCCTGCTCCGGCGACATGTTGCTCGAGGCGCTCGTGGCGTGCGCCGGCGTGACCTTGAAAGCCGTGGCTACGTCGCTCGCGATTCCACTTCGCGGCGCAACCGTACGCGCCGAAGGCGACCTCGACGTTCGCGGCACCCTCGGCGTGGACAAGGGCGCGCCGGTGGGATTCACCGAAATTCGGCTCAGCTTCGATCTAAAAACCGACGCCGATGAGGCCCAGCTCGATACGCTTCAAAAGCTCACCGAACGCTACTGCGTCATCTATCAGACACTGCGCAATCCGCCACAGGTGAAGGTCTCGCGCGCCGGCGCGTGACGCCTGCCCACGGCGGTCGCGTCATCGATCGAGCGATTCGAAGCCCGCCGTGAAACCGAGCAGCGATACCGGCACCGCAATGCGTCGGCGGGTGCCGTCGTGAAAGCTGACGCGCGCCTCGCGACCGCGTTTGAGTGCCGCGATCAGCGAATCGCTCAGGGCGACGGCGCCGACGCAGCCGTTCGAATCGCATCGTTCGATGGTGAGTTCCACGGCGTCACCGCCATCGACGCTGATGGCGGCACCGGGTGGCAGCGAAATTCCCAAGGGCAGGGTGACGACGGCCGCCGCCCGGCGGTCGGCCGCCAGATAGCCGACCGCGACGTGCACCAGACGCTGGCCGCTTTCCTTGAGCACCAGATTCTGAAAGATGAAGCAGCGCTCCTCGCGCGTGCCGGGCGCCTGCTCGCATCGGGCGGTCCAGTTCTTGAACGTCTGGCCGTGCTCGGGCTTGGCCGCGACGGGTCCGACCGCGAGCAGAGCAACAAGCAACGCTGCGCATTTACATGCCGAGTTCATCGCGACCACGCTTCCCCGAGATGCTCACAAGAGCTGGGCACTGTAAACCACCGAGCGCACGTCGACCAATTACGATGATTCTTCCCGACTACCATGGTGCCAGCATCGTCAATCTGATGCGCTCCATCATCGCCGGTCTCGGAAATCCCGGGTCCGTCGACGACTACGCGCCGCACTCGCTCGCGCCCGCGGAGCTGTTCACCGATTGCCGCAAGCTCGTGTTGATGGTCATCGACGGGCTGGGCCACGATTTTCTGCTGGACACGGTCGCCGACGGCGCCCTGTGTGCGCATCTGCGCGGGCGCATGACGTCGGTATTCCCGTCGACGACGGCGACCGCAATCACCACGTTCATGAGCGGTTTCGCGCCGCAACAGCACGCCCTGACCGGCTGGTACATGTGGTTTCGCGAGATCGGCGTGGTGGCCGCGCCGCTGCCGTTCACGACGCGCGCCGGTGGCGTCTCGCTGGCGAAGGCCGGCGTCGATGCGCGCCGATTGTTCGCGAGTCGCCCGCTTGCCGATGCGCTCGACCGACGCTGCTTCATCGTGCAGCGGCGCGATCTCGTGGACAGCCACTATACCAATGCGTTTCGGGGCAAGGCGGAGGTGCGCGGCTATCGCACGCTCAACGGATTCTTCGAGGCGGTTCGCGACATCGTCAGCTCGCGTGAGTCCTGCTTCGTGTACGCCTACTGGCCCCAGCTCGACGCCATGTGTCACAGCTTTGGAGCCGCGCATGCACGTTCTAACGAGCACCTTCGACACATCGATGCGCGCTTCGCCGAGTTCCTCGAATCCGGCCGCGGCAGCGGCGCCACGGTGGTGCTGACTGCCGATCACGGTTTCATCGATACCACGGCCCGGACGCGTCTCGAGCTCGCCGACCATCCGCGTCTTGCCGAGACCCTGGTGCTGCCGCTGTGCGGCGAGGGCCGCGCGGCATTCTGCTACGTGGATCCGGCGAAGCGCGATGTATTCGAGTCCTACGTGGCCGGCGAGCTCGCCGATTGCTGCGTGGCCGTCGAGAGCGGCGACCTGCTCGCCGGCGAATACTTCGGTCTCGGAGAGCCGCACCCGCGGCTCGTCGATCGAATCGGTCATTATGCGCTGATCATGAAGGACAACTATGTGCTCAGGGACCGGCTCATGGGCGAGGCGGAGCGTCCGGTGCACGTCGGCGTGCACGGCGGCACGAGCGCCGCCGAGATGTATGTGCCACTCGTCATCGCGCACCTTTAGGCCGGGCTGAGTGCAGTCGACGCCCAACCGGCGCGTGCGAAACCAGCGGGGAACGATATAATACGCGGCCTGTTCGGGGGCGGATTCTTCCAGTCAGGATGAAAATTGCGATCATCAAAGAGCGCGGCCAGTGGGAGTCGCGCGTTGCGGCGTCGCCGGAATCGGTGAAGAAACTCAAGGGCCTCGGCCTCGCCGTTCACGTGGAGGCAGGCGCCGGAGCGCGCGCACACTTCTCCGACGAAGACTTCCGCAGCGCCGGCGCCGAGATCGGCCCGGACGCCGACACGGTGCTCGCCGATGCCGACGTTTTCCTGAGCGTTGAGCGCCCGCCCCGCGATTGCGTCGCACGATTGCGCGCCGGTGCGTTGCTGATTGGCCAGCTCGCGCCCCACCGCGACCGCGGCGACATCGAGCACGTTGCCGAGTGTCGCGTCGATGCCTTCGCCATGGAGCTGCTGCCGCGCATCAGTCGCGCACAATCGATGGACGTGCTGTCCTCGCAATCGAACCTGGCGGGTTACAAGGCCGTCGTCGATGCGGCGGCCGCGTTCGAACGTGCCATGCCCATGATGATGACCGCGGCGGGTACCGTGGCACCGGCCCGGGTCATGGTGCTCGGAGCAGGGGTCGCCGGCCTGCAGGCCATCGCTACCGCCCGGCGCCTCGGCGCCATCGTGAGCGCCACGGACGTGCGCCCGGTGGCCAAGGAGCAGGTGGAGAGCCTCGGCGCCAAGTTCGTCATGGTCGAAAGCGAGGAAACCGCGCAGGCGGAGACCGCCGGCGGATACGCCAAGGAAATGAGCGAAGACTACAAGCGCCGCCAGGCTGAGCTGGTCGCGGAGACCCTCAAGAAGCAGGACATGGTCATCTGCACGGCGCTGATTCCCGGGCGACCGGCACCGCTGCTGGTGACGCGCGCCATGGTCGAGAGCATGCGCCCCGGGTCCATCGTCGTCGACCTGGCCGTCGAGCAGGGCGGCAACTGCGAGCTCTCCGAGGCGGGCGAGATAGTCGAGCACGGCGGCGTGCGCATCCTCGGGCACCGCAACGTGCCGGGCCGTCTGCCGGTGGATGCATCGGCGCTCTATGCGCGCAACCTGTTCAACTTCATTTCGCCCTTCGTGGACGCCGAAAGCGGCACGATCACCATCGACTGGGACGACGAGCTTGTAACCGGCACGGCGCTCACTCGTAACGGGTCGATCGTTCATCCTCTGCTGACCGGCAACATCGACAAGGCAGGAGAAAGCTAGTGGAAGCGGTGCAGATCGATCCGTTCGTATTTCGTCTTTCGATATTCGTGCTGGCCATCTTCGTGGGCTATTACGTGGTCTGGAGCGTGACGCCTGCGCTGCACACGCCGCTGATGTCGGTGACCAATGCCATCTCGTCGGTCATCGTCGTCGGAGCGCTGCTCGCCGTGGCGGTGGATTTGAGCACCGGCACCAACAGCGACAACGCCCTGGTTTCCAAGATTCTCGGATTTCTCGCTCTGGTGCTTGCGTCGGTGAACATATTCGGAGGCTTTCTCGTCACTCAACGCATGCTCGGCATGTATAAGAAGAAAGAAACCAAGAGGGACGGCGCGTGACCGCCAATCTCGCGGCATTGGCGTACCTCGCCGCCGGGGTGCTGTTTATCCTGGCGCTGCGCGGGCTCTCGTCGCCGGAAACCTCTCGACGCGGAAACATGCTCGGCATGACCGGCATGGCGCTCGCCGTGGTGGTGACGCTCTACCTTGCGGGGGTGCGCGACGGGCTTACCTGGGCGATGATCGTTGCCGGCGTCGGCATTGGCGGCGGTATTGGTGCCGTCATCGCCCGGCGCATACCCATGACCGCCATGCCTCAGCTGGTGGCCGCGTTTCACAGCCTGGTCGGCATGGCGGCGGTGCTGGTGGCGGCGTCGGCGCTGTACACGCCGGAAGCCTACGGCATCGGCGCCGTCGGCAGCATCAAGGTCGCGAGCCTGGTTGAGATGTCGCTGGGTGTTGCCATTGGCGCCATCACCTTCACCGGCTCTGTAGTCGCCTTCACCAAGCTGCAGGGGCTGGTGTCCGGCGCTCCGGTGGTTTTCCCCGGACAGCATCCGTTGAACGCGCTGCTTGGCCTCACCATGGTCGCGCTGATTGTCTGGCTATGCGCCAGCGAATCCCACACCGCGTTCTGGACTCTCACCATCCTCGCCTTCGTCATCGGGGTGCTCATCATCATTCCCATCGGCGGCGCCGACATGCCCGTGGTTATCTCGATGCTCAACTCCTATTCCGGCTGGGCGGCGGCGGGCATCGGCTTCACGCTCGAGAACACCGCACTGATTATCACCGGCGCGCTGGTCGGTTCCTCCGGTGCGATTCTTTCCTACATCATGTGCAAGGGCATGAACCGCTCGTTCTTCAGCGTCATTCTCGGCGGCTTCGGCGGAGAGGTGAGCGCCGCCGCCGGCGCACATGCCGAGACCCGACCGGTCAAGCAAGGCAGCGCCGAGGACGCCGCCTTCATCATGAAGAACGCCGGCTCCGTTATCATCGTCCCCGGCTACGGAATGGCGGTGGCGCAGGCACAGCATGCGCTGCGCGAGATGGTCGACGAGTTGAAGGAGAACGGCGTCAGTATCAAGTACGCCATCCATCCGGTCGCGGGACGCATGCCGGGACACATGAACGTGCTGCTGGCGGAGGCGAACGTGCCCTACGACGAGGTATTCGAGCTGGAGGACATCAACAGCGAGTTTGCACAAACCGACGTGGCCTTCGTCATCGGCGCGAACGACGTCACCAACCCCGCTGCGAAGAACGATCCGTCGAGCCCGATTTTCGGGATGCCGGTCCTGGATGTGGAGAAATCCCGTACCGTGCTGTTCGTCAAGCGCAGCCTCGCAAGCGGCTACGCCGGCATCGACAACGAGCTGTTCTTTCGCGACAACACCATGATGCTGTTTGCCGATGCCAAAAAGATGGTCGAGGAGATCGTCAAGGCAATCTGATCGCCGCCCGATCGACTTCGGGCCGCCATCAACGCACGACCGTGGACACGCTTGCGGACTATCTGCGACCAGGACTGTGCCTGCTTTCCATCGGCCTCAATCCGTCGCTGCGATCCGTCGAGGCCGGATTCTACTTTGCCAATCCGCGCAACCGTTTCTGGCCGGCGCTGCTCGATTCGGGTCTGGCGCCGCCCGGACTCGAGCCGGGAGCGCGTGCCATTGACGTGCTTTTCGCAGAGCACGGCATCGGATTCACCGACGTCGTGAAACGACCGAGTGCCGGTGGAGCGGCGCTTCGGGCAGCGGACTTCAAGCGCTTCGCCCCGGAGCTGCGCGCGAAACTTGCCGAGCATCGCCCCAGGGTCGCCTGGTTTCACGGCAAGCAGGCCTACAACGGCTATCTGCGATTCGGCGAAGAGCGGGTTCCGGGGGGCGATTGGGGCGAGCAACCGCCCATCGCCGGCTGTCGGGTCTTCGTCACCCCGAATCCGAGTCCCGCCAACGCCGCTTATTCCCTCGCCGTTATTACCGACTGGTACCGACAGCTCGCGGTCTTTGCCGGTGTCGGGCAAATGCGCTAAGTTCTCGCCTCCCGCGCCGGGGGGGATGCCCGCCATGGCCGGGGACGAATTGACGATAATCGCCTGATAGGGGGAATTCCGGAAATGGACGACGTCAACAAGTACGCCGAAATGGCACAGTCTTTGGCGCTCGATTATGGCCCCAAGGTCGTTGCGGCCATTCTCATCTTTCTCATCGGCAAATGGCTTTCGGGGATCCTTGCCCGGGTCGTCGGCCGGGCCATGACCCGAGCGCGCACCGATGCGATGCTGGTGAAGTTCGTCGAGAATCTGGTTTACGCCGGATTGCTTGCCTTCGTGGTGCTCGCGGTGCTGGCACAGCTCGGCATTCAGACCACCTCGTTCATCGCCGTCATCGGCGCGGCCGGTCTCGCCATAGGTCTCGCGCTGCAGGGTTCGTTGTCCAACTTCGCCGCCGGCGTGATGCTGATCATTTTCCGGCCGTTCAAGGTCGGCGACTTTATCGATGCCGCGGGCGTTTCAGGCTCGGTCGAGGAAATTCTGATCTTCAGCACCAAGCTGAAAAGCCCCGACAACAAGCAGCTCTACGTGCCCAACGGCAGCATTCTCTCAGGCACCATTGTCAACTACTCGGCCAAGGATCAGCGGCGCGTGGATTTGAAATTCGGCTGCGGTTACGACGACGATATCAAGAAGGCCAAGGCGCTTCTCGAGGAGATTATCACCAGCAATCCGCTGGTGCTCTCGGACCCGGCGCCCACCATCGGTGTTCTCGAGCTCGGTGACTCGAGTGTCAATTTCGCGGTGCGCCCATGGGTCAACACCGCCGATTACTGGAACGCGTACTTTCAGATTACGGAGGACGTAAAGCAGCGCTTCGACGAGGCGGGGATCAGCATCCCGTTCCCGCAGCGCGACGTGCATCTGATTAAGAACGAAGCGGCCTAAAAGCGGGCAAAAGAATTGGGCAGAATGGTCCGAGGGTGGCCCCCCTTGCTCGCCCGGCCGTCTACAATAGGATGGTCGGCGGGCGCGCCGTCTGCCCGGACAAAATGGCGATGTGCTGCGCGCGCGTCGGTTTTCCTCGAGGCTCGATACGATGCTGTACGAAGAGCAGCTGTCCCTGGCTCCTATTCTCTGCCTTCAGTGCGGGACTTTTTACGTCAGTGGCGAGGATGGCCAGGATCCGTGCCCCGACTGCGGAGGGGAGCTGCCCGAGGGCACCTACGAGGAGTGGTTCCGGCACGCCTTCTACGCCGTGCGATTCGGCTACCAGTATCGCAGTCACAACGAACCCGGCCCGAAGATCACCGACGAAAGCGCGCTCAAGCCGTTTTTGCCTCCGCTTACCGAGGTATTCACCTTCATGGGCATGGCGGCCATCGGCTTTCTCAACGGCGGCGCCAATCGGCAGCTTTCCAGAGACGCCATTCGCAAGATTCTCGTCAACTGGAACGTCATGTCCGGTGAGCACGAACGGCTGTTGCTTTCCGACGACGATGTCGATGCGTTCATCGATTGTATCGAGGGCTATTACAAGGATGTCTCGGGGATCAAGGACGAGATTACGCGGGGGCGTGGCAAGGCGGCTCCGAGCGAGGGGCGTGCGGACGATCAGGAGGTTCCCGCCATTCGACCACCGGTGCTGCCGCTGCGGGTCGACCTCTGGTCGAAGCTCGGCGGCGGCTGACCCGCCGACCGCGGCAGCCGTGCATCGCGCCCGAGCGCCGGGGTGTGCGGCGGAGCGCCGCCGCATGCGTCAACGGGTGGCCCGCGTCGCCCGGACAAGGTGAGGACATTGGCGGCCGACCTTTCGCAGCTCTTCGCCGCGGCACTCGCACAGCATCGCGCCGGCGATCTCCAGTCCGCGCAGCAGGCGTACCGCGATATCCTCGAATCGCATCCCGAGCAGCCCGACGCTCTCAACCTGCTGGCGATGGTGGCGATGGAGGAGGGACG
>JBFICP010000007.1:0-29448 GCA_041581935.1 Gammaproteobacteria bacterium | reverse complement strand
TGGTGTTCTTCGGTGTCGGTGCGGGCCTCTTTCGTTCGCTCGAATGGCTGTTACCCGGGCGCTCGCGCTGACGCGCCGGGCGCCGGGTCGGGACATCATTTCTCGGCGGTGATGTAGACGATCCAGGCATCGTCGGCCTCGCCGCGCTCGGCGGGCTCGAACTCGCCGTTGCCCTCGTCGCTATCCTCGTCGTCACCCTGCCAGTAGACGGTGACGCGCTTGAAGCCTGCCTCGAGCAGAACTTCGCGAATCTCGGGCAGCGTCCACAAACGCCAATCGTAGGTAAACGCGTTTTTCATGCGCGAGCCGTCGGGAAAGCTGAAATGAATCTTGCACAGCATGTCGCCGGTGATGGGATCGAAACTGGCCTGATCCCAGATATAGGTGAAGTCGTCGTACTTGGTGCGCTCGCGCATCTCCCTGTAGGCGTCGGAACCCCCGTAGGCGTCGAGGAAGAACACTCCGTCCTCGACCAGACCGTCGTACACGTTGCGATAGTACCGTCTGAGCAGGTTGCGTTCCTTGAATATCCAGTAGCTGAAGTTCATTGCAAGGACGACATCGACGGGTTCCGTCTTTACTTCCAGCACGTTCTCGGTCAGAAGCGTCACGCGCTCCTGGGCCTGGCCGAGCTTTGCCAGATGGTGCTTGCGTCCCCACGTCTGGACCTCGGCATCCAGATCCACTCCGATGGCGCGATTGCTCTTGCGCCGGCGCACCCACTCACAGGAAGTGTTGGCAGTACCACAGAAATCCTCGCGCAGCAGCCGGGCCTTGCGATTGCGGAGTCTCTTGAAAGTTTCATCGACGAAATCGATCTCCGCCTCCACGCATTGCACGGAATCTTCATAGAGCACGTGGCGATCGGCCTTACTCGCCATATTCGCTCGACTTCTCTTGCCGCCTTTGATCTTCATAATGTCTTGTGCTGTTGCCGCCATTCGGTAGTTCCCTTGCGTTTCACTCGAAAAAATAGCTGTGTGTAATTGTGCAACACGTGCGCCAAAGGTCGAATCCCCTCTCCCCCGCCTCAACGCAGAAGAATGGTGAGGGGGTGTAGACGAGGAGCGCTTAGCGAAGTCGCATTCGTACTACAACCCTGTACACGTGGTTAGTTTAGTGCGTTCTCGCGCGCCGGCTACCTGCCAAGCCCGAAGCGCGCACAAGGATCCACGATCCGAAAGAAAAGGGCAAAGGTTGAACCAGCCGAGCGCGTCGATCGACTGATGGAAGCTTGCTCATCACGATACAATGCGCGGTATCGCATTGTCCGTTTGGTATCGAGGTAAAGCCCGGCATGACCCAGGCTCCGAACGAAGCGCAGCTGCGTTACTGGACGCGGGAGGAGGGCGCACGCATCGCGTACCGGCGCGTCGAAGGGCGATCGCCGACGGTGGTATTTCTCGGCGGATTCAGCTCGGACATGACCGGCACCAAGGCCAGTCATCTGGACGCCTACTGTCGGGCGCGCGGTCAGGCTTACCTGCGATTCGACTATCAGGGACATGGTAATTCCAGCGGGCGATTCGTCGACGGCACCATTGGAAGCTGGCGCGATGATGCTCTGGCCGTCATCGCCCACTGCACCGAAGGCCCGCTGCTGCTCGTCGGCTCCAGCATGGGTGCCTGGATCATGGTGCTGGTTGCCGGCGCGCTGTCGTGTCCTCCCGTCGCCCTCGTCGGAATCGCATCGGCGGCGGATTTCACCGAAGATTTGATCTGGCGGCAGCTCCCGCCCGAGGAGCGGGCGGAGCTCGAGCGAGTTGGAGTAATTCACCTGCCCTCCGATTATGCGCAATCTGGTTGCCCCGTGACTCTCGCGTTGATCGAGGAAGGCCGTCGGCATTGTGTGCTCGACGGACGCATCGAGCTCGGGTGTCCCGTGCGATTGCTGCACGGCACCGACGATCGGGATGTGCCCTGGCAGCAGTCCCACCGCCTGTTGCGTGTGCTCGCATCCGAGGACGTCACCTTGGAGCTCATCAAGGGCGGTGACCACCGGCTTTCGAAAGCCGCGGACCTCGCCAGACTGTCGCGTACGCTGGACGAGCTGCTCGAGGCGCGCTTCTGATGGCGAGGCAAGGCCCGGTCGAGCGACTGGACAAAGAGCGGATATTGAGCGGCCTGCCGGCCACCGCGCGCGACGCGCTGCGTTCGTTCGCGGTGCTCGGTGTCATCGACTCAACCAACCGCTTCCTGATGGAGGGCGCAGCATTCACCGAACCGGGCGTCCATGCCTGCGTGGCCGAGGCCCAGAGCGCCGGTCGCGGGCGCCGGGGTCGCGGCTGGGTATCACCCTTCGGCGCGAACCTTTATCTGTCGCTGCTGTACGAGCGCGATGCGACGGCGCAATCGTTGCAGGGATTGAGCCTCGCCACGGGCGTCGCGGTGGCGCGTGCGTTGAGGTCGATCGATGTGTCCGGCATCGCGCTCAAGTGGCCCAACGACATCCTGCTCGACGGATGCAAGCTTGGCGGAATTCTCGTGGAGACCGAGGGCGGACACTCCGGACCGAGCCGCGTCGTCACGGGTATCGGCATCAACGTCGACATGCCCGATAGGGCCGGTGCAGGTATCGACCAGCCATGGACCGATCTCGGTTCCCACGACGTGCATCCGGGGCGTAACAGGCTCGCCTCTCGTGTGCTCGCCGAGGTGCTCGCCGCGCATGTGCAGTTCGCCGCGGTGGGGTTCGAGGCCTTTCGCGGCGCCTGGGATACCCTCGATGCCCTTCGCGATCGCTCGGTCGAGCTGCGCAGCGGTTCAAGCAGGCGAACCGGAACGGCGAGGGGCGTGGATGCTGCGGGGGCGCTTTTGCTCGAGATCGATGGTCGGTGCGAGCCGGTGCTTTCGGGTGACGTCAGTCTGCGGCCGGCCACCTGATGTACTTGTCGGCACCGAGTGGCCGTCGCCTTCGTCACTTCGCTTGTATACTTGACGCAGCAAAGTGGCGGCCACGAGGGTGTGACTGAAGTCCTGCGCCGAGGCGGCCGGAGATCGGATGTGAAGTGGGTAATCGTGTGTCTCGTGTTGATGAACGGCGCCTTCTTCGCATGGCAGCTCGGCCGGGACCGGCAAGTGGAGATCGTCGTCGATCCCGAGCCGCCCGCGACCGCGTCGGCAATGGTCAATCGGCTGCTGCTCGTGAGCGAGCTCGAACGCGGCGTGCTGCGCCAGCGCACCGCCGCTCCCCTGCAGACGTTGGGGGCGGCGCCGTACCCTCAGGTTTCCGACGGAGATCCGGCTCCGCAAGAGGAAACGGCAGCATTGTCCACCGGGCAGGCGCCCCCGGCGTCTCGCGCGCCGGATGTCGAGTGTTACACGCTCGGTCCGCTTCAGAACGAGGATGACATCTCGGCGCTTGGCGCCTGGTTCAGCGCGCAGGGCAGCCAAGCGACGCTGCGCACCGACGAGCGGCGCGAGGTCGTCAGCACCTGGGTATTCCTGCCGCCGCTCGCGACGCGCGAGGCCGCCGATGCACGCGTACGGGAAATGCAGGCGGCGAACATCGACGACATATACGTCATTCCCCGCGGCGACATGGCCAACGCCATCTCCCTCGGGCTTTATAGCCAGGAGGAGTCTCTTCAACGGCGGGTTTCCCAGCTCGAAGAGCGTGGCTTCACGCCGTCGGTGCTGCCGCGCTATCGTACCGTGGTGGCTTCCTGGTTCGATGTCGTCACCAGCACCACCCAGCCGATGACCGTCGGCGTGCTCGATCAGGTGTTTCCCGACCTGACGATTCGCCGGGTGAACTGTGGCGACGGGCCAATTGCGGGCGATTCCGCGATTACCTACAATTCGCCCGATCAACGGCGGGAGTATACCCATCCGGACAACGCCTCGGTGGAGGCCCCGGATGTGTCCGGCCGTTCTGGCACCCAGTAGCTCGGTTCGACCGACCATGATCGAGTCATCGACGGAGCGACGTAAACTTGACTGGTGTGCTGCACGCGGGTGTGGCCACGGTGCCGCCATGGGCCCATTGCCGGCCGGCTTAGCTCAGTTGGTAGAGCAGTTGCCTTGTAAGCATCAGGTCGCGGGTTCGACTCCTGCAGCCGGCACCATTCGCCCGGGGGCGCCTCATCAGGGTGTGTCGGCGTCGTGACCGAGGGCGGCAAGCGCTACACGCACTATACGTGGATTGTCACCCGCGACACGATTCTGGGCGATAGTAGTGAAGCGGTAGGAAAGATTGGGCCGAGCGGATCGACGAATCGCGCCCCGTTCGATTCGGTCATCATTCATGGCGAGCATTTTCGAATGTTGAACGATGCCGGCGAAGCGCAGTTCTCCGGTTACATTCTCGGCAACTACCGCGGACATGAGCCACTCGACGATTACGGATCGGAGAACGGTTGCTCGATGATCGAATTCGAGCGCGACGGCCGATGGGTTTCTCTGGAGGAGTTTCAGAGTCACGTTCGCGCCGGCGACAAGTCCTGAGCTGCCCGGCCTCAGGGCAATCTGCCCGAGTCGACCGACGATGAGAACGCAATTCCCGCCGTGCATCGTAGAGCGCGGATCTGATAGAATTTCACTGCGCGTTCGTTCCGGCAACAGGCCTGCGCGACAACACGAAGCCGGAACGCCGATCGCCAGCCGATCGGGGCAGGGTCAGGGCTCATCGTGAACACGCCCGGCTCATGATTGGGGGATAAGGTTTGATCGACGACGTGCGGTTGCACGTGTCTTTTGCACGCCTCGGGCGCAGGGTCCGGATCGTCGAAGGCAAAAGCCACTTGATGCGACGGCACCGGTGATCGCAGATCGGTCAGATATCGGCGAACGTATGTATCTCGGCAGCAGCGGGCAAGCTCGACTCGACGAGGCCGTTCGAGAGGTCGCCTCGGGCGTGTCGCCGGTGGTCGGGGATGAATTCTTCCGCTCTCTCGTGCTCCTGCTGAGCGATGCGATCGGCGTCGAGCACGTTTTCATTGCCGAGCTCGATTACCTCGATCACGATCAAGCTAATCTGATCGCGCTTGCGAGCCACGGTCATTTGTCGAATTCGCTCCGCATTCGCCTTTGCGGCAGCGTCGGCCAGCTGGTCCTGGATCAGGGTAGTCTCAGCATCACCGCGCGTGTGCGTGACGAGTTTCCCGACGATGAGATGCTCTCGACGTTGGGTGCGGAGAGCTTCGTCGGCCGTAGACTGGTGGACGCGAGCGGAATCTCCACCGGACTACTGGGCGCCGTACACGGGTCCGCGCTTGCCGACCCGTCGTTCATCGAGTCCATGATGGGCACGTTTGCCGCCCGCGTCGAAGCGGAGATCGAACGGCGCCGGGCCGAGGACGTGCTTCGCAGCAATGAGAACCGCCTGCGCTCGCTGGTGGACTGCGCACCGGTATGTATCCATGAAATCGACCCGGACGGGCGGTTCCTCAGCATCAATGCCGAGGGCGCGCGCCAGGTCGGAAACATGTATGCCGAGGAAATCATCGGGCGTGCCTATCTCGATTACGTCGCGCCCTGGGATCAGAGGCGCGTAGCGGACATGCTGGCTCAGGCTGCCGATGGGCGCGTGTGTCAGTTCGAATTTACCGCAATTATCGACGGCCGAGCGCGCGTTTTCGGCTCGAGCCTGATCCCGGTTCGGGATGCAAACGGGGAGGTGGCGAAATTGCTCGGCTACTCTCAGGACATTACTGCCCGCAAGACCTCAGAGCAGCAGCTTGTTCATCGCGCCGAGCACGACAGCCTCACCGATCTGCCCAACAGGGGGCTTTTCATGGACCGACTGCACTCCGGAATCGCTCGCGCGAGGCGCAACAATAAACCCCTGGCTCTGTTGTTTGTTGATTTGAACAGATTCAAGCCCGTAAACGACGAGCACGGTCACCAGATCGGAGACCGCCTCCTGCGCGTGGTCGCGCAGCGCCTCGTTTCCGCCGTTCGGGAAGTGGATACGGTGGCCCGGGTGGGCGGTGACGAGTTCGCCGTCATACTCGAGGCCATTAGCGACGCTGCGGATGCGAACGCGGTCGCGGCAAAGATTACCGAGAGTATTGGTGAGCCGTTTTCCATCGACGGCCGCACTCTCACGATTGGCGCGAGTACCGGTATCGCCATTTATCCCAAGGACGGTGACGGCGTCAGCGCGCTCTTTCGGCATGCCGACGCGGAGATGTACCGGGCAAAGCGAGCCGAGAGCGAGAGCCAGGCACCCTGAATTTCCCGATATCCTCTGCACACCGTCGGAGAGTCCATCAATTACGCTGGGCGGCAGTGTTTACCATCGTCCACAAAGGATGCATAGTGGTCTAGGCTTAAAACTCGGATCCGTAAGCAATACCCTGGGCAAGGAGACGCGGCGGGGCCCGTTTGCAGGCGCATCAGCCCGCATACGTACCGGCCGCGGACCTGCCCTCAGACGTTTTTCTCCGGTGCACGGTCCAATGGGTACAAAGTCCGGAAAATCCAATCGTGGCAACGTCGACGGCGCCGGTTCTCCACACCGGCGCTGGGACGACTTTCCCTTTTCCGGCACACCGATCGCGCAAATGCGTATCGCATCGCGGCCCGAATTTCTGCGGCTGGTGAGGGCCATGGTGACGGAGGCTGGCGACGCAAACGGCTGCACCGGTGAATGTGTGAGTCAGATGGTCATGGCCGTCGACGAGGCCTGTCAGAATATAATCAGGCATGCTTACGGGGGGGATCCCGACGGTGAGATTGTCGTCGACATCCGACGCGAGGACGACTGCATTTCGATCCA
The DNA here is from genome assembly GCA_041581935.1 of Gammaproteobacteria bacterium. GTDB lineage: Bacteria > Pseudomonadota > Gammaproteobacteria > HK1 > HK1 > JAABYT01. The sequence continues at coordinate 22,727 of JBFICP010000007.1, read as the reverse complement.
TCTTTTGGATTTCGCCGCCCCGGTCGATGTCAGCACAATAAAGCCACGCCCGCTGGATGACGTGAAGCCCGGCGGTCTTGGTACGCATTTCATCCAGCAGTGCGTGGACGAGTGCAGTTTTCTCACGCCGCCGGATGGGACGGGCAATTGCCTGCGACTGGTAAAAAGAATTACATAGAGGGACGGGTATGGCTTATGAGGTGCGCTCGGAAGGCGACACGACGATTGTTGCATTGAGCGGTGATATCGATCTCGAAAGTTCGCCCCAGGTACGCTCCGTGTTGCTGGAGTCGGTCGGCGCGAAGCGCGGAGTCCTGGTCGAGATGTCGGCTGTTTCCTACATCGACAGCTCCGGTGTTGCGAGCCTTGTCGAGGCATATCAGTCGGCCAGGCGTGGCAGAACATTGTTCGCGTTGGTGGCCGTCAGCGAGGCCGCGATGCGGGTACTGGAGCTTGCCCGGCTCGACCAGGTATTTGCCATTCACACGAGCGTGACCGAGGCCCTGGCCGATGGCGGCTGAGCAGGATCGTCGAGCAGCTCCGGGCGTCGCTCTGCTCGATTCGATCGAGAGTTTCGGGCGTGCCACCGTCGATGCGGTGAAAGAATTCGGCTACGCGGCCGCGCTGTTCTTCGAGAGTCTCTACTGGCTCGCCCTGGGACGACGTTGGCGACAGCCTGTGCGGATGTCCAGCGTCGTGTCCGAGATGATGCAGATTGGAATTCGCGCGCTACCCATAGTCACGGTTCTTTCCATGACTATCGGAATCATGCTGGCTATACAGGGTATCCACACATTGCGCCTGTTCGGTGCCGAATCTCGCGTCACGCTCGGTATCGCTCTTTCAATTACCAGAGAATTCGCACCGCTCATTACCGGTATCCTGGTGGCGGGACGTTCAGGATCGGCTCTGGCTGCACGACTCGGTACGATGAATATCAATCAGGAGATCGACGCGCTTCGCGTCATGGGCATCAATCCAGTGCGGTTTCTCGTTGCTCCGTCTCTGGTGGCGATGATGGTGATGGTGCCACTATTGACCTTCTGGGCGGACTTTGTCGGACTCCTGGGCGCCGGTCTTTACGTCGGTATCGATCTCGGCATGAGTCTCGGCGCTTACTTCGACGAGGTGTTCAATCTGACTACGGTCGACGACCTGACCCACGGTTTGAGTAAAAGCGTCATTTTCGCCGCACTGATTACACTGGTTGCGGTCGTAAATGGGGGCAATGTGACCGGTGGTGCCGAGGGAGTTGGCCGCGCCACGACGCGATCCGTGGTGCAGGCAATCGCCGCAATATTAATTACCGACATGCTGTTCGTGTTCATCGTAACCCGTTGAAAATGTATCCAGCGTCCACAACCGCGCCGAACGTGATCGAGGTCGAGCATCTCGATACGTTCTATGGCAACAGACAGATACTGAAGGACGTCACCCTCGGTGTCGAGGATGGCGAGGTCCTCGTTATCATGGGCGGCAGCGGCTCGGGCAAGAGCACCTTACTGCGCTACATGCTGGCGCTGGAGCGCCCGCAAAGCGGCATTATTAGAATTCTTGGGCGGGATTTGGTGAATGCCAGCCGTAGCGAGATGTATGAGCTGCGGAAAAAATCCGGCGTCGCATTTCAATCAGGCGCGTTATTCAGCTCCATGAGCGTAGGCGACAACATCATGCTTCCGTTGCGCGAGCATACCGACCTTGATGAGTCGACCATGCGCATTATGGCGCGATTGAAGCTGGAGGTTGTCGATCTGGCCGGCTTCGAGGATTTGATGCCCTCAGAGCTCTCAGGGGGCATGATAAAGCGCGCGGCCTTGGCACGCGCGGTTGTCATGGATCCCAAGCTGCTGTTCTGCGACGAGCCGTCCGCCGGGCTCGACCCTGTGGTCGCGAGCGCCATAGACGATTTAATTTTACGATTGCGCGATGCCCTCGGTATGACGGTCATTGTTGTTACCCACGAGCTCGAAAGCGCGTTTAAAATTGCTGATCGCATCGCGGTGCTCGACAAGGGAAAAATTCTGATCATCGGCACCGTCGACGAGGTGCGTGCCTGCGACGACCCGCGCGTGCAGAATCTGCTCAACCGCCGGGTCGAGGAGGAGGAGCTCGATCCGGAAGCATATCTTCACCGTCTGACCGGTGGACGCCATGAGTGACGAGACTTCGAGCGAATTCAGCCTATGAAAAACGATCGCATCAACTACATCATCGTCGGTTGTTTCGTGATCATGATGCTCGTGGGCATTGTCGTCAGCGTCGCCATGCTGACCGGCCGCACCGGCGGGACGGAGACCTATTATACGAGCTACGACGACGTCACCGGGCTCAAATTCGGAAGTCAGGTCATGTATATGGGGTTTCCCGTGGGTCAGGTGGAGAACATTTCACCGGAGCTCGAAAACGGGTCGCTCGTGTTTCGCCTGGAATTGGCGCTTACCGACAGATTCAAAGAATGGAACGTTCCGAGCGATAGCGTCGCGAGAATGAAGTCATCGGGTCTTCTCTCCGCCATTGCTATCGATATTCGCGCAGGTGAGGGCGGTACCTATCTCGAGCCCGGAGACTACATTCAAGGTGAGCCGGCGACCGACATATTCGCAGCGGTTTCGGACACGGCAAATGCGCTCAAGCGCCTGACCGAAACCCGCCTCGAACCCTTGCTCGCAAATCTCGATCGCTACGTCGATTCCGTGGGCCGGATTCTCGTCGACGATGGCGGCGCCATCGTGCGCGACCTCGGCATGTTCACGAAAACACTTGCCGACCGAGGTCCCGAACTCATCGACGAAGTCGTAGTGATGTCCGCGTCACTGAAGCAGACCAGCGACAGCATCGCGAAGGTGCTGTCAGATGAAAATGCCGACAAGCTCGACGGTGTCGTCGACAATGTCCTCCAAGCGTCGGTCACCCTTGCGGTGCTCAGCGAGGAGGTCCGTGAAGATTTTCGTGTCCTGCTGGGACCGGATTCCCAGAAACGCGTCACGGCAATGATCGATAATTTTTCACGTGCATCGGCCAATGTCGCCACCGTCAGCCATACTTTGGATGAACGCGTCAAGGAGGTCTTGACGCCGGGCACCACGAAGAAGATCCAGAATGCGCTGGACAATGTCGCGTTGGCGGCCAACAACATCGCCGATCTGACCGGGGATCTGCATTCCACTCGCGAGAGACTCGATGACTTACTCAACGGACTGAAGGCGATCAGCGATGAAAATCGCCCGGGACTTCGAGAATCGGTTACCGACCTACGCCACACCCTGAGGTCTTTGTCTCAGCGGGTGGATGCCATTACCTACAATCTCGAAGGCGCGAGCCGTAATCTTTCCGAGTTCAGCCGCACCATCAGGAACAACCCCGCCGTGCTTCTCAGAGGTACCAGCAAGAACTCCGATGAGCTGGGCGGGCTGCGACCGACGGCGGGGGCCGCCGTTGAATAGCCGCTACCTATGGCCGGTCGCGGCAGTGTGCAGCATTGTTGCGGGATGCGGCGGAGAAGGGGTGCCGGTGCCTTCAGACCGGTTTCATCGCTTGACCGTCGGCGCGCCGGAGGTCGTGTACAAGTCGCCCCGGCTGACCGGCATCATGGAAGTGGACCGCTTCGACGCCGAGGACGTGCTCGAGGATCGTGCTATCGTGTTCACCGAGCATGACAATCCGAATGTCCTGCACCAGTACCAGTATCAGCTGTGGTCCGACCCTCCGACCCGCATGCTGCAGACGGCGACCGTAGAATATCTGAGAGCGGCGCAGATTGCGGACCAGGTGGTCAAGACCGGACTTCGCATCGAGCCAACGTATACGCTCACCGGCGAGATAAAGAAGCTGGAGCACATGGTGGGAAACTCATCGAGTGTTCTGGTGGAGATCGAGTTCGGACTGAAAGAGCACAAAGCCGGCGACCTGGTGTGGACAAAGACCTACGCTGTGCGCAAAGTCGTACCCGAAGGCAGCGTCGCGGCAGCGACCCGTGTTATCAGCGAGGCAGTGGAGGAAATCCTCGCGAGTCTTTCGATGGACCTTGCGAGGCACTGATCAACATGGCCCAGACGTCCGATCAAGATATGAGCTACCTATCCGCGCGCGGACCGATTCGCCTCAGCATCGTGCTGAACGGCTTCGGCGGGGCTGCAATAATTCTCGCTATCCTGTTTTTTGGCGGATCGTTCTACGTCGAGAACGAGATCGGTCGCGCATTTTGCCTGGGAGCATTTTTCTCCGGCCTGCTCGGGGGCATCGTGCTGTTCGGATTCGCGAAAATCATCGACATGCTGGACGCGATTCGCCAGCAGACGAACGCCTCCGAAGGCGATGGAGAAGGGGTAACGGGGGTCGCGGAAGATGCCGCAGCCCGCGGCAGATCACCCGGTCCGGCCGCGTAATGCGACGGTGCCCGATTTCGATGCTGCGTGTCCCGCCGCTGCAAGTGCGCTAGAATTCGCATTGCTTTGCTGCTTCGAATTGTTGCGACCACATAATTGAATACCATACTGTCCAGAGTGCTTGCAGCAGGACTTGCAGCGCTGCTCTCGATCCCGGCCGTTGCTGCCGGCGATCCGTTGGACAGCATCAAGCAGCTCCTCAAAGACGCTCAGTACGAGAAGGCGCTGCCGCGGTTGAACTCGTTCCTGAAGGAGAATCCGAAGCACGCCGAAGCGCGGTTTTTGAAGGGCCTGGCGCTCGCCGAGGCGGGCCGGGCCGAGGATGCCGAGGAAGTTTTCCTCGGTCTTACCGAAGACTACCCGGATCTTCCCGAACCCTATAACAACCTGGCGGTGCTCTACGCGGCCAAGGGAGACTACGCCATGGCGCGAAACTCGCTGATTCATGCCATCAGTAATCGCCCGAACTATGCCACGGCGCACGAGAATCTCGGTGACATCTATGCGCGCATGGCGGGTATTGCCTACGGGAAGGCGCTGGAAATCGATGCCGAAAACCAGACCGCGCGCGTCAAGCTGGCCATGGTCCGGGAGTTGTTCTCCGAGCGCGGACCCGCGGCGAGCTCGGCGCCGGCGAGCGGCGAGTAGAGATTCGCCCTTTGCCTCGATGTCGGGCCTCGCTTCGCTCGGCCTGAGATGCCAATCGAACCATACTAGCCCGCGCTCGCGTAGTGCACGATGAGCCCCACGAAAATGACCGCCCCCAGCCAGTTGTTGTTCAGAAAAGCCTTGAAGCACCCATCGGGTTCGCGGCCGCGGATCAGATACTGCTGATAGAGCGCGAGCCCTGCGGCGATCGCAAGGCTCAGATAATAATAACGCCCGAGCTCCAGCTGATGCCCCAGCAGCAGCATGACGACGAAGAAGCAGAGCTGCATGATGCCGATCATCAGTCGGTCCAGCTCGCCGAATAGTATCGCCGTGGATTTGACGCCTACATAGATGTCGTCTTCGCGATCGACCATGGCGTACATGGTGTCGTAGGCAACCGCCCAAAGCACAACACCAATCAGAATCAACCACGCGACCGGGGGTATGCTGTTTGTCTCGGCCGCGAACGCCATCGGGACCGCCCAGCCGAAGGCGACGCCGAGATGCACCTGAGGCAAGTAGGTGAATCGTTTCATGAATGGATAGGTTGCCGCCAAAGGAACGGCGGCAAGCGACAAGAGCAGCGTCAGTCGATTGAGCGTCAGCACCAGCGCGAGCGCCACCAAGAGCAGAACAGCGAAGAGCAGCAACGCCTCGCGCGGGCTCACATGCCCGGCGGCAATCGGTCGCGTACGCGTGCGCGCGACATGCGGGTCCAGCTCGCGGTCGGCATAGTCGTTGATCACGCAGCCCGCCGAACGCATCACGAAGACGCCGAGCACGAACACCAGTGTCACGAAGGAATCGGGCCTGCCCTCGCCGGCAATCCACAGCGCCCACAGGGTCGGCCACAAAAGCAAGAGCGTGCCGATGGGTCGATCGACACGCATGAGCAGGCCGTACTGGCGTACTCGCTCTTTGAGGAACTCGAGCTTTGCGGACCGGTCCACGGAAACGTGATTCAACCGATGTCGATCAGTGTCGGCGGAATTGGCGACTCATACACCCGCGTAGTGTATCGCATTCCCTATCCAGCGCCTGATCAGCGGCTCAGCGCAGTCGGGATGCCGCGACAGAACCTCTTCGGCAGCCCGCGCAACGGCGGGCAGCAGCGCCCGGTCGCGCACCAGATCGGCAATCCGCAGCTGCATGAGTCCGGTCTGACGCGTGCCCAGCACGTCGCCGGGACCGCGAAGCTCCAGGTCGCGCTCGGCGATTCTGAAGCCGTCACCGGTTTCGCGCAGGACGTCGAGGCGTTGCCGAGCGGGTCCGGACAGCGGCCGCTGGTACATCATCACGCAGATGCTTTTACGTGCCCCTCGACCGACTCGGCCACGCAGCTGGTGCAGCTGAGACAGCCCCAGGCGTTCGGCGTTCTCGATGATCATGAGGCTCGCGTTGGGCACGTCGACCCCGACTTCGATCACCGTCGTCGCCACCAGCACGTCGAGCCGTGCGTCTTTGAAATCCGCCATCGTCCGCTCCTTGTCCGCCGATTTCATGCGCCCATGCACGAGGCCCACGCGCAGATCCGGCAGCGCCTCGGCGAGCTTGCGGTGGGTGTCCTCGGCGGCGCGCGCCTCGAGCACCTCGGAGTCCTCGATGAGGGTGCACACCCAATAGGCCTGCTGACCCTCCCGGCACGCGGCATGCATGCGTGCGACGACTTCGGCGCGTCGTGCATCGGGTAGCACTGCGGTCTCGATCGGTTGTCGTCCGGGGGGTAGCTCATCGATGACCGAGGTGTCCAGATCGGCGTAGACCGCCATCGCGAGTGTGCGCGGGATCGGCGTCGCGGTCATGATCAGCTGATGGGGTCGCTTGTCGTCAATCTGGCCCTTGTCTCGCAGCGCCAGTCGTTGATGAACACCGAAGCGATGCTGCTCGTCGACGATGACCAGGCCGAGATTGGGAAAGGTCACCTGCTCCTGGAACAGCGCGTGAGTGCCGACCACCAGCACCGGTCGACCGCTCTGGATGGTGCCGAGCGCGGTCTCCCGCGCTTTGGCGCTGAGCTTTCCCGACAGCCAGGCCAGGGCAACGTCGAGGGGCGCGAGCCACGCGAGAAAGCTCGCCAAGTGCTGCTCGGCGAGCAATTCCGTGGGGGCCATGAACGCCACCTGATGGCCGGCCTCGATGGCCTGCAATGCCGCCACCGCCGCGACGACCGTCTTTCCCGAGCCGACGTCACCCTGCACCAGTCGCTGCATCGGATGATGTCGTTCCAGATCCGCGCTGATTTCCCCGATGACGCGTTGCTGGGCCCCGGTGAGGGCGAAGGGCAGGGCCTCGATGAAACGCCTGCGGAGGCGGCCGTCGCTGTGCATGGCCGCGGCCGCATCGGCGTCCAGGCGTCGACGCAGCAGCCGCAGGCTGAGATGCTGGGCGAGCAGCTCGTCGAAGGCCAATCGCCGGCGGCCGCGGCCGGTGGCGGAGTCCGGATCGTCGGGGTCGCTGCCCGATGGTGGCCGATGCACCGCGCGCAGCGACTCTTCCAGGGGCGCAAAGCCGTGGCGTTCGAGAATCGCGCGCGGCACGAAGTCGGCAAGCGTGGCGTCGGCGGCAACGCGTTTCAGGGCCTCATCGGTAAGCTGCCGCCACTTGGTCTGGTTCAGACCTTCGGTGCTCGGGTAGATGGGTGTCAGGTGGTCCTCCACCGGCGCGTCCTCGGCTTCGTCGAGCAATCGGTACTCCGGATGCACCATCTCGAGACCCCTCGGCCCCCGGCGCACCTCGCCGAAGCACGCAATCCGTTCACCGCGGGCGAGGCGCTCGTGCTGACTCTGGCCGAAGTAGAAGAAGCGCAATTTGAGGCTTCCGGTGCCGTCGTGAATCACGCAGATGAGGGACCGGCGCCGGCCGTACTGAATCTGGGTAATCTGGATTTCGCCGCAGACGACGGCTTCCTGGCCCGGTCGCAGCGAGCCGATGGCGCTCAATCGGGTGCGGTCCTGATAGCGCAGCGGCAGATGAAACAACAGATCCTGCAGCGATTCGATTCCGAGCGCCGCCAGTCGCTGGGCGACGCGCGGCCCGACGCCGCGTAGCGCCGTGACGGCAACTCTGTCGGACTTCTGCTCGTCGTTCACGCCGCCTTCGGCGCGAATCAGGTGTCCAGCACCATCAGCCCCTCGATCTCGACCTCGCTGCCCTTTGGTAGGGCGGCGACCCCGATGGCGGCGCGGGCCGGGTAGGGCTCGTGGAAATACGTGCTCATGACCTCGTTGACCAGAGGAAAGTTCGCGAGATCGCTCAAGTAGATGGTCAGCTTGACGATGTGGGACAAATCGCCGCCCGCGGCTTGGGCGACCGCGCGAAGATTCCTGAACACGCGATCGATCTGCTCGCGTGTTCCCTGCACCAGCTCCATGGTCTGCGGGTCGAGCGCAATCTGACCGGAGAGATAGACGGTACCGTTGACATTGACTGCTTGTGAATAGGTGCCGATGGCGCCGGGCGCGTTCGGCGTACTGATTATCGTTTTGCTCATGTGCAGATTCCTTGTGGTGGGCTACGGCCTCCGTCTACTCAGCTTCCCTTGCGCATGATGCGTGTGACCTCGTTGATGTTACGAATGCGGCGGATGATGTGTGCGAGGTGCACGCGATCGGTTACGCCGATGACGATGTTGAGCGTGGCGTTACTGCCCTCGCTGTTTTCCATGGATACGTTTTCGATATTGGCGCCCATCTCGGCGATGGCGGCCGCTACGGTCGCGAGCACGCCCTTCTGGTTGGCGGTATCCACGCGCACCTCGACGGGAAACTCGCCGTCGATGGTGGGTTCCCACTCGACGTCCACCCACTTGTCGGGCTTGTCGGCGTATTCGGCGATGTTGCGACAAGCCGCGGTGTGAATCACGACGCCGCGACCGGCGCTGACGAAGCCGAGCACCGGATCGCCCGGAATCGGATGACAACATTTGCCGAGACTGACGACCATTCCTTCGGATCCCTTGATATAAACGGGATGGTTGTTGCGCGGGACATCCGATCCGGACTTTGCATCATCGGCAACGCGGGTGAGTCGCCGGGTGACGAGCGCCGCGGGACGTTGCCCGAGGCCGATGTCCTCGAGCAGCTCGTCGAGCGTCTCGAGCTTGAGCTCTTTGAGCAGCGCGGCGATGCGTTGCTCGTCGAGATCGTCCAGAGTCAGGGATTCGGGGGCCAACGCCTGGTTGAGCAGTCGGCGCCCGAGCTCCACAGCCTCCTCGGAGCGCAGGTTCTTGAGATAGTTTCGAATCGCGGCACGCGCCTTTCCGGTGACCACGAAGGTCAACCAGTTGGCGTTCGGCCGTCCCCAGGACGCCGTGACCACTTCGACATTCTGCCCGGTGAGAAGCTGGCTTCGCAGCGGCGCGTAGCGGCCGTCGATTTTCACCGCGATACAGGTGTTACCGACGTCGGTGTGCACCGCGTAGGCGAGATCGACGGCGGTCGCTCCGCGGGGCAGCTCCATGATGTCGCCGGCCGGCGTGAAGACGTAGACGTCCTTGGGAAACAGATCGACCTTGACGTGCTCGATGAACTCCATGGAGTCGCCGGCTTCGGTCTGCATTTCCAGAAGCTCCTTGATCCACTGGCGCGCGCGCTCCTGGGCAGCGCGGCTGCCGGCTTTCCCGGATTTGTAGCCCCAGTGGGCGGCAATTCCGGACTCGGCCACTCCGTGCATGTCATTGGTGCGAATCTGCACCTCCAGCGGCGCGCGGTAGGGACCGAACAGGACAGTGTGAAGGGATTGATAACCGTTGGCCTTCGGCAATGCGATGTAATCCTTGAACTTGCCGGGCACGGGCTTGTAGAGATTGTGCATCACACCGAGCACCCGATAGCAATCGTCGACGGTCTCCACGGTGATGCGAAAGGCGTACACGTCGAGCACCTCTTTGAACGACAGGCCCTTGTCGCGCATTTTCTTGTACAGGCTGTACAGGTGCTTCTCGCGGCCAACCACCTTCCCGCTCAAGCCCTCCTGACGCAGGCGTCGCTTGATGGCAGTCTCGATTTTGCGCACCACCGCCTTTCTGTGGCCGCGAACCTTGCGCACTTCCGCGGCGAGGACGCGATAACGCATGGGATACAGTGACTGAAATCCGAGATCCTCGAGCTCCTGACGAATGCTGTTCAAGCCCAGCCGGTTGGCGATGGGCGCGTAAATCTCGAGGGTTTCCCGGGCGATCTGCCGTCGCTTCTCCGGGGCGAGTGCGGATAGGGTGCGCATGTTGTGCAGGCGGTCGGCGAGCTTGACCAATATGACCCGGATGTCCCGGGCCATGGCGAGCAACATCTTGCGGAAGTTCTCCGCCTGAAACTCCGCCTTGCTCGTGAAAGTGATCTGGGTGAGCTTGCTGACGCCGTCGACGAGGTTGGCCACCTCGTTGCCGAACTCCTCGGCAATCTGGCCCTTGGCCGTTTCGGTATCCTCGATCACGTCGTGCAGGATGGCGGCGACGATGGTCTCGTAGTCGAGACGCATCTCGGCCAGAATGCGGGCCACCTCGATGGGGTGGTGGATATAGGGCTCACCGGAGGCTCGGTGCTGGCCCTCGTGGGCTTCGGCACCGAACAGGTACGCGCGATAGATCTCCTTTACCTGATCCGATTCGAGATAGGTGTCGGCGAGGCCACAGAGATCGCTGATGAGAAACACGCGGCCTCCAGAGTCAGAAGCCCGGCGGGGAAAGAGCGAGGTAGTACTTGTTACTCGCCCCCTGCGGCTTCGATCGGCTCGGCGCCCTCCTCATCGAGGGCCTCGTTGGCTATCTCGTTGAGGGCCGCCGCGTCGATTTTACCTTCGGCAATCTCGCGAAGGGCGATCACCGTCGGCTTGTCGTTCTCGACCTCGACCAGCGGTGTCGAGCCACGGGTAATCTGCCGGGCCCTCTTGGTAGCCAGGAGCACCAGCTCGAATCGGTTGGTGACCCTATCGATGCAGTCTTCGACGGTGATGCGCGCCATCAGTAAAAACTCCAATTCGCCAGGCGAAAGTACGAAAGTTTATCCAAGGCGTTGGAATTATACCAGCAGAGTGGCTATCAGATTGTGGTGCAGGGCGCTCTGGCGTTCGCGGCGCAGGCGTCGGCCGCGCACGATGCTGCGCAGGTCCTCGAGCGCCACCTCGAAGTCGTCATTGATGACCAAATAGTCGAACTCCCGGTAATGGGACATCTCGGCCACGGCATCGCGCATGCGCCTGGCAATGGCCTCGTCGGAGTCCTGGGCGCGCCCGCGCAACCGCGCGGCAAGGCTTTCCCGGGAGGGCGGCAGAATGAAAATGCCAATGCAGTCCGGGTAGCGCTCGCGCACCTGGCGCGCGCCCTGCCAGTCGATCTCGAGTATCACGTCGTCGCCCGCGGACATGAATTTCTGAACCGAATCCCGGGCAGTACCGTAACGGCGGTCGAATACGCGTGCGTGCTCTAGAAAGGCGTCCGCGTCGATCATGGCGACGAATTCCTCCTCGCTCACGAAGTGATAGCTGACGCCGTCGCTTTCGTCGTCGCGTCGCGGGCGCGTGGTATGCGAGATCGAGACGCGCAATCCCGGCTCCGAGGTTTGCAGCGCGGCGACGAGACTGGTCTTTCCGGCGCCCGAGGGCGCGCTGATCACATAGAGATCACCGCCTGTCGAACCGGATTTTGCCGGCTTGTCAGCCTTTGCCACCGGGCTGTTTACTCCACGTTCTGGATCTGCTCGCGCATCTGCTCGATGAGCACCTTGAGCTCAACCGACGCGCGCGTGGTCTCGGTGTCGATGGATTTCGACCCGAGCGTATTCGCCTCACGATTGAGCTCCTGCATGAGAAAATCCAGGCGGCGACCGGCGGGCTCCTCGTTATCGATCACGCGGCGGACCTCGGTCAAGTGGGCGTCGAGGCGATCCAGCTCCTCGGCCACGTCGGTCTTCTGCGCGAGCATCGCCATTTCCTGCTCGAGGCGCTCCTCGTCCAGCTGCTCGATGAGCTCGGCGAGCCGATCGCGCAGCCGCTGACGGCAAATCTCGAGCACTTCGGGAAGTCGCTTGCGCACACCCGCGACAATGGTGCCCATCTCGTCACATCGCTGTGCAATTAGCGCGTGGATGTGCTGGCCCTCGCGCTCGCGGGTGGTTACGAGCTCGGCAAGGGCTTCGTCGAGAAGCTCGAGGGCCGCTTTGCCCAGGGCGTCGACATCGGGTGCCTGGGTGCGCACCACGCCCGGCCAGCGGAGCACGTCGACGGCGCTGACCCGCGCCGGGTCGTGGAGCAGCGCGTCGATTTCACGGGTGGCCTCGGCAATCCGTTTGGCGAGATCCAAATTGAGCGTGAGTCCGGTGTCGTTGTCGCCATCGAGATTCAGGCGCAGCGTGCAATCCACCTTGCCGCGACTGAGCCGCCCGCGAATCCGCTCACGCACGGTGGTTTCGATTGCCCGCGCTTCCTCGGGCAGGCGTGGCGACACATCCAGGTAACGATTGTTGACCGAGCGCAGCTCCCAGTAGGCCGTGCCCCAGCTCTCGGTGCGCTCGCTGCGAGCGAAGGCTGTCATGCTTCGAATCATGGTGCGGCAATGGTAACCGGCGGCGGGTTGCGTGTCTGCCGGACGGCCGCGCCAGCCGACGGACGACCCCATGGATCGCCCGACGGATAGTCCAACGGGTAGCTATAATGGCCTGCCCGATTGTTTGCCCGAAGGAATCCCATCATGCGCCCCAGCGGCAGAGCCAGTGACCAGCTGCGCGACGTTTCCATCGAACGCCACTACACACGCCACGCGGAAGGTTCGGTGCTCGTTTGCTTCGGTGATACGCGCGTCATCTGCACCGCCAGCGTCGAGGACCGGGTGCCGCCGTTTCTGCGCGGCCGCAGCCAGGGCTGGGTGACGGCAGAATACGGAATGCTTCCGCGGGCCACCGGAGAACGCAACGCGCGCGAGGCGGCCCGCGGCCGCCAGGGCGGGCGCACGCTCGAGATCCAGCGCCTGATCGGGCGCTCGCTGCGCAGCGTGGTCGACCTGACGGCTCTCGGCGAGCGCACGGTGACGCTCGACTGCGACGTGATTCAGGCCGACGGCGGCACACGCACCGCGGCGATCACCGGGGCCTACGTGGCGCTCGTGGACGCCCTGCGCGATGGCACTGGCCAAGAGGTCGATTCCTCATCACCCATTCACGGCCAGGTGGCGGCGGTCTCGGTGGGGATCTTTCGAGGTAAGCCGGTTCTGGATCTGGACTATGCTGAAGACTACGAAGCCGAAACGGACCTCAACGTCGTCATGAACGACAATGGTGGCTTCGTCGAGATCCAGGGTACCGCCGAGGGCCACGCATTCCGTCGCGATGAGCTCGATACGATGTTGACGCTTGCCGAGGGGGGCGTCGAGACGCTGCTCGCGGCACAACGCAACGTGCTCGAGGCGTAACGTGGTCAGGCAGGTGGTGCTGGCGAGCGCCAACGCGGGGAAGCTGCGCGAGCTCGAGGCGCTACTCGCGCCCTGTGACATGGAGCTGGTGCCGCAATCGCGCTTCGACATCCCCAGTGTGGAAGAGACCGGGGAGTGCTTCATCGAGAATGCCATCATCAAGGCGCGCCATGCCGCGCGCCTGTCCGGGCTCGCCGCCATCGCCGATGATTCCGGATTGATGGTGGACGCCCTGGACGGCGCGCCGGGCATTCGATCGGCGCGCTACGCCGGCGCCGATGCCAGTGATGAGGAGAACCTCGCTCTTTTGCTCGACAACATGCGCGACGTCTGCGAGGCGCGGCGCGGGGCGCGTTTCGTGTGCGTGATGGTCTACATGAACCACCCCGAGGACGCCTGCCCGATAATGGGCGAAGGCATCTGGCGCGGTCGCATCACCCACGCGCCGAAGGGCGAGGGTGGATTCGGCTACGATCCGGTGTTTTTCGTCGAGGATCGCGGCTGCACGTCCGCGGAGCTCGCCCCGCGGGACAAGAACCGCATCAGCCACCGGGCAAAGGCCATGCAGGCGTTGCTGGCCCGCCTCACGCCGTCGTGACGGCTGCGCACGACGTCCCGCCCCTCGCGCTCTACGTGCATTTGCCCTGGTGCGAGCGCAAGTGTCCCTACTGCGACTTCAATTCGCACGCCAGTGACAATTTTTCCGAGGGCGCTTATGTCGACGCGCTGCTGGCCGACCTGGACCACGACGCATCGCGCATCCACGTGCGCAGCATCGCGAGCCTGTTCATCGGCGGCGGCACGCCCAGCTTGTTCTCCGTCGCCGCCATCGCTGAGCTGCTCGCCGGTATCCGAGCGCGCGTCACGCTCGCGGCCGACTGTGAAATCACTCTGGAGGCCAATCCGGGCAGTGTCGAAGCGCATCGCTTCGCGGGTTATCGGCACGCCGGGGTCAATCGACTCTCCATCGGCGTTCAGAGCTTCGACGATGGGGCACTCGCGCGCATCGGCCGCGTCCACGATGCACGTGCCGCGCACCGGGCCGTTGACATGGCGCAGGCCGCCGACTTCGAGCGCATCAACGTCGATTTGATGTTCGGCCTTCCAGGACAGTCTCTGCAGGCAGCCATCGCCGACGTCGAACAGGCTTTGGCCCACGGTGTGGGCCATCTGTCTCACTACGAGCTGACCATCGAGCCGAACACGCTCTTTCACCGTTTCCCGCCGTCGCGTCCCGACGAGGATACGATGTGGCACATGCAGACGCAGTGCGTTGCGCTCATCGAAGCCGCAGGCCTGCGCCATTACGAGATCTCCGCCCATGCCAGGCCCGGCGCCGAGTGCCGGCACAATCTCAACTACTGGCGTTTCGGTGACTATCTGGGCATCGGTGCCGGCGCCCACGGCAAGCTCACCGAGGGCGGGATTGTCGAGCGCAGTGTCAAGCACCGCCACCCGCGCCGCTACATGAGCTGTCGGGGCGGGGGCGATCACGCGGCGCGGCGCTGGGTGGTGCCGGGGGCGGATTTGCCGCTCGAGTTCATGCTGAACGCCGCCCGTTTGCCGCAAGGATTCTCCGAGGCGCTGTTCGAAGCGCGTACCGGGATTTCGCCGGGCGCCATCGCGTCGGAGCTGGCGCAGGGCGTGGCGCGTGGCCTCATCGAGCGCTGCGACGGGGTCATCCGCCCGACCCGCCGGGGAATGCAGTTCCTGAACGATTTTCTGTTGCTGTTCGAGTCCCGGGATCGGTCGCTCGGGTCGGCCGCGGGCGCGACGAAGCGTGCTCCGGTCGACAGGGGCCCGGGGCTGCCGGTGCTATAATTTCAAGCCTGTCCCGAAAGCTCGTACCGGACGCGGCGCTCATGAACCGACTGCTGATTGTCTTGCTGCTGCTCGTCTCCACGGCCGCCGGCGCGCGCATGTATCAGTGGCAGGATCCCACCAGCAAGTCCGTTCAATTCTCCGGCGTGCCGCCCGCCTGGTACCGCAGCCCCGAGGGTGGACCCCGGGTGCGGGTCTACGACGGCGGTAGGCTGGTCGACGATACCTATATCCAGCTCTCCGCAGAGGACAGCAGGAGCATGCGCGAGCTGGCCTTCAGGGCGCTTCAGGAGGAGCAGCAGATTCAGGCCATCAAGCGCCTGGAGCGTGCCGCCAGGGTCGAGGAGACCCGCCGGGAGCAGGCGCGTCGCGCCGCGGAGAGAGAGCGGGTCCAGGCCGAGCAGAAGAGCACCGATGGGGCGCCGCCGGAAATTCTGCCGGAATCTCTGGACGCCGAGGACGTGCGCCGCCTCAAAGCCATCATTGCCGAATTCGATCGCGCCAATGTTCCGGGCAGCGTCGAGGGGCCGGCGCCCGGCGCGACGAACTACTGAGCCATCACCACCACCAACCGCACTATCGGGCGCCCCCAGCCAGGGATCCTTGCTCGGGCAATCCCGACCCTGGCCGCATTCGCTCAACTTGACTTGAAATAGTCGGCGACGCTTTCGAGAAAGGTCTTCTCACGGGTTTCGATCATTGAACGCAGGGTTGCGAGTCCCCGGTTTTCGGGCTCGACCTGCAGCCCCAGCGTGATATAGGCCTGTGCCTTGCCGTAATTCCTGCGCGAGAACTCCTCTTCGGCGAGCACCACGAAGCGCTCGGCGATGGCGGAGAAGCCCTGCCTGGCGGCTTCGTTGTCCGGGTTCAGCTCCAGAAGACGGCTGAAATAGTAGTGGGCGTTGTCCGCCGGCGGTGACATCAGCCGGTCCTGTCGCAAGCTGTTTCGCGCCAGCCACTCGAGCGCCCTGGCGGCCTGCTGTTTGTCGATGGGGCCGCCGTTCTCGGGGCGGGTTCCCGTCGCCGCGCCGCCTGCGTTCGCCGCCGGTGGCGGAATCGGCGGCGGCGTGCGCACCAGCAACGCCGGAGGCTTGTTGATCTGGGCGACGATGTAGGCGCCGAGTCCGCCGAGGACCACGGCCATCACGCCGATGAGGGCCAGGAGGCGCAGCGTCTTCGAGCCGCGTCCCGTGACCGCATCACGGCGCGCGCGCATGGCCCGGGTGGAAAGCGGCAGCTTTAGGGTGTGCAGCGTCATCATGCCGCGCCCCTTCTTGCCTTCCACTTCCTCGCGTACTGAAGCGACCTCCTCGAGCAGCTCGGTGGCGTCGCTGATGCGCTGGTCGCGATCCTTGGCCATGAGCCGCTCGAGCAGCGGCTGAAACTGATCCAGCTCCGGCGGCAGCTGCGGGACCGGCGACTGGATATGCTGCATGATGACCTTGATGGCTGAATCGCCCTCGTAGGGCTTCTGCCCGGTCAGCATCTCGTAGAAGATGACGCCCAGGCTGTAGATGTCCGTGCGGCCGTCGACGGGTAGTCCCTCGGCCTGCTCCGGACTCATATAGAAGGGGCTGCCCAGAATCGTTCCGGTGCTGGTCAGCTCGTTGTCGACGGAAAAATCCTTGGCGATGCCGAAGTCGCTGAGAAGCGGTGTACCGTCGCTGTGAAAGAGAATGTTCGCCGGTTTCACGTCGCGGTGGACGATGCCTTTCTTGTGGGCGTACTCCAGGGCCTGTCCGACCTTGTTGACCACCTCCAGCCCGCGCACCGGCGCCAGGCGGTTTTCGATCTTGGCGCGCAAATCACCCCCGTCGACGTACTCCATGGCGATGTAGACCATCTCGTCGGCGGTGCCGATGTCGAAGATGGTGACGATATGGGGATGGCGAAGGGAGGCGATGATGCGGCCTTCCTTGAGGAAACGCTCGAAGAAGTCGCCGCTCTCGTCATGGGTGGTGTCGAGGCATTTGAGAACCACCTCGCGATCCAGAGACTGCTGGATGGCGAGAAATACGGTCGCCATTCCGCCCCGGCCAATGGTGCGCTTTACCTCGTAACCCGGGATCTCCATGACACCGGATTATAGTCCTGCGACCCCGCGATGATGTGTACCCATTCGCCGATTCGGACCAGTTTTCGCGCCACCCGACCCGGCGGTGACGATTGGCGACAGCGCGCGCCGGCGGGCAGCTCGCGAGCGCCTGCGACGAGAGCACGCGCGGACCGCCATGGTCGCGCCTCGGGGCGCTCGTCGCCGGGAATGGCGCTGCGGGGTCGGTGGTCGGCTCGCCCATCCTCGGCCCGGGCGTGCCCGCGGCCGTCGTTTGCTACAATCGCGGCCCCATGCATTGCGCGACTCACGGCAACGGCGGCCGGGTGCCTCATGCGGGCCTCGAAACCGCGGCGCCGGTCGATCGTGACTCACGCGGCCCGCGATTTGCCTCGACTCGACCTGGTTGATCCCGCACCGTAATGGTGCCCTCGGCCAGATTGCGCGGCGCCGTGATCGTGGCCGCGACGCTCGCCACGAGTTCGGGGTTCGCCCTGGCCGGCCACGGACCGATGTCCGTTGCCGCCGGGCTGACTGTTCTCACCATCGGCATGTGGGCCACCGGTGCGCTCCCGGAGCATCTGGTCGCGGTGATGTTCTTCGTGCTGGCCATCGTCGCATCGGTGGCGCCCCACGAGGTCGTGCTCTCGGGATTTCTCTCCAGTGCCCTGTGGCTGGTGTTTGGCGGATTGGTGCTGGGCGTTGCGGTGCAGCGCACCGGGCTCGGAAGTTGGCTCGCCTCCCGTGTCGTGGACCGAATCGCCACCAGCTACCCGAGCGTCATTGCCGCGGTCGTCATCGGCAACCTGCTGCTCGGTTTTCTGGTGCCGTCCGCCATGGCGCGGGCCGTCATCCTCATGCCCATCGTGGTGGCGTTGTCCGAGCACCTCGGCTTCAATGCCGGCGCGCGCGGTCGCACGGGCATGGTGGTGGCGAGCGCCGTATGCGGTTACGTGATACCGGCGACCATTCTGCCGGCCAATCTGCCCAACGCGGTGCTGCTCGGCGCCGCCGATACCCTGTACGGCGTGCAGATCACCTACGGGCAATATCTGCTGTTCAACTTTCCGGTGAATGGCGCGCTCAAGGCCGTGGTGCTGTGGGCGCTGGTGTGCCGGTTGTTTCCGGCAACGCTGGCTGCGCAGCGCGCACGCGCCGTCGATCGCGCGCCCTTGTCCCGGGACGGGCGCCGGCTGCTGTTTCTGTTGTGCGGCTGCCTGGTCCTGTGGATAACGGATCGCTGGCACGGCATCGCGCCGGGTTGGATCTCGACGGGTGCGGCGCTCATCTGCCTGCTGCCGGGCATCAACCTGGTGCCGCCCGCGAGTTTCCAACGCGAGGTCAGCCTGGCGACGCTCCTGTATGTCGCCGGAATTCTCGGCCTCGGCGCGGTCGTCGCCCATTCCGGACTCGGTTCGCTGTTCGCCGGGTTCGTGCTCGCCCATGCCGGGCTCAATCCGGCCTCACCCGGGCACGCATTCGCGACCCTCACGTTTCTCGCCGCCAGCACCGGGCTGTTCGCCACCATGCCGGGCGTCGTCGCGATCATGGCGCCGCTCGCCGGCGAGCTCGCCGGCGCCACGCAGTTTCCGCTGATCACGGTGCTCATGACCATCGTCAACGGTTACTCCCTGGTGGCGTTTCCCTATCAGGTCGGTCCCATCGTGTTCGCGCTGATCCTGGGTGGCGCCCGATTTCGCGACGCCGTGCGATTGATGTTGCCGCTGCTCGCGGTGAGCGCCGTCACTCTCATCCCGCTCACGTACCTGTGGTGGGACGTTCTCGGCTACCTCGGGTGAACGTCCGGGCGCTGTGGCTGCGCCGCGATCACGGGTATAGTCGTGATGAACGCCTAGAGAGCACATCCGGGAGAGCAGCCATGGCCGCCGCATTCGCCACCATGTCGCACATTCGCCTGAAACCCGGCACGCGCTTCGAGCGCCCTCCGGAGCTGCCCCGGCTGGTGCACCTCGACAGCCCCGCCTTCGAAGTGATGACGGATTTCCGGGTGGTGCACGCCGTCACCATCGCGCCCGAGGCGTCCATCGACGAGGCGCTCGAAAAAATGAAGGTGCGCGGTGTGCGCCTGCTTCTGGTCACCGCCGAGGACGACACCCTCGTTGGACTGATCACCGCCAAGGACATCCAGGGCGAGAAGCCGGTCAAGATCGCTCAGGAATCGCGCATCCCGCGCTCGGCCATCACCGTCGAAGCGGTCATGACGCCCCAGAATTCCATCGAGGTCCTCAACATGCTGAGCGTGCGCAACGCTCAGGTTGGGCACATCGTCGCGACTCTGCAACAGCTCGCGCGCCAGCATGTCCTGGTGGTCGAAGTCGATCCCGGTACCAAGCAACAAACCGTGCGCGGCATATTCTCCACCAGTCAGATCAGCAAGCAGCTCGGCGTCAACGCCGCCGAGGTCGTGGCCCGCGACGCGACGCTGGCGGAAATCGGCGACGACATACACTGAGTCGCCGGATCCCGATTGGCTTGCGGGCCCAGGCGTGAATTGGCTGGGGGAGAGGGATTCGAACCCCCGCTGGCGGAGTCAGAGTCCGCAGTCCTACCACTAGACGATCCCCCAGTGGATCGGAAACGCGGGACGGGGCCCGCCGGGTGTGGGCTCAGCGCTTCGAGTACTGCGGTCGCTTGCGGGCCTTGTGCAGGCCGACTTTCTTGCGCTCCACCTCGCGGGCGTCGCGGGTGACGAAGCCGGCTTTGCGCAGTGGCGCACGCAGCGACTCGTCGTAGCGGATGAGCGCGCGTGTGATGCCGTGGCGGATGGCGCCCGCCTGGCCGCTGTTACCGCCGCCGGCGACCGACACGTTGATGTCGACTTTCTCGAGCAGCTCTGCCGTACCGAGCGGCTGGCGCACGATCATGCGCGCCGTCTCGCGCCCGAAGTACTCGTCGAGCGGTCGGCGGTTGACCATGATCTGGCCGTTGCCGGGGCGCACGTAAACCCGTGCCGCGGAGGTCTTGCGGCGTCCCGTGCTGTAGAAAACCTGCTCTGCCATTCGCTGGTGTTCCTCTTTCAGAAGCTCAGAGTCTTCGGTTGCTGGGCCGTGTGCCTGTGTTCCGGACCGGCGTACACCTTGAGCTTTTTGAACATGGCGCGACCGAGGGGGCCCTTCGGTAGCATGCCCTTGACCGCATGCTCGATGGCGCGGGTCGGCGCCTTTTCGAGCAGTTGACCGAGAGTGATGCTCTTCAATCCGCCCGGGTAGCCCGAGTGGCGGTTGTACACCTTGCCCGAGCGCTTGTCGCCGGTGACGCCGATTTTTTCGGCATTGACCACTACGATGTAGTCGCCGGTGTCCACGTGGGGCGTATACACGGGCTTGTGCTTGCCGCGCAGGCGCCGCGCGACTTCGCTGGCCAGCCTGCCGAGCGGCACATCGGTCGCATCCACCACGTACCAGTCGCGTTCCACGGATTCGCTCTTGGCACTGAATGTGGGCATCGACGGGGCTCCGGGTCCTGGGGCGCTGAAAAAAGAGGGGAATCGTAGCGGTGGCCTGTATCCCTGTCAATTCGGGTCCGGGACGGCAGCTGCCAGCATCGGGCGCTGCTAGAATGGCCCGAGGCACCACCGCGAGGAACTCGAGCGCGTGCGATCCGGCCGACGCCTGTCATTTCTCGACCAGGTCATCATCGACCTGGATCGCGGCCTGCGCGCCCTTCAGGGTGAGCAACCGGCCGAAGGCCGCGACAATCCGGCCGGTGACGTGCCCGGCGCGCCGCTCACCGAAGCGCAGCGGCGCCACGCCGCGGGTCTCATGCGCGTCGATCACGCCGGCGAGGTGGCGGCCCAAGCGCTCTATCACGGTCAGGCGCTGACGGCACGCACGCCGAAGTTGCGCGAGACTCTCTCGCGCGCGGCGCGCGAGGAGAGTGATCATCTGCGCTGGTGCCACCAGCGGCTCGAGGAACTCGGCGATCAATCGAGCCGACTCGATCCCCTCTGGTACGCGGGCTCGTTCCTGATCGGCGCCGCCGCGGGCCTGGCGGGCGATCGCTGGAGCCTCGGTTTTGTCGCCGAGACCGAGCGCCAGGTGGTTCGGCATCTGGAGGGGCATCTCGATTCGCTGCCGCCCGGCGACGACAGGAGCCGGGCGATTCTCGAGCAGATGCGCAACGACGAGCGCGCGCACGCGACGACCGCCCTGGAGTCGGGGGCTGCCGAGCTTCCGGGCGTGCTGAAGCGCTTGATGGCCCTCACCGCTCGGGTCATGACCGAGACCGCTTATCGCATCTGAGCGGCGTTTCGTCGCGCCGCCCGCGGCTACGATTCCTGATCCAGGCGATCGAGGATCAACCCGAAGAAGGCGTCTCCGGTGGCGCCGGGGCCGTAGCCCCAGCCGAGATGGCTGCCGCATCGGCGGCACAGGGCCATCGACCAGGCATGACCCGGGAACCAGGTCCACGCCAGCGTCGCTTCGCCGACGCAACGGCACCCAGGCGCATGTCGGAAGCATCCGATGTGAAAGAGGATGCCGGCGGGATTCTCGAAGCGGTGCTCATGGGTGCCGCAGAGCTCGATGCGCTGGTCGGTCGTGCTGACCGGCTGCCCACACCGCGCGCAGCGAATCGGGCGACCGGCCGAGTCGCGGGCTTTTTGTTTCTCGAGCCATTCGTCGAGGTCGCACTCTTCCAGCGTTTCGAAGGCGATGACGGTTGCCATGACGCTGCGTCACGATCCGGATAAGGGTAGCGTCGCGCGCGCGACGCTTTTACCGCCGTCCAGGATATCCAGGAAACGCGCGAGCCCGCGGCGGTAACTCTGTCCGCTCATCATGAATCCGGTGTTGTGGCTGCCGCGTATCTCGAGGAAGCTCTTCGGCTCCGCGGCCAGCTCAAACAGCGCGCGGCCATGGTCGATTGGCACCAGCTCGTCGTCGCGGCTGTGCACGATGAGCACCGGGCAGCGGACCTCGCGAAGCCGCGATGCGTTGTCGTAGCGAATGCGCGCCAGCCAGCGAACGGGAAATATCGGGTAGTACTTTTTCGCCAGCTCGGGCACCGAGGTGAACGTCGATTCGAGGATCAACGCTCCCGGTGATTCCCGGGCGGCCAGCCAGGCGGCGACTCCGCCGCCCAGCGAGCGGCCGAAAACGACGATGCGTTCGGGAGCGATCCCGCGCGACCCGGTAAGGTACCGCCAGGCGAGCGCCGCGTCCTCGTAGGTTTGCTGCTCGCCGGGTTTGCCGCCGCTCGCGCCGAAGCCGCTGTAGTCGATGATGAGCACGCTGAGGCCCAGCTCGTTGAATATCCGCAACGAATCCAGGCGATGGGAAATGTTGCCGGCGTTGCCGTGCAGAAACAGCAGCGTGCGGGCGTCCTCGCGTCCCGGCAGGTACCAGCCGTGCACCGTCGTTCCATTGCCGGTATCGAGTCTGACGTCCTCGTAGCGCAG
>JBFICP010000006.1:0-32854 GCA_041581935.1 Gammaproteobacteria bacterium | reverse complement strand
CAAGTTGAGCAGCAGGACACCCAGGCCGGTGGTCATGTCGCCCGCTTCCGGAATCAATCTCGTGAGGAATGGAACCAGCTGAAGCTGCTTGTTGTTGCCCTCGTTGAGATAGTGCTGGCCTGAGAACAACGAATCCCAGCCTGTGTCGCGGGCGGCATGCACCATGGCAATCTGCTCGTCCAGCGCTTTCACCATGTCGGTATCGAGATGTTGCTGATTGGTGAGGAACAATCCGACTTTCATGCATCGTTCTCCCTGTCAGCGCAGCCACGCGCGCGCTCAACGTATGAAAGCCGCATACTCGTCGATCAGCGGCAGAATCGTGTCGCGCCCTTCCGGCGGCAGCGCGAGCAGCGCCGTATCGACCCCCGCCGCATCGCACTTCTCCAGGTACTCGGCGTCGGGCATGGCGCCGAACAATGTCGTAGAGATGCTGCTCACGTCGCGGCCGGCCTCGTCGGCGTAGCTCTTGAGCCGTGCCATTTGAGCCTCGGGATCGGCGAAGTTGCGGCCGCGCGGAATCCAGCCGTCGCAGAAGTCCATGATGCGGCGAAGGGTGTGCCGGGTCTCGCCCCCGAGCAGAATCGGCGGGTGCGGCTTCTGCACCGGCTTGGGCCACGACCAGATGGGCTCGAAGCGCGTGAACTCACCTTCG
The DNA here is from genome assembly GCA_041581935.1 of Gammaproteobacteria bacterium. Classification (GTDB taxonomy): domain Bacteria; phylum Pseudomonadota; class Gammaproteobacteria; order HK1; family HK1; genus JAABYT01. The sequence continues at coordinate 32,199 of JBFICP010000006.1, read as the reverse complement.
TAGGCCGCCTCCTCCTGGGTCCATATGGTCTTGATGGCCTTGCAGCGATCGACCATGACCCGGAAACGCGTGTCGAAGGCGGTGCCGTGATTCTCCATTTCCTCGGCGTTCCAGCCCGCGCCGATGCCGAAATCCACGCGACCGTTGGATATCAAATCGAGCGTTGCGACTTCCTTGGCAGTGATGATGGGATCGCGTTCGGTGAGGAGAACGATGCCGGTGCCCAGGCGCAACTTCTCGGTTGCCGCGGCAGCCGCCGCCAGCCCGACGAAGGGATCCAGGGTGTGGGAATACTCCCGCGGGAGCTCCGCGCCGCCCGGCCAGGGGGAGCGTCGGCTGGTGGGAATATGCGTGTGCTCGGGAACGAACAGCGCTGCGTAGCCGCGTTCCTCGAGCGCCCGGGCGAGCTCGACGATGCCGATGGAGTAGTCCGTCGAGAACATGTAAACGCCTATTTTCATTGTCGTGGTCCCTTGGTCGTCGTGTGCGTGTATTCAATCATTGATCAGCAGGCCTGCGCAGCACCAGAACCTGGCTGCAATCCCCTGTCGATCGGGTGGCGAGCCATGCGACTATTGCGTCCCGTGCCAGGTCTGTTTCGGCGGAGTCTGCAATGAGATCCCCGCGGCTGTGGGTCGTCATGCCCGTCAAGAATTGCGAAAACGCCAAGCAACGCCTCGCGAGCGTGCTGAGCGTCGATGAGCGGCATGCACTGTTCCGTGCCATGCTCGAGGACGTCCTGTGCGTGCTCTCGCAGTGCCGGGATCTTGCCGGCGTGGTGCTCGTCACACGGGACGGGGAAGCCAATGAGCTGGCGGCACGATACGGAGCTCGGGTGCTCGAGGAGCCGGCGAATCGCGGCCACACGAGCGCCAGCCGCCTCGGGATCGGCGTGCTGGCGGCGGAAGGCGTGACCGGGATATTGCAGCTGCCCGCCGATATTCCCCTGGTAAGCCAAGCCGACATCGAAGCGGTCTGCGAGGCACACGGCGCTGCGCCGGCAGTGACGCTGGCGCCGTCTCGCGATGAGCGCGGGTCGAACGCTGTCGCCTGCTCTCCGGCCGATGTGCTGCCGTTGCGATTCGGCGAAGACAGCTTTTACCCCCACCTGCGTCGCGCGCGAGCCATCGGCATCGAGCCCCGGGTCGTGCATCGCCCGGGCCTGGCGTTGGATGTGGATACCGAGGACGATCTGCGCGCGTTTCTCGCCACGCCGTCGGCCACACGGGCCTATGATTACCTGCTCGCGAGCGGTATTGCCGCACGCCTGGGCGGCGCAACGAGCATTCAGCCGGTGCCGCCGTAGCGTTCTCGCAGCCGCGGCAGCACCTGCTCGGCGTACAGATCCAGAAAGCGCCGCTGATCGGGCCCCGGGGCGTGAAACACGAGGTGCGTGAATCCCAGCCCGATGGTCTGCGCCATGCGTTCCACGTGCTCGTCCGGATCGTCGGAAACGATCCAGCGGCTGGCGGCGCGCTCGACGGGCAACGCATCGGCGAGCCGCTCCATCTCCATCGGATCCTCGACACCCATTTTCTCCTCGCCGGAAAGCGCGAGAGCCGCCCAGTGACGTGTATCCCGCATGGCCCGTTCCCGATCGGTATCGAATGATACTTTCATCTCGATCATGTACTCGATGCTGCCCGGCTTGCGCCCCGCCTTTTCGAGCCCCTCGGCGACCGCGGGCAGCAAAGTCTCACGGTAGAGCTCCGGCGCCTTGCCGCTGGTGCAGATGAAGCCGTCGCCGATGCGGCCCGCGAGCCGCGCCGCCGTAGGACCCGAAGCGGCGACGTAGATGGGTACCGGTGTCTCCGGTCGGTCGTAGACGGTGGCGTTCTCGGTGCGGAAGTGCTCGCCCTCGTAGCTGACGCGTTCTTCGCGGGCGAGCCGGTGCATCAGCTCGATGGCTTCACGCAGGCGCGCGAAGCGGACCTTGAACGGCGGCCACTCCATGCCGGTCGCGGGAACCTCGTTCAAGGATTCGCCGGTGCCGACACCGAGCATCACGCGCCCGGGGTAAAGCTCGCCGAGCGTTCCCATGGCCTGCGCCACGATGGATGGATGGTAGCGAAAGGTGGGGGTCACCACGCTGGTGCCGATGGTGGCGCGCGTGGTGCGCTCTCCGAGAGCGCCCAGCCAGGCGAACGAGTACGGGGCGTGTCCGCCGGTGTGCCGCCACGGCTGGAAATGATCGCTCACCAGAATCGAATCGAAGCCGACTTTCTCCGCGTGGACGGCGAACTCCAGCAGCTCGCGCGGATGAAACTGCTCGGCCGAGGCCTTGTATCCGAGTTTCAGCATGCCTGTTCCCATTCTCCAATTCTGTTGTTGTTGCTACGCGTGCAGCTGGCCGGCCGCGGCCGCGTCGGCGAACACCACGGAATCTTCGCCGTGCACGCGCCCGGCGGGAATATCCCGGTCGCCGGCCATCAAGCGCGCCAGCACGGCGGCCTTGCCGGCGCCCGTTACCAGCCACAGACGCTGGCGGGCGCGATCGATGATCGGCAACGTCAGCGTCATGCGTCGGTAGCCGTTGTACGTCCCGGTCACGGCAACGTCGCAATCGGTGATCGCGAGGGCCGTATCACCGGGCACGAGCGATGCCGTGTGCCCGTCTTCGCCGAGTCCCAGGTGCACCAGGTCGGGCGCCGGCGGCGTTCCGGCCGTCGCGGCGAGGCGCTGCGCGTAGCGTTCGGCGGCTGCGTCGAGATCGGGCTCGTCCACGGGCATACCGTGCACCTGGTCGCGGGTCAATGGTGTCACGCCGATCAGCGCGTTTTCCAGCGCCACGAGATTGCGCACGGCGTCGCCTGGCGGCGCGACGCGCTCGTCGACCTGGAAAACGTGCATCTCACGCCACGGCAGATCCTCGGCCACCAGAGCCTCGAGCATCTCCACGGGGGTGCTGCCGCCGCTGAAGGCGGCGATAAAATGGCCACGCTCGTTTACGGCGCGGCGCGCGCACTCGGCAACGAAGCGCGCGGCCGCGCGGGCGGTCGTGGTGGCGTCGCCGCGGGTCTCGAGGCGCATTGCGCTCAACGGCGGGTTCCCAAGCCGCCGCTCCGGCCATCCTCCTGGCCACCCTCGGGGCCACGGCCGCGATCGTCCTCCCGGTGGCCCCCGAAGCCGAAGCGCATGGCCGAGAGCACGCGACGCGCGAAGGCGTCGTTGTCGCGCGATGCGAATCGCGCGTACAACGCCGCGGTGAGCACGTGTGCCGGTACGCCCGCGTCCACGGCGGCCTGCACGGTCCAGCGGCCTTCTCCGGAGTCGGCCACCTCCTCGCTGAAACCGGAGAGCGTCGCATCGCTGGTGAGTGCTTCAGCGGTGAGGTCCAGGAGCCACGAGCCGATGACACTGCCGCGGCGCCAGAGCTCGGTAATGTCGGCCAGATCGAACTCGTAACCGCCGTCATTGCCCGCCGCGAGCAGCTGCAGACCTTCCGCATAAGCCGCCATGACACCGTATTCAATGCCATTGTGGATCATCTTCACGAAATGCCCGGCGCCATGGGAGCCGCAATGCAGATAGCCCTGCTCGGCGGTTTCGCTACGCGCCCTGCCGGCTTCGATGGTCGGCGCCGCATCGCGACCGGGCGCGAGGCTTCGAAATACCGGTTCGAGGCGTTTGAAGTCATCGGCATCGCCGCCCACCATCAGACAGAATCCGCGCTCGAGGCCGCGTACGCCACCGCTGGTGCCGACGTCCAGGTAGCGCAATCCCCTGTCGGCGAGCATTCCGGCTCGGCGCACGTCGTCGCGGTAGTGGGAATTACCGCCGTCGACGACGAGATCGCCGGGTTCGATCTGATCGGCGAGCGTCGTTAGCAACGCATCCACACGCGCGGCGGGAATCATGATCCAGATGTTGCGAGGGGCGTCCAATGCATCCACCAGCGCCCGGGTGGAGTCGGCGCCGACGGCGCCTTCACGGGCCAGGGCGGCGACATTGTCACTGTTCGCGTCGTACACGACACAGCTGTGTCCGTCGGACATCAGGCGCCGTACCATATTGGCGCCCATGCGCCCGAGACCAATCATGCCGAGCTGCATCGCTGATCCTCTCGCCAGAGAACTTGTATGGGCGCGGGAGATGGGTTGTACTCGTGACCGCGCCGGGCGCCTGTGCACGCGGTGCCCTGCTCGCGCCGACTTTAACACACCCGCCCCCCGGCACCGGCAGACCTGAAACGATGGGGGGATGCAGGCGCGAACATTGCACATGACGACGACCGACGCCATCATCGATCAGGCCGCCTGCGGAGGCATCCTCGAAGACGACGCAGCGCTCGCGCTGGCGGGCTGCAATGATTTGCGGGCGCTCACCGCAGCCGCTCATGGGCGCAAGCGTCGTGCGCACGGCGACCGGGTCAGCTATTCGCCCAAAGTATTCATTCCGTTGACGAAGCTGTGTCGCGACGTGTGCCGCTATTGCACGTTTGCGCACAAGCCCCGGGAGCTCGCGTCGCCGTACATGTCCGTCGAGGAGGCCGTCGCCATCGCCGCCGAAGGCGCCGAGGCCGGTTGTCACGAAGCCCTGTTCACCCTCGGCGATCGACCCGAAAGCCGATACCGCGAGGCCCGCGAGGCTCTCGATGCGCTTGGCCACGCATCGACCATCGAGTATCTGGTCTTCGTCGCCGAAAGGGTGCACGCAGCCACGGGTTTGCTGCCCCATGTGAACCCGGGAATCATGAGCCGGGGTGAGCTGGAGCGCCTGCGGCCGGTTTCCGTGTCCGCCGGTCTGATGTTGGAATCGGCGGCGGATCGCCTGTGCGAGCGCGGTGGTCCCCACTACGGATGTCCGGACAAGCGCCCGCACGTGCGCCTCGCTACCATTCGCGCCGCCGGTACCCTGGCGGTGCCGTTCACCAGCGGCATACTCATCGGTATCGGAGAGACGCGGCGCGAGCGAATCGAGTCCATGCTGGCGCTGCGCGCGTTGCAGGAACGCTACGGTCACGTGCAGGAGATCATCGTTCAGAATTTCCGTGCCAAAGCCGGCACCGCCATGGCCGACGCGCCCGAGCCGACGCTGGACGATCACCTCTGGACCATCGCGGTGGCGCGCCTGGTATTCGCACCCGAGACGAACATCCAGGCGCCGCCCAATTTGAACCCGGCGGGTCTCGAAGATCTGCTCTCCGCGGGAATCAATGACTGGGGCGGCGTATCGCGGGTGACATGCGATCACGTCAATCCGGAGGCGCCCTGGCCGCAGCTCGACCGCCTTCGGGCGGCTACCGAGGCAGTCGGCGGGGAGCTGGTGCCGCGTCTGCCGGTTTATCCACGCTTTATTCAGGATATGGAGCGGTGGATTGCGCCGCAGATGCGTCGTGCCGTGCGTGCGCATAGCGACGCCGAGGGATACGCGCGCGAAGACGGTTGGGTGGCCGGTGCCGAGACCGCGCGCGTGCCGCCGGGAAGTCGTGCAATCGGCGCACACCCAGTCGATGCGGCGCTCGCAGCGATTGTGAAGCGGGCGAGGGACGGCCGGGGGCTGCGGGAAGAAGAAATCGTGCGCCTTTTCTCGGCGCGCGGGCGCGAGGTGCGGCATATTTGCCGCAACGCCGACGAGCTACGCCGAGAGGTCAACGGCGATCGCGTCACCTATGTGGTCAACCGCAACATCAACTACACGAACGTCTGCTACTTTCACTGTCGATTCTGCGCGTTCTCCAAAGGCAGGAATGCCCGGGATCTGCGCGGCATGCCATATGATCTGGATCGCGCGGAGATAGCCCGGCGTACCGGCGAAGCCTGGCAGCGGGGCGGCACCGAAATGTGTCTACAGGGCGGTATTCATCCCGACTACGATGGTGAGACCTATATCGCGATTCTCCGGACCGTCAAGGAGGCGGCAGCGCAGATTCACGTGCACGCGTTTTCACCCCTGGAGATTTGGCAGGGGGCACATACTCTGGGTATTGCGCTCGTGGATTTCCTTGCCGAGCTCAAGCGCGCCGGGCTCGGATCACTGCCGGGCACCGCCGCCGAGATTCTCGACGACGAGGTACGCCAGGTGATCTGCCCGGATAAGATAACGACTGCGCAGTGGCTCGAGGTCATGCGCTGCGCCCACGGAATCGGGTTGCGAAGCACCGCGACGATCATGTTCGGCCACGTGGATCACGCGCGTCATTGGGCGCGACACCTGCTTCGCGTGCGCGAGCTGCAGGCGTCTACCGGCGGCTTCACCGAATTCGTACCGCTGCCGTTCGTGCATATGCAAACGCCCCTTTACCGAAAAGGACTTGCGCGACGTGGACCCACCTATCGAGAAGCGCTGCTCATGCATGCGGTAGCGCGACTCGCATTGCACCCGCATGTGACGAATATTCAGACTTCGTGGGTAAAGATGGGGCCGCGCGGTGCGAGTGAATGCCTCGCGTCGGGAGCCAACGATTTGGGCGGCACGCTCATGAACGAATCCATAACCCGGGCCGCCGGCGCGGCCTTCGGTCAGGAGCTGCCCCCGCGTGACATGCAGCAGCTGATAAGCGATCTGGGTCGCGTGCCGGTGCAACGCACGACGCTGTATGCCGATGCGCCCGCGGAGCGCATCGCCGCGGCGTTGGCCGCGGCGCCTCTGCGTGAAGTGATCAATCCTAGGCCGCGGCGCCGGGCAGGGCCGGGAGATCGGCATCTGGTGCGATTCGGGCAGGGCTGATGTCTGCCGATGGCGGGTCCGTCACCCTGACGGCAATTCCGGGAATTCCGGCGATTCGCCCTGGCGACGACATCGCCGCAGTTCTCGCCGACGCCATGCTCGAGGCCGGGCTTGAGCCGCGTGACGGGGACGTGCTCGTCGTGACCCATAAGATCATCTCCAAGGCGGAAAATCGTTATCGGGTCGTAACGGACGTGATGCCGTCACCGAGAGCCCGCGAGCTTGCGCGGGCTACCGGCAAGGACGCAGCGCTGGTTGAGATTATCCTGTCGGAATCCCGCGACGTGGTGCGCTTCCGCCCCGGGCTGATCATCTGCGAGCATCGCTCAGGCGTGGTCATGGCCAACGCCGGCGTCGATTTTTCCAACGTGCCGCCCGACGACGATGGCCGCGCGCGCGTGCTGCTGCTTCCCGAAAATGCCCAGGCAAGCAGTGTGGCGCTGCGCAGCGCGCTGGCGGCGCGCTTCGGCGCACAGCTCGCGGTGATCGTCAGCGACAGCGTCGGACGCGCGTGGCGAAATGGAGTGATCGGTCTGGCCATCGGCGTCGCTGGAGCGCCCGCGCTGCAGGATCTGCGCGGTCGAATCGATCGCGAGGGCCGCGCGCTCGAAGTCACCCAGGTCGGCGTCGGAGATGCGCTCGCCTCGGCCGCTCAGCTGGTCATGGGAGAAGCCGACGAGGGTCAGCCGGCGGTGCTCATCAGGGGCCTCGTCTGGCGCGAAGCGCCGTCGCCGGCCGAGGCTCTGATTCGAGACCGGGACCAGGATCTCTTCCGGTGATCGGCACCACACGGGTCATTGCCATATCCGGCGGAATCGGCGGCGCGAAGCTCGCCCTCGGGCTGTATCGGATCCTGCCGGCGGACAGCCTGATGGTGGCATGCAATACCGGGGACGACTTCGAGCATCTCGGACTCAGTATTTCGCCGGACCTGGATACCGTTCTTTACACACTCGCGGGCATCGTGAATCCGCAAACCGGCTGGGGGCGCGCCGAAGATACGTGGACCTTCATGCAGGCGCTGCGATCGCTCGGCGGCGAGACATGGTTTCGTCTCGGTGACGCGGATCTCGCGACCCATCTCGAACGCACTCGGCGCCTGGCACAGGGTGAGAGCCTGAGCGCTGTCAGCGACGATTTTCGTTCGAGGCTCGGCGTTCGCGCACGGGTCGTGCCGATGTCCGACGAGCCCGTGCGGACCATGGTGCACACCGACGACGGCATTCTGCCCTTTCAGCGCTACTTCGTGCAGCATCGTTGCGAGCCGCGGGTCAGCGGCTTCAGTTTTCACGGTGCCGGCGACGCACATCCGTCGCTGGCGCTGTGGGAGGCGCTGCTCGCAGAGGATCTCGAGGCGGTGATCATCTGCCCGTCGAATCCCTTTATCAGCATCGATCCCATCCTCGCGGTGCCGGGATTGCGAGGTGCAATTGCCGGTTGCGGCAAGCCGGTTGTGGCCGTATCTCCCATTATCGGTGACGAGGCGGTCAAGGGACCGACGGCAAAAATGATGGGTGAGCTCGGCATTCCCCGCAGCGCGCGCGCCGTGGCCGAGCACTACGAGGATCTGCTGACCGGCTTCGTGCTCGATACGAGCGACGAAGGCGCGGTCACCGATCTTCCCTGCCTGCACACGCGCATACTCATGCGCAGCGATGAGGACAAGACGACGCTGGCCCGCGAAGTCCTCGACTTCGCCCATAGCGTTGCCGAAAAGGTGCGCTGAGAGGCGAAACGGTCGGTGAAGAAATAAGCGCGGAGCCGGTCGAGACAGGCCGACAGCGCCGCCCGTTTCTACCGACCTTTTCGGGCGATGGCCATGAGCTCAGTCTGCGAGCGGCCGGATTGTTTCGGTGAAATGCGTCATGCTGTTCAAGGACTGCTCCAGGGTATCGCGCTGGAAGTTCAGAACCAGATCGCCGACCCCCAGCTCTTCGAGCGCGCGCATGTCTTGCGCGATCTGCTCGGCGCTGCCGGTCAGCAGCAGGCGCTCTGCGTCGCCCGTGGAAATGGTCTTCGTCTCGTCGAACCAATTGGCAAAGAACGCCACGCCAATGCTTTGCGGGTCCCGGTTGTGACGCTCGGCGACGCTGCGCATGTGCTCCAGGCCCTCGGCAAAGCGCGCCACGGTATCAAGAGGATGCCGAGGATTATTGCCGATAGGGAACCACGTATCGCCGTAGCGTGCCGTACGGCGAAGCGCGGCGGGGCTTTCACCGCCCACCCAGATCGGCGGGTGCGGCTGCTGCAGGGGCTTCGGCAGAAAACTGATATTCGCAAACCGTACGTGTTTTCCCTCGAAACGAGGATCGTCCTCGGTCCACAGTGATTTGAAAGCCTGTAGATACTCATCGGTGACGCGACCGCGTTCATCGAACGGCGGCGCACCGAGTGCCTCGAACTCCTCCTTCATCCAACCGGCTCCGACACCGAGGATCATGCGACCGCCCGAAAGCACGTCGATGGTCGATACAATTTTTGCCGTGTGCACCGCGCCCCGATGAGGTATGACGGTTACCGAAGTGAGCAGACGCGCGGTCGTATTGATGGCGGCGACGAATGCGAGCAAGGTGAACTGGTCGAAACACGCTCCCGATACGGCGCCGGGAAACTCGCCGGATGCGGAATAGGGATAGCGAGAGGCGATGCTTCGTGGCACCACCACATGATCGGGCACCGCCAGATGTGCGAAGCCGAGGTCTTGTGCATGCCGGGCGAATGCCTCGACGCTTTCCGGAGTGGCCAGTGGCCCGCGGGTGGGGATTGTCAGTCCGATGTCCATGATAGTATCCGTGTGTTTCGATGAATCTCGCGTCGAGCCCATGCTAACGGATGATCAGCGGAGGTTTCTAGCCGGGCAACGCGTTGCGCGGCTGGCGACCGCCGACGCCGGCGGACATCCCCATGTAATACCGATCTGCTACGTGGTGGACGGAAACACGGTGTACTTCACGATCGATGAGAAGCCGAAAAGAAGATCGGGTGCGTCGCTCAAGCGCATCTCCAACATGCGGGAGAATCCTTTCGTCGCGCTGGTCGTCGATCGTTACGAGGAAGATTGGAGCCGGCTCGGGTGGGTCATGGTTCAGGGCCGCGCTGAGGTGCTGGATTCGGGCGACGAGCACGATCGGGCACAGGCGAGCCTGAGAGCCCGCTACCGCCAGCTCGCCGGAATGCGAATCGAGGCGCTCCCGGTGGTGGCGATACGCATCGAACGTGCCACCGGCTGGGGCAACCTGCAAGTTCCGGACAGGGAGTAATTTTCATGGTTCGAGTGGCAGTTTCGATTTACCCGGAGCACGCGGAATACGCGGACATTCGCCGCGCGGCGGCCGAGGCCGAGGACCTCGGCGTGGACGTGGTTTATACGTGGGATCACTTTTACCCTCTGATGGGCGATCCCAATGGCAAGCATTTCGAGTGCTGGACGTTGCTCGCGGCTATTGCCGAGGTCACCGAACGGGTTCGCATCGGACCATTGGTGACGTGCAACAGCTATCGCAATCCCGAGCTGCTGGCCGATATGGCGCGTACGGTGGATCACATTTCGGGCGGACGGACGATTCTCGGCATCGGTTCCGGCTGGTTTGAGCGGGATTACAAGGAGTACGGCTACGATTTCGGCACGACGGTGGGTCGCTTGAAGGCACTTGACGCCGCCATGCCCCGAATCAAGCAGCGGCTCGAGAAGCTCAATCCGCCTTCGGTGGGTCCGCTTCCGATTCTCATCGGTGGCGGGGGTGAAAAGCTTACTCTACGCATCGTCGCCCAGTACGCGGACATCTGGCACGGATTCGCGAGAAAGACCCCTACTCACAGCCCCGCGCAGACAGTTGCTCACAAAAATGGAGTACTGGACGAGTGGTGCAGAAAGCTCGGACGAGAACCCGGAGCCATCGAGCGATCCATTGGTGTCGACAAGTCGCTCATCGATATGGCCGATGACATACATGCGGCCGGCGTAGACGAGATACACATGGGTGTCGACGGCCCCGATTACGATTTCGAACCGGTAAGGGACTGGCTCGCATGGCGCGACCAGATGAATCGCGGCTGATCCGAAGTAGGAGCACTAAGATGCAATTCGGCTTCTCGCTAATCGTGCGCGGCAACGAGGCGACTCCCGAGGGATTCGCGCGACTCGCCGAGCGCGCCGAAGCGCTGGAGATTGATTCTCTATGGTGTAGCGCTCACGTCATTCTTCCGCCCCAGGTCAAATCCGGCTATGTGCTCATTCCCGGCCGCAAGCATCCCGAGCATTGGAAGGAACGCTACTGGGAGCCGTTCACCGTACTCGGGTTTCTTGCCGGCCTGACGAGCAAGATTACGCTCGGGACGAGCGTCGTCATCGTGCCGATGCATAACCCCATCGAGCTCGCCAAGCAGGCGGCCGAGGTTGATCAGCTGAGCGGCGGGCGCTTCATATTCGGCATCGGAGTCGGCTGGTTCGAAGAGGAGTTTGAGGTGCTCGGACAGGATTTCGGCAACCGTGGAGCGCGCACCGACGAAGCGATGAATCTCATGCAGGCGCTATGGCGCGACGATCCCGTCAGCTTCGAAGGCCGCTACTATAATGTCGACAACGCATACTTTGCACCGAAACCGTATCAGCAACCGCATCCGCCAATCTGGGTGGCCGGTGGCAGCAAAGCGGCGATGAAACGCGCGGCGCGCATCGCCCACGCGTGGCACCCGGTACGTCCGTCCTTCGAGTACCTGCGGGAAGCCAGGGTCGAACTCAATCGCTATCTCGAGCAGGTCGCCCGCGCACCCGAGAGTCTGGAGATTGCGGTCAAGCTCCCGCTGATTTTCCAGGACTCTGCACCGGGTCCCGATGAACCACCAACCCAGGGACGCGTCACCGACATCGTCGCGGCCATCGAGCGATATCGCGAGGTCGGCGCCAGCCATTTGGTGTTCGATTTCGTGCCCGAGAGCCTCGCGACGGCGCTCGATACCATGGAGCGTTTTGCCGAGGAAGTGCGACCGCTGCTCGCCCGTTCCTGATCGGGCGCCGGGCGATTATCTTACGATTTGAACGGTCGCGTTGGGCTGTGCGTAGTCGACGTAGTCGAGGCTTTTCAACTGCGCGACAATCGTCTCGAGCAGATCGAAGCGGTTGACGATGACGGCGAGCACGTCCCCCGATTCGGAATCGCCGTGAACCGGAACACCGCTCGGCGCGCAGAGCTCGGCCGCGAGCGCCCGGACACGTTCGTCATATGTGTCTTCACCGAAGGCATTTTTCAGTAACTCCGCTTCGTCGGTGAGTTGACGAAAGCTCACCAGCAACTGAGCTTGGGTGAGACGCGGGTTCTTGGTCTGGATGGTGACGATCTCGGCCGCGGATACCTCGGCTCGCTCAATGACGGCCGCCCTGACTTTCTCCAGAAGCGGCCGCTCCGGAATTCCGACGACCAGCTCTCTTCCCGATGTAACCCGTTCGGGCGTGAGCACGAATCCCGTTGACGCATGCAGCTGGTCCGCGATCTCGGCAAGCTCACCGAGGTCCTGAAAATTCTTGTCGATGTAGCGATTGACAAGGCGACCGGCTTCGCTCGCGTCGGAGAACTTGACGATGATTTCAAGAACAGCCGATTGCACTGCAATCTCAACTTGGGCCTCGACGGAGGTCACCAGGCACCCCGTTAGCAGAGCAACGCCGGCCCACCGTGACATGAGGCTTGTTCGACTACGAATTCCCATGACATTCACTGAGGTGAATTGACTCCCGCCTCGCCGGTCGCCTGGTGAGGTAGAGCCATATGGCCAGAAATCCGACGACCGCCAGGATGGCAATGATATTCCAGGTGACGCGATGGGCCATAATGAACGCACTCTCGTCGGCGACGCCTGTAGTGTAGAGATGCACGAGCCTGAAAAGGTTCAACGCCGCCACTGCGCCGACAGCTACGCCGAAGCCAACAACGCGCGACAGCCACGTGGCCGGCACCGTCAACAGCGTCACGGCTATCAGGGTCACCGGCCGGAAGCCCGAGCACACGTAATCGATGCGATAGCTGAAGCCGCCGGGATGTGCGAGCACCGTTGTGCGCCGATCCACCGGCACGTCCATGAGCTCGAGCAGCATTTCGGTCGCGCGCGCGAGCGCGAGATTCCACGGTTCAAACAGACCCTGGAGCACGCGGGATTGATCCACCAGCGCGAACAGGCCCATCACGAGCGCCAGGGCGATGGCCAGGCGGATGGTGACGGGCCCGGGTATTGGCTGCGCCGCTTCAGTGCTCACGTGTTCTCCTGCTGCGGCTACCGAAGTGAACCAGCATCACGATCGCCATCGCCACGGCCAGCAGGCCCAACGGTGTCAGGTCCGGGACCGCTGTCGGCTCGCTGACCTGCACGGTGCTCGCGTCGGTGGCCCCGGCGGTTGAGGCGCGCACCGAGGTGGTGCCCGCGGCGACCCCGACAACCGTTGCCTGCGCCGTGCCCGATGCGTCGGTTTGCGCCGATGCCGGTGCGATGGTCGCGACTGCGGTGTTATCCGAGGTGAAATCGACGCCAATGCCTGGAAGCGGTGAGCCGCTTTGGGTCACCGTCGCCACGACGAAGTCGGATTCGCCGACTTCGAGGGAGATCACCGGCGCCGCGAGATCGATTCGTGGCGCCGGCGGTGCGCCACCCGTGGCCACGGCCGCACTCAGCAATCCGGCGCCGCAGGCTCGCGGGCACTGAGTTACATTTCGTGCGACGGCACCGGCCTGCAGCCGATCGCTCACCTCGGCCGGTGTCAGCGCGGGCTCGCGCGCGAGCAACAGCGCGGCGACTCCCGCCACGTGGGGCGCAGCCATGGAGGTGCCGTTGAAAAACGCATATCCGCCATCGACCATGCTGAGCACGCCATCCGGGTTTCCGTCACCATCATCGTCTCGCTGCACGTCTCCACCAGGCGCCATGATTTCGACGCTGGCACCGAAGTTCGAGTAGCGCGAAACGAGATGACCGCGCGCATCGCTCGCGGCTACCGTAATGACGCCATCACAGCTCGCCGGATTGAAGTTCGCAGCGTCCTGCGCGCTGTTTCCCGCGGCGACTACAACGGTCGTACCCGCGGCCAGAGCATCGTTTATGGCACTCTGAGTCGCGGGCGAACTCGTGCACGCGCCGAAGCCGCCGAGACTCATGTTGATCACGCGCGCCGGTGTCGGATTGCTGGCGATTCCCGGTACCGGCAGGCCGGCGGCCCAGCGAATCGCGTCATTGATGTCGGCAATGGTGCCACCACATTTTCCCAACACGCGAACGGCCTGAACGGACACATTCCAGTTGACACCGGCCACACCCGTCGTGTTGTTCGTGCGCCCGACTCCGGTTGTGCCGGCAACGTGCGTACCATGCCAGCTGCTGTTCGACGGCGGGCTGCCGGGGAAGCATTCACCGGCGGTCGTGGCGTCACCGGGATCGGTGGGATCCGAATCACGACCGTCACCGTCGTTGGCCGTGAAGGCGTTGCTGATCAGGTCGAAGCCCGGCAGTAGGTTGGTCGAACCGGTAATATCGGGATGATCGGGGAGAATACCCGTATCGATAACGGCGATGACCACGCCCGGATCCCCCAGATTGACGTCCCAGGTGCTCGGCAGGTTCACGCCGCCCGGTGACTGGCCGGGGCCACTGCCATTATCGAAGTAATGCCATTGCAACGGATAGAGCGGATCGTCCGGGGTGCGCACGATCTCGAGGATGTAGTTCGGTTGCGCGTATTCCACATTGTCCATGGCTGCGATGCTTTGTGCGGTCGCGATGGTCACCGCCTGTATGTCCTGCACCGACCGTGCACTGATTTCGGCGTCGGACAAGCTGTAGATAACCTCCTCGCCGGAGGTTCGGCGCGTATCGTCGGCGAAGTTCATGGACGCCACCGTCGCCGGATCCATGGGAGTCCTGCCACGCTTGTACTTGACGATGACTTCGCCCGGAACGACTCGCACCGACGCCGGTCTTTCCAACAGCGCGGCGACGGCGCCGGGGCTCAAGCTCACTATTTCCTGAGCCATGGACGGAGACGCGAAGAAGAAAAAGACAAGAAAAAAATACCGGATTCCATTCACGATTGGTTCCTCGTTTTGAATTTAATCAAAAGATTCTGGAACGGGCAGCGCACTCCAGTTGCGAGAGACAGTTTACTTGCGAGGGCTGAGCGTGGAAACAGGATCGCGTCGGCAAGCGGTGAAAACCACGACGCGGCCTGAGATGAGTCAGTGGCCGAGCGGTTTGTAGTTCAGGAAAGCAGCGGTGGAGCCATTCTCCGATCGAGCGTGCGGTTCATGCACTTCGTGCGTGCTTCGGTGCGATTTCCGAACCGTGGAGATCCTCCAACCCAAGCTTACGGGATGCGTGGTAGCGTAGAAATTCGCGGCTTTCATCGCGTCCCATATAACGCTGGAGTATGGTCCGGTCGGTCTGAAGCAGATCGACCAGAATCAGGCCGTCGAGAGCGTCTCCGAAGTTTCGATCGAGATTAAAGCCGAGCAGTAGTCCGCCGAGTTTCAAGTATTGGCGCAAAAGCACCGGCACGCCGCGATGTCCGTTCTCGAGCTGTCCAACGACATCCGACATTGCGCCGATATCCGAAAAGTCGGCAAGCTCCTTTCGTTGCCAAAAGGTGGCGAGTCGGCGTTGCGATCCGGCGCGAGGCCGTACCTGGCGGGCCAAATCGCCGGCGAAGCAGTTCTCCTTGAGAAATTCGACCATGAACTGACGGGAGACGGGATGATAGTCGTTGCTGATGCTGACGGCACCGAATAACCGACTGTATTTCGGGTTCTGGATAAGATAGCGCGCGATCCCTTGCCACAGCAGCATGAGCGGTGCGTGACTTCGCTGGTATTCGAGTCGGACAAAGGAACGCCCCAGCTCGATGGAATCGTAGAGACTTTCGATGAACCGGCGCTTGTACTTGAACAGAGAATAGGTATACAAGCCGCGCACGCCGTATCCGGAAAGAATGTCATCAACCGGCGCAAAACGATACGCACCGACGATCTGCTTTTCCGTTTTGTGCCATAGAAAGAGGTGAAGGTAGCTCGCATCGAAGCTATCGGTATCTGCCGACTCCCCGGTGCCCTCACCGACTGCACGAAAGGTGATCTCGCGAAGTCTGCCGAGCTCCGTGAGGATATTCGGGATCTGGTCCGCGCTCGCGTAAGCGGCGTGCATATTGCCGTTCGCCACCAGCTTCTGCGCGGGCGGAAGGCTCTCGAACTCCGCTTCGAGCAGCAGAGGGTCGATCGCCTCGATAACCGGCGCGTGAAACGATGGCTTGCCGACGCTGGTCAATCGAGGCGCCGGGGCGCTGCGTGCCGCTCCATCCAGATCCGACAGACTATAGGTTCGCAACCGCAGATATCTCGCCAGTTGCAGCGACGAGGAGAAAGCACCGGAGCGTCTCGACGATACCGGCGGACCGAAGCGGATGCGGATGCGGCGGTGGGACTTGTTGAGAAACTCCCGTGCCAGCAGCGCGGTTCGCAGGCGTGGGTGAAGACAGCCGAGGAGCTGAAAAAGCAAGCTGTTTCGGCCGCATACGAAGGCCGGAATCGCCGGTGCGCCGGTTCTGCGCACGATATGCCCGACACTCGGCCGCCACTCGGGATCGGTAACACGGCCTCGGTGAAACTGGAAATGGGATACCTCTCCGCTGGGAAAGACCAGCAACGCGCCGCCGTCCTTGACCCAGCGCACGGCCGAGCGCAGGGGCTGGATGTTCTCCCGGGCCGCCCGTTTACCCTCGAAGGGATTGACGGCAATGAAAAGCTCCCTGAGCTCCGCGATCCGCTGCAGCTGGACGTTGGCGAGGACCCTCACATCCTGGCGCCGACTCATGATGACGTGGGCGAGGAGCAAGCCTTCGATTCCACCAAACGGGTGATTGGCGACGATGACCGCCGGTCCCGACAGCGGGATGCAATCGAGCTCGTCCGGCGCCACCTCCGGAGTAACATCCAATCCGGCCAGAGTCAGGCCCACGAACTCCCGGGCATTTTGAGCGCTGGGAATGGCCTGGTAGAAATTATCCAGCTGCCGGAGACACAGGAGGCGATCCAGCATCGCGCCGAGCGCCGCGTCCAGGCGTCTGACACCCGTTACCCGCAGCGCGTCGCGTAAGGTGAGCGAATCCCTGGCTTGAATTGCGTGAGCCGTCTGCAACTATGGAATCCTTTTCCCCGGAATGCTCCGTATCGGTGAAGCCATGGCGGGAAACATAATTCGTCGGAAACCCAGCGGTTCCATCCTACGCCACGGGCCTCTGTATAGCCATGCGATGTGTCGTCGAAGTGTCGGCGACGCGCTCCCACACTCGCCCGATCCGGCACCCTCTGCCGTCGCCTTCAATCTTATCAGACAGTGTTACCGAACCGACGGTTCAATCGCCGTATGGCCGAGTCTCTCTGTTCGGGACGGGAACCCGCGGCGGCAGCCAACCGCTTGCGAGCGGGCCATGGAAGACGGCTCACGCCTCAGTTGCGGTAGTTTTTACCGTCCAACCGCTCCAGCTGGCGCACCAGCATCGGCCATTCGCGGCCGGCCTGGATGAAGCCGCCTTCGCCGTACATTTTCAGACCCTGTGCGATGGTGTGTTCTTGGGTCGATTCCGATATGGGATTGAGCTCCGAGCCGCCGGACAGCGCATCGATCTGAATCCGGCAGGCGGTTTCGATGCGATACATCCATACAAACGCCTCGCCCACGGTCTTCCCGACCGCTAGCAGACCGTGATTTCTCAGAATGAGGATTTTCCTGTCGGCGAGGTCACTCACAATGCGTGGACGCTCGTCCATGTCGAGCGCCGCGCCCTCGAAATCGTGATAGCCAATCCAGCCGAGCAGCGTCAACGCTTTTTGAGTCGATGGAAGCAGTCCGCTCTTCTGAGTAGCTACCGCCGTGCCGAAGCGGCTGTGCGTATGAATGATGCAGTTGGCATCCGGAACGGCCATGTGGATTGCACCGTGGATGACGAACCCCGCGGGATTCGCGGGATAGTCGGATCGACCGATGATATTTCCCTGGTGGTCGACCTTAATGAGTGCGGATGCGGTGATCTCATCGAACAGCATGCCGAACGGGTTGAGCAGGAAATGATTCTCGGGACCCGGAATTCGCGCCGAGAAATGCGTATTGTTTAAATCCGTCCAGCCATAGATCGCCGCCAGGCGATAGGCAGCCGCGAGATCGACTCTCACCTGCCATTCCTGCTCGGACATGTCGTCCGGTAGCTTGCTCGATTTGGTTGCCATAGCGGGTAATGCCTCGAGAATCGTACATCCGCGCGACGGTGCCGCCAACCGCAGGTGGATCAGATCCAATCGTCCTCGAGGGGATAGGTGCTCAGGCGCTCGGCACCGTTCTCGGTGAGCAGAACCTGCTCCTCGAGCTTCACGCCTTCTTTCCCGCCGACGGGTCCGACATAGCTCTCGACACACATGACCATGTTCGTCTCGAGCCGCGCATCGTAGCGCTGGCGTTGATTTTTCCAGAATGCCACGGGGAATTCGTCGCAGAGTCCGACCCCGTGAGCCAGGCAGCTGTACACGTGGTACCCGTCCGGCGGTGTGCCGACGCGGTCTGCCAGCTCAGCGAGCGTCACGCCCGGCTTGACGAGCTCCAGCACGCGCTCGAGGTGCGCGTGAGCGGCGGCGTAAACGGTGCGTTGCGCGTCGCTCGGGCGTCCGTCCCCGCACAGCCGGGTTCGCGAGATGTCACAGCAGTAGCCGTGACGACCGATCAGGTCGGTATCGATCGCCACCAGATCGCCGCTTTGAATGACGCGGTCGCTGCATTCCTGGTACCAGGGATTCGTACGCGGGCCCGACACGAGCAGACGGGTCTCGATCCATTCTCCACCGAGCGCAATATTCTGTTCATGAAGAATCGCCCACAGCCGCTGCTCGCTCAATCCCGGCTCGAGCGATGCGAACATGGTGTCCATGGCGCGTTCGCAGGCGTCGATCGCATCGCGTAACGCGCGGCGTTCCTCTGGAGTCTTGATGCGCCGCGCCTGCTCGACGATTGCCTGGCCCTCGACAATCTCGATGTTGCGCGCCTCGAGAGCTTGGTATCCCATCCAGTCGAGACGGTCGGCGGCAAGTCGCCGATTTTCTCCACCGAACGCTCGAATCAGCTCGGCGAGCTCCGCCGCCCACGATTCTGCCACCGCCTGCGCCGCGGGGCCGGCCATCAGATAGAGCCAGGATCGCGCCGGGCGGACCTCGTCGATGAGCGCCATGCCTTCACCCAGGTGAGCGCAGCCGGGAAATTCGAACAGTATGACCGGACCTTCGCTGGCGACGAATGCGTAGCGTGCCGGGTTGTGCAGGGACCAAACCTGCATATTGCTCACGTCGGTGGCGTAGCGGATGTTGACGGGATCGAACAAGACAATGCCGGCGCAATCGAATTCGACTAGCGTCGCTCGAAGACGCTCGAGCCGTTCGAGACGCAGCGCCGCGATGTCGACCGGTGTATCGCACGGCGTCGACTCGCCCGCTGAGGAGGGCTGCCTAATCGTCTTCGTCCAGCTGGGCCCGGATGTCGTTCATGATTTTCCGGGTCGCGTCGGCGCGCTCCTTGTCGCGAGCTTTTCGGCGAGCCGCCTGCTCGGCGAGTCGCGCCTCCCG
The DNA here is from genome assembly GCA_041581935.1 of Gammaproteobacteria bacterium. GTDB lineage: Bacteria > Pseudomonadota > Gammaproteobacteria > HK1 > HK1 > JAABYT01. Next base: position 12,895 of record JBFICP010000006.1, on the reverse strand, counting down.
GGCACGCAAATCGACGGTGTCGACCTTGCGGGTCGGCGTACTGGCACGAAACTCGGAAAGCTCCGCGGCCATCTGCCGGCGCAGAGTGACGAGCTCCTCCTTCTTCATCGGCTGTGTATCGTTGGGATCCCGGTATCTCGGTGCCGGCTCGTTGGATTCCTTGTCTGCGGCGTCAAGGACATCCAGATAGCTCAGAATGCCGACCATCTGATCGCCTTCGGTAACGATGAGGCAGCCGATGCGCTTGTCACGGATAATCTTGACGGCGGTCGAGACCGACGTATCGGGCGACACGGTAATCGGATTGGCCACCATGATCTTTTCCACGGTGGTCGGATCGGTGACCAGGAATTCGTCGATTCCGGAGCGCTCGTCTTTGAAAAACGCCCCAACGCCGCGCAGGTCCCGTTCCGAGAGAATTCCGGCCAGCCGGCCTTTTTTGTCGAGCACCGGCAGATGACGAAAGCGGCCTTCGCGCATGAGCTCGTAGGCTTCCTGCACCGGTGTGCCGAACGGCGCGGACACCACGGATGTCGTCATCAGGTCTCTGACCAGCATGCTGCCTCCAGTGCTGGAGCGCCGTTTCATTCCGTGTAAAGTATACGATGCTTGATTGATGAGTTTCCCCATGAATTCGGCTACCGTGGCCGAGACCGGACGCTGCGAGCGCCGAACGGGGTACGGAGGTAACGGACATGGCGGCGCGGCGATCGAAGCTCCCGTTGAAGGTGTACTGGCAGCCGGGTTGCTCGAGCTGTCTGAAGACCAAGGAATTTCTCCTCGCGAACGGCATGCAGTTCGAATCCATCAACGTGCTGGAGGACGAGCACGGTTTCCGCGAGCTCGAGGCCCTTGGGCTTCGCATGGTCCCTATCGTCGCGAGGGGAACGGACTGGGCCAACGGCGCGGTATTCCGGGACGTCGCCCGGGTGGCCGGGTTCGAGTGGAGTGGCCACGACATGCTCGCGCCGCACGTGCTCATCGCGCGCATCGACGCGATTCTCGCCGCCGCCGAGCGCTTCACGGCGCAGATTCCGGAGCATGAGCTCGACACGCTGCTGCCGGGGCGCCCGCGCTCCTACCGTCAGCTGGCTTACCACATATTCCAAATCCCGGACGTATTCCTGGATCGCGTCGAGCACGACGCGCCCTATACCTACGAGGCGCTGGCGAGCCGGCTACCGGCACACATCGAGGACCGGCAGGCACTGCTCGATTACGCGGCCGGCGTGCGCGCGCGCTTGAACGACTGGTGGCACTCGGGCGGCCGGAACACGGACTTCGCGCAGCCGGGGAACGTCTACTATGGCGATGTCAGCCTGCACGAAGTGCTCGAGCGGACCGCCTGGCATTCAGGCCAGCATGCGCGACAGCTGATGCTGACGCTCGAGAAGCTCGGCATATCGCCGCAGGATCCACTGACCGACGACGACTTCACCGGCCTGCCGCTGCCCGAGAACGTCTGGGACAACGAGAAGACCTGGGACTGAGCCGAGCGGCGCCCGATCGCATCACGCCCGGCATGCGAGGGCCGACGGGGCGCGGCGGCCGGTCGGCGCGCCGGCGGTGACATCGCCGGGGCAGCGGTTGTACCCTGCCGGCATGCCCGCGCCTGCGTTTCATCCGGCCCTCCAATCCTGGTTCGACGAGCGTTTCGGTGCGCCGACCGCCGTTCAGGCCGAGGCCTGGCCAGCCATCGCCTCGGGCCGCCACACGCTTCTGGCCGCGCCCACCGGCTCCGGAAAGACGCTGGCCGCGTTTCTTGCCGCCATCGATAGCCTCGTCAGGGAAGGTCTCGAGCGCGGGCTCCCCGATGTCACGCGGGTGCTCTACATATCGCCGCTGAAGGCGCTCTCGAACGACATTCAGCGCAATCTCCAGGCGCCGCTCGCCGGGGTGCGCGATCGGCTGCTGGCGAGCGGATTGGCCGACGTGGACGTGCGCGCGTGGGTGAGAACCGGCGATACCCCGCAGTCCGAGCGCGACAAGGCTCGCCGTCGGCCCCCGCACATTCTGGTCACGACCCCGGAGTCCGCCTACATCCTGCTGACGTCGGCGTCCGGGCGCGCGATGCTGCGCAGCGTCGAGACGGTCATTGTCGACGAGATCCACGCGCTGGCAGGCAACAAGCGCGGTGCACACCTCGCCCTGTCCCTGGAGCGGCTCACGGACCTCGTCGATGGCGAGCTTGCGCGCATCGGGCTGTCCGCGACCCAGAAACCCATCGAGGCGATGGCCCAATTTCTTGTCGGGCAAAGGAATGCGGCGTGCGCCGTCATCGACACCGGTCACGTGCGCGAGCGCGATCTGGCCCTGGAGATCCCTGGCTCTCCGCTCGACGCGGTGATGGCGAACGAGGTGTGGGAAGAGCTCTATGCGCGCCTCGAGGATCTGGTACGCGCCCATCGCACGACGCTCGTATTCGTCAACACGCGTCGACTGGCCGAGCGCGCGGCGCGCTTTCTCGCCGAACGCATCGGTGAGGAAAACGTCACGTCCCACCATGGCAGCCTCGCCAAAGAGCATCGTCTCGAGGCCGAGCGGCGTCTCAAGGCCGGAACCCTGAAGTGCCTGGTGGCGACCTCGTCTCTGGAGCTCGGTATCGACATCGGTGACATCGATCTCGTCTGTCAGCTCGGCTCGCCGCGATCCATCGCCGCATTCCTGCAACGCGTCGGGCGCTCAGGGCACCGCATCGGCGCGACCCCGAAAGGACGCCTGTTCCCGCTCAGCCGTGACGAGCTGGTGGAATGCGTGGCACTGCTCGAAGGTGCCCGCGCCGGTGAGCTCGACCGCGTGCGCATCCCGGATCAGCCGCTGGATGTGCTCGCGCAGCAGGTCGTCGCCGAGGTGAGCGCCGGCGAGCGCGACGAGCGTACGCTGCTCGAATCCTTTCGCCGCGCCTGGCCTTATCGAAATTTGACTGACCGGACATTCGGCGATGTCGTGCGCATGCTCGCTCAGGGGTTTTCGACCCGGCGCGGCAGGCGCGCGGCCTATCTGCACCACGATACCGTCAACGGCCGACTGCGCGCGCGCCGCGGGGCGCGGCTCGCCGCCATCACCAACGGCGGTGTGATTCCCGACCAGTTCGACTACGAGGTCATTCTCTCTCCCGAGGGTTTTCGCATCGGCACCCTGAACGAGGACTTTGCATTCGAAAGCCTGCCCGGTGACATCTTCCAGCTCGGCAATACCTCGTACCGAATCCTCAAGGTCGAGATGGGCAAGGTGCATGTCGCCGACGCCAAGGGTCAGCCGCCGAACATTCCCTTCTGGTTCGGCGAGGCCCCCGGACGCAGCGACGAGCTTTCTCATGCCGTGTCGCGCTTGCGCGCCGAGGTCGATCGACGGCTTGACGACGGGATCGAAGCCACCGAGCAGTGGCTGGTGCACGAGCACGGAATATCCGCGGCTGCCGCCCGCCAGCTCGCTGCATACCTGGGTTCGGCCAAGGCGGCCCTCGGCATCATGCCCACACAGAATCACGTCGTTTTAGAGCGTTTCTTCGACGAAGCCGGCGACATGCACCTGGTGATACATGCGCCCTTCGGGTCGCGCATCAATCGCGCGTGGGGACTCGCACTGCGCAAACGGTTCTGCCGCAAATTCAACTTCGAGCTTCAGGCAGCGGCGCTGGAAGACAGTATCATCCTGTCGTTGTCCGCGACCCACAGCTTTCCGCTGGAGGAAGTCGCGGGGTATCTCCACAGCAACACGGTTCGCGAAGTGCTCGTGCAGGCGTTGCTGGCCGCTCCCATGTTTCCCACCCGCTGGCGGTGGAACGCCACCAATGCGCTGGCGGTCAGGCGCATGCGCAACGGCAAGCGTGCGCCGCCGTATTTTCAGCGCGCCGACGCCGAGGATCTGGTGGCGGTGATTTTTCCGGACCAGCTCGCGTGCCAGGAAAATCTCGCCGGCAATCGCGAGATACCCGACCATCCTCTGGTCAACCAGACTATCGTTGACTGTCTGCATGACACCATGGACATCGACGGTCTCGAGACACTGCTCGAGCGCATGGAGGCGCAGCAATTGCTCATCACCGGGCGCGATCTGGCGGCGCCTTCGCCGCTTGCCCAGGAGATTCTCAATGCGCGCCCCTACGCGTTTCTCGACGACGCGCCCGCGGAGGAGCGTCGCGCAATGGCAGTGCAGTCGCGGAGCTTCATGGAGCCGGCCGATGCAGCTGAGCTCGGCCGACTGGACGCCGCGGCCATCGACAACGTATGCCGGGAAGCGTGGCCGGAAGCGCGCGACGCCGACGAGCTGCACGACGCGCTGGTGGTGCTCGGATTCCTGACCGATGCCGAGGTCGCGCGGGTCGGCGAGGCCGCGGCGGGCGACGCCAGCTGGCGGCATCTGCTCGAGGTGCTGACGCACGGGCGGCGTGCCACGTCGCTGCGCACACCCTCGGGCGTCGCCGTGTGGGTCGCTGCCGAACGCCTCGGCGAGCTGAAGGCCTTGTTTCCCGGTGCCGACCCGGATCCGAGTATTTCACCGTCGCCGGCCGACGCAATCGTGCGGGATCCTGCCGATGCCTTGCGAGAGGTCATGCGCAGCCGCCTGGAGGGTCTGGGTCCGGTCACCAGCGCGGTGCTGGCGCAGCCTCTGGGGATCGATCCCCGGCAGGTCACGCTCGCACTGCTGGCACTGGAGCGCGAAGGCTTCGTCGTGCGCGGCCGCTTTCGCGATATCGGCGAAGGCGTTGAGGAATGGTGCGAGCGGCGGCTTCTGGCGCGCATTCACCGATACACCGTGAAGCGCCTGCGCGGCGAGATCGAGCCCGTCAGTATCGCCGACTACATGCGCTTTCTGCTGCACTGGCAAGGGCTCAGCGAAAGAGGCGAGGGGCGCGATGCGGCCGCCGCGGTGCTCGAGGGCCTCGAAGGCTTCTCGCTGGCGGCCGCGGCGTGGGAGTCCGACGTGCTGCCGGCGCGACTCGAAGGCTACTCATCGGACATGCTCGATACGTTGTGCGCCACCGGCCGTTTCACCTGGATGCGCCTCGCCGTCGCTTCCGGCCAGAGCGAGAAGAAAAACGCGCCCATTCGACACACGCCCATCGCGCTCGTCGATCGTCAGAACATCGCGCACTGGCGATTCCTCGCGCCGATTCCGGATGCCGACAACATGTCGCTCAGTAGCTCCGCCCGGCGGGTGCACGACTGGATGCGCGACAACGGCGCATGTTTCTTCGTTGATCTGGTGCAGGGTACAGGGATGCTGCGCACCCAGGTGGAGACCGCGTTGGGCGAGCTCGTGAACTGGGGCATTGTGACGTCCGACAGCTTTGCCGGACTGCGGGCTCTTGTCACACCCCAGAGCCGTCGCCCCCGGTTCGCACCGCGCCGCGCAAGGCGCCCGATGGCGTCTCAGTTCGATGCGGCCGGGCGCTGGAGTCTCGTTGCACGGCCGAACGTGTCGCAGCAGGATGCGCGCGCCGTCGAATTTCTGGCCCGGGTTCTGCTGCGTCGTTACGGCGTCGTGTTTCGCCGCCTGCTGGATCGCGAATCGGTTCTGGTCCCATGGCGGGACTTGCTGCGCGTCTACTGGCGCATGGAGGCGCGCGGCGAAATCCGCGGCGGGCGCTTCGTGGACGGCGTAGCGGGCGAGCAGTTCGCGCTGCCCGATGCCGTGGGAACGCTGAGAACAGTGCGCCGGGCCGCGCCGAGCGAGGAGCTGATCGCGGTTTCGGCGGTGGATCCCGTGAATCTCGCCGGCACACTGCTTCCCGGAGAGCGCATCAACGCGACGCTCAACAACCGGATTGTCTTCAGAGACGGCCTCCCCGTCGCGGTGCAAAGGGGCGATGCGCTGGAGCTGCTCAACGAGCTCGACGCCGAGCTCGCCTGGCAGGCGAAAATGCTGCTTACGCGAAAGCGGCGACCGGCGAGCTTCATGCCGCCCCCGTCCGAGCGGGTGTAGGAACGAGCACGTTTGTCGCTGCAGGGGAGCGTTACTCGACGGTATGCCGGACGCTCAAGTCTCTACGCGGGCCCGACGAAGCCCATCGACTTCATGCTGCGTGCGGGCGGCTCGTCCAGGCGGCACACCCACCCCCGAAGCTCGCTTGCGGGCGCTCGATAGAGTTCCCGCACCAGCGGATCGTGGCCGGGAATGATGTGGTCCTCGCTGTCGGCGAGAGCTTCGAGACGATCGAAGCTCTTAAGCATATCGGTCTCTGAATAACAGATGGGGAAAGGCGATCGGCGCATGAAGTTCTCGTAGAAGTGACTGGCGTCCGATGCCAACAACACGGTGCCGCGGCGGGTAGGTACGCGCACCACTTGAAGCCCGGCGGTGTGCCCGGGCAGACGGTGAAGCGTGATACCGGGCGCTATGTCCGCATCGTCTTCGTGAAATGCGACACGGCCATCGTAGACCATGCGCACCATGTCACACACGTGATCCGCCGAGAACGCCCAGCGCTCGTCCGCATCGAGCATGGCGGGTCCGGTGGCGAACGCCATTTCACTGCATTGCAGGTGAAAGCGGGCTTTTGGAAAGTCCGGGAGGGTGCCGGCGTGATCGTAGTGCAAATGTGTGATTACGACGTCCTCTACCGTAGCAAGCGCGACGCCAACGCGAGAGAGCGCTTGCGCGGGCGTCTGCAGGAGCTGCCGGCCGCGCTGCCGTGCCTCCTGCAGACCGAACCCGGTATCCACGACGATGGTGCGCGCATCGTTGCGCACGACCCAAACGAAGTAGTCGATGGGCATGGGTGAATCGTGATCGTCGGTCTCTTTGAAGCTCTCTGCACGGGTTCGATCCGTGCGCTCCGCGTAGCGAAGCGCGTAGATTTCATAGAGTTCGTTCGCGGCCATGATTCATCTCCAACTGCCTCAGTCGTGCTTCAATCGTAAGCCCTCATGTCGCATACTAACTGTCAAAATGCGACGGCGAAATCGGGAGGACGCAATGGACTATCGGGTAATCTCGGCCGACTGCCACATTGATCTGATCTGGTTGCCACCCGATCTGTTCACATCCAACGCAAGTGCAGCCATGAAAGACCGTATGCCCTTTGTCACCGACGGCGAAGACGGACCGATCTGGGTCTCGAAAGGTGGCGCCTACTTCGGATTGCAAAATGGGATGGGATCTGCGGGTCGCAAGTACGTTCCGGGTGAGATCCATCGCGCCGATCGCATGGCCGAGACGGGACTGTACGACGATGGACGTCGCGGTGTTCGACGGCTGACCGATCCGCATCTGCGCATCAAGGATCAGGATCTCGACGGCATCCAGGCGGAGGTGCTCTATGGAATTCTGGGTGCTGCGCAGCGCCTGAACGATCCGCCGGCCGCTGGTGAGATGATGCGTATTTACAATGAGTGGCTGGATGAGTTCTGCGCCACTTTCCCGGATCGTTTTGCCGGCATCGCTTCGATTCCGAATCACGACATGCAGGTGGCGTTAGAGGAGGTGCATCGCGTCGCGGAACGCGGGATTGCCAGGGGGCTGGAGGTCGCCGCAACGCTCGACATGAAGCCGCTGTACGACGACGGTTGGAATCCCCTCTGGCAGGCGGCCAGCGAAGCCGGGTTGCCGGTGCATTTTCACACCATCGGCGGTCGCAAACCCGATCTCGATGCCATGGAGCCACTGCAGGCTCGCCAGGCATTTGCGGTTTTCATTACCGGTTTTCAGCTCAACATGGCCAACAAGCTGATGGAGCTCATCTATGGTGGCGTCTTCGAGGCGTACCCGCGGCTCGTCGTTGTCATCGGGGAAAGCGGTATCGGTTGGATCCCCTACGTTCTCGAGCACATGGATCTCGAGTGGCAGGAGCAGTTCAAGGATCTGACATTGAAGATGAAGCCCTCGGAGTACTGGCGGCGTCAGTGCCACGCCACTTATCAAAGTGATCCGGTAGGCCTTCGCCTCATCGACCTGCTCGGCGAGGATACGATCATGTGGGGCTCCGACTTTCCGCACCCGGATGGGGTGTGGCCCGACAGCCTCGCGTTCATCGAGCGAGAGCTTGCCGAAGTATCCGAACCGATCCGGCGCAAGCTCGTTTGTGAAAACGCAGCGCGGCTTTACGGGTTTTCCGGTAGACGCTCCGACAGGAGCGCCGCGTGAAGGTGCAATACCGGGGATTCAGCTCAGCCAGTCGGCAATCGTGCGTCCGATTTCATCCGGAGAGTCTTCCTGGATGAAATGAATTCCCCTCACCGTGACCTCGACCTGATTCGGCCAAGAGCGGCAGAATTCCCGCTGCGGTCCGGTCAGGATCGCGCCGGGGTCGGCGTTGATGAACAATTTCGGCGTGTCGCAGGTTTCGAGCCAGTTCGCGTAATCGCGGACGATTGCGACGACCTCGGCGGGCTCGCCTGCGATGGGAATCTGTCGCGGCCAGGTGAGGGTCGGGCGCCGGGATTCCCCGGATTCGGCAAACGGCCGCCGGTAAGCTTGCATCTCGTGCGCATCGAGCTCGCGAATGATCGACCCGGGCAGCACGCGCTCAACGAATGTATTTTTCTCGAGCACCATGTGCTCTCCGGCCGGCGATCGAAATCCCTGGAAGACACTGCGCGCCGCTTCCGGCCAGTCGTCCCACCCGGCTATCGGGCAGACAATGGCTTCCATGTAGCAAAGACCCTTTACGCGGTCGCGGTGGCGATTGGCCCAGTCGAAGCCGAGCGCCGATCCCCAGTCGTGAACGACAAAGGTGACGTTGTGCGAAATTCCCAACGTCTCCAGGGCGGCATCGAAGTACCTGCGATGCTCCACGAACGTGTAGCTTTCCGGGCCCGAATGTTCGAGCTTGTCCGAGTCACCCATGCCGATGAGATCGAGAGCGATGCAACGGCCGTGTTCCCGGACGTGAGGCATGATGTTGCGCCATAGATAGGAAGAAGTCGGATTTCCGTGCTGAAAAACGATCGGCTCTCCTTCACCCATCTCGACGTAGGCCATGCGTTTGCCGAGGACATCGATTGTGCCCTTCGACGGTTCGCTCTGCGATTTCATGGGCGCACCTCGCTGTAAGGTGTTCGAGCTTGCGTTCGCGGGAACAATCCGTCAACTTTCCGACTTCGGATAACGGCTGTTGTCCTCGAGGAGTGCTCAGATGAGTTGTTGCCAGTACTTCGTGCCAAGCGAAGACGGCGCCGATGCCTTCACCGTAGAAATGCCCCGCCTCACATTCGGTCGCGGCTGTCTCTCCGAGCTCGGTGAACGGGTCAAGGCGCTCGGTGTGCGGCGCGCCGCCGTCATCACCGACGAATTTCTCGCAGGCTCGCAACACATGGAGCGGGCGCGTCACTCACTGAAAAACGCCGGCGTGGACTACGCGGTATTCGACGAGGTGCGCATCGAGCCGTCCGACACATCGGTTCTGGAGGCAAGCCGCTTCCTCGGCGAGGGCGAATTCGACGGGGTCGTATCGGTGGGTGGTGGATCCGTCATGGACACCGCCAAGGCGGCGATGGTGTACATGCGCTACCCGGCCAGCTTCGCCACCTACTTCGCGGCACCCGTCGGAGACGGCATTCCGGTGCCCGGCCCCGTCCTGCCCCACGTGGCATGCTCGACCACTTCGGGTACCGGCTCCGAGATGACCGGGCTTGCGGTCATTCGCCTCATGGACCACGACACCAAGTTCGTGCTAGCGAGTCGTTACATCTTGCCCGACGAGGCGTTGATCGATCCCGCATGCACGGACACGCTGCCCTCCCGGGTCGTCGCATCCACCGGTTTCGACATGCTGAGCCATGCCATCGAGTGTTATACCGCTCGCGCCTATACTCGATGGGAAACAGTCGCATCACCGCAGGCCCGTCCGATGATCCAGGGCGCAAATCCCTGGAGCGATATTCACGCCAGGGAGGCGCTGCGAATTGCCGATCGGTATCTGGAACGCGGCGTCGCCGAAGCCGGCGATCACGAGGCACGTGACAATCTCATGTGGGCCGCGACGCTCGCAGGCATGGCATTCGGTAACGCCGGTACCCACCTGCCTCATGCATTCTCGTACGGGGTCACGAATCTCATGCGCGACGTCGTGACGCAGGACTACCCTGTTGCGCCACCCTTCGTTCCCCACGGGATCAGTGTCATTCTCACCTCGCCGTCGGTATTCCGATTTACGGCCCGAGGTGCACCGGAGCGGCACTTGGAGGCGGCTGCGTGCCTCGGCGCGGATACCGGCGACGCGATCCCCGACGACGCAGGGGAGGTGGTAGCGACGCGCATCATCGAAATGTTGCGTGCCACGGAGCTGCCGAACGGGCTGCAGGATGTCGGTTTCGCGAGCGTCGATGCCGATGCGCTCGCTGACTCGGCCATTCGCCAGCGCCGCGCCATCGGTAACGCGCCAAGGGAAACGACTCGCGACGACGCCGCCGAGATCTTCCGCGGCGCCATGCGCTACTGGTGAAGAGAACCGCTAAAGTTTGGACCTTCCGAGAACGGTACGCGTAGGAGCGGGCTCGCTCCTATGGTGCGGACACCGGGCGGGAGTTTGTATCACGAAGACGATGCGCGATGCCTTGCCAGCCTTTTCCAGTCGAGCTCCACCCCGTGGCCGGAATTTTCCGATGCGCGCGCCACGCCGTCGACAATCGTCAACGGCTCCGAGATGAAACGGTCGAGACCGAAGCCGTGCACCTCGAGGTAGGATGCGTTCGGCACCGCCGCCAGCAGATGCACCTGCAGGTCGTGCACTCCGTGGGTCGTCACCGGTAAGCCAGCTGCTCCGGCGGCGCGCGCGACCTGGAGCCAGGGCGTAATCCCGCCGATATTGGCAACGTCCGGCTGCGGGTACGCGATTCCACCATAAGCGATCATGTGCTGGAACTCGTAGACGGTGTGCAGGTTTTCTCCCGTCGCGATGGCAACTCCCCCCTCACGTGAGACGCGCGCATGGCCTTGCACGTCGTCGGGAATTGTGGGTTCCTCCAGCCACACGAGGCCGAACGGCTGCAGTGCTCGCGCCGCGGCGATGGCTTCATCCACCGTCCAGCGCATGTTGGCGTCGATCATCAAGGCGATTTCGGGTCCCAACCAGCTGCGCATGGCGGCAACCCGCTCGATGTCCTCAGCAAGGACGTCGCGGCCGACTTTCATCTTGATTGCACGAAAACCTTTTTGCAGAAATTGCCGTGTCTGTGCTTCGAGCTCATCGAGGCTGAACTGGAGATCGATGCCCCCGGCATAGGCGTGCACGCTGGGATCGACGCCGCCGAGCAAACGCCAGAGGGGTGTTTTGGCAATCCGGCCGCGCAAATCCCAGAGTGCGATATCGACGGCGGCCATGGCGAATGCCGCAATTCCGCCGCGCCCGACGAAGTGCAGATGCCACCACATGCGCTGCCAGATCGCTTCGATCTGCCCGCCGTCCATACCCACGAGCAGGGGCGTCAGCTCCCTTTCGATGAGGCTGCGAATGGCGTCACCGCCGATGTTTCCGACGCAGTAGGTATAACCGAGCCCCTGTCGTCCACCGGCGGCGTCGATCCGCACCGTAATCAGCCCGAAATGAGACATTTCGCCGTGGGTCGAATCCGAGAGCACCACCGGCAGAGGGATGCGGAAGTGATCGACGCGTATATTTTCGATGTTCATCAACCGGACCTTGTCTCGCTTTGCCGGCGAGGCGACCCCAACGACCGCCTTGTTGCAGTACCATGTCCGCTCGAGCGTTGGAGCCTACACGATGCGAGCATTGTTATGTACGGCCTGGGGTGGTCCGGAGGATCTCTGCGTCGGTGAGTTGCCTTCTCCGAGCCCCGGTCCCGGGGAGGTCCTGGTCGGTGTGCGGGCTTGCGGTCTCAATTTTGCCGATACCCTGATGATTCAAGGAAAGTACCAAGAACGCCCCGACTTTCCGTTCAGCCCGGGCCTCGAGGTATCCGGCGAAGTGCTCGAGACGGGGCCGGGTGTCGGCGAGCTTGCCCCGGGAGACGCCGTTATCGCGCTCTGCGGTCACGGCGGCCTTGCCGAGCACGTGGTCGTCGCGTCGCAAAGCGTCGTGCGAGTGCCGCGGGGAATGGATTTCGTAACCGCCGCCGCCTTTGCCGTTGTCTATGGCACGGCCCACGTGGCATTGGATCGCCGGGCGCGTCTCGAGCCGGACGAGGTGTTGCTGGTGCACGGCGCCGCCGGAGGCGTTGGACTCGCCGCGGTGGAGGTCGGCAAGAGGATGGGCGCAACAGTGATAGCGACGGCCAGCAGCCGGGAAAAGCTGGCCATCGCAAAGGATCACGGCGCTCATCATGTCATCAACTACCGCGAAGAAAGTTTCCGCGAGCGTGTAAAAGCGCTGACCGACGGTCGTGGTGCCGATGTCATCTTCGATCCGGTGGGCGGCGAGGTGTTCGACGAGTCGGTCCGTTGCATCAACTGGGAAGGGCGAATTTTGGTAATCGGATTCGCGAGCGGCTCGATTCCCCGGCTCCCCGTAAATCTCACGCTGGTAAAAAACATGAGTGTAGTGGGAGTCTACTGGGGCGCTTATCGCAAGCGGGACTCCGACGTCCTCCAGCAATCCTGGCAACGACTTCTCGAATGGTATTCGCAAGGCGCGCTTTCCCCGCACGTTTCTGCGACGTATCCACTCGAGCAGGCTCCTGAAGCGCTCACGAGTCTCATGGCGCGACGCGCCACCGGAAAGGTCGTCGTGACGATCGAGTGAACTGCGCGCCAGGCACATTCGATCTGCTGCCGCGAAAGCAGCGCCGGGCACGAACATCTCGATTGTTCACTCGACGCTCTCGAGAGCGGCGCCGGAGCTTCTCGCACAGCTCTCAGTAGATGACGAAGTCCGAAGGCCTCGACGCGGGCGAATGACGCCTACTTGCCGAGAAGCTCTGCCAGCGTCGAGCCGAGGCTCGCCGGTGAGTTCGCCACCGCGATGCCGTTGGCGCGCATGGCCTCAATCTTGTCT
>JBFICP010000005.1:0-32933 GCA_041581935.1 Gammaproteobacteria bacterium | reverse complement strand
GGTGAAGGCAGCGATACGTTCAACTTCGCCACAGGGTCCGGAACCGATACCGTTGCCGATTTCGAGGTGGGCACCGACACGCTCGCCATTACCGACGGCATGATGGTCACCGGAACCGAGCAGCTCGGCAACGATACGCTCGTGAATTTCGACACCGGTGACTCGGTCTTACTCGTCGGCGTTTCCGGTGTGACCGACGTCAACGATCTGCTCTCCTGAGGAGGGTGTTCGAGGAAAGCATTCTTTTTGACTCGGTCAGATCGGGAGGTATCGAGGCGTGACCAAGAAGGGCACGGAAATCCGTCGCGCTTTCGCCGCGTGCAGCTCGGCCTTCATCGCGACCGGAATCTTCAGCTTTTTCCTCAATCTGCTGATTCTGGTCGTCCCCCTGTACATGCTGCAGGTGTTCGACCGCGTGCTTTCGAGCCGCAGCGAATCGACCTTGCTGATGTTGACCATCCTGGCCGGCTTCATGTTGCTGATTCTCGGCATTCTCGAGGCCGTTCGCTCCCGGGTGCTGGTGCGCACCGGCGTCAAGTTCGAGAATCTGCTCAAGGACCGCGTGTTTGCCGCCGTTTTCGAGCGCAGCGTCGGCGCGCCGGGTTCGACCCGCACCCAGGCGCTCCAGGATCTCGACGCCCTGCGGCAGTTTCTCACCGGTTCCGGATTATTCGCGCTTCTCGATGCTCCCTGGACGCCGATATTCATCGCCGTCATTTTTCTATTGCATCCCTGGTTGGGCATCGCTTCGCTGGGTGGCGCATTGGTGCTGCTGACGCTGGCACTGCTCAATGAAGCGCTTACCCGGCGCCCGCTAAGGGAAGCCTCCGAACGCAGCATCAAAGCCAACAATTTCGCCGAAGCGAGTCTCAACAACGCCGAGGTGCTGAAAGCCATGGGGATGCTCGGCGGTATCCGCAGGCGCTGGTATCAGCACCGGCTGGCGGCGGTGGCTCATCAGGCGCGTGCCAGCGACCGGGCCGGCTTGGTCCTGGCGAGCACCAAGTTTGTCAGGCTTTATCTGCAGGTGCTGCTGCTCGGGACGGGTGCCTACCTCACCATGCAGCAGGTCATCACCCCCGGTGCGATGATCGCCTCGGCAATACTCCTCGGGCGCGCGTTGGCGCCCGTGGAGCTGGCGGTCAGCAACTGGCGCGGCTTCGTGGCCGCGCGCGCGGCCCTCGGTCGATTGAAGGCGCTTTTCGACGCCGTCCCGCCTGAGAAATCCGGCATGCGCCTGCCCAGACCCGAGGGACGCGTCCAGTTCGAGCAGGTATTCGCGGCAGCGCCCGGTGGCGATGCCGCGTCGCCGATACTCAAGGGTGTCAGCTTCCAACTGCTTCCGGGCGCCGCCCTGGGCGTCATCGGTCCGACCGCGGCCGGAAAATCCACCCTGGCACGCCTTATGGTTGGTGTGTGGCGCGCCACGCGCGGCACGGTGCGCCTCGACGGCGCCGATGTCTACGAGTGGAATCGCGCCGACCTCGGACACCACATCGGCTATCAGCCTCAGGAGGTGAAACTGTTCGACGGCACCGTTGCCGAGAACATTGCGCGCTTTGGCAAGGTTGATGCCGAGGCGGTCGTGGCGGCGGCGCGCAAGGCCGCTGCCCACGAGCTGATATTGCGGCTTCCCCGCGGCTACGACACGCTCATCGGAACCTACGGTCAAACCCTGTCAGGTGGCCAGCGTCAGCGAATCGGGCTCGCGCGCGCGCTGTATGGCGATCCCTCTTTGATCGTGCTCGATGAGCCGAACACGAATCTCGATCAACCGGGTGAGCGTGCGCTGCTCGCGACCATCGCCGAGCTCAAGCGCGCAGGCAAGACGGTGGTGGTGATCGCCCATCGTCCGAACATTCTCGCGGATGTCGACCGTATTCTGTGCCTCAACGAAGGCGTTATGGAGATGCTGGGGTCGCGCGACGAGGTGATCGCCAGGTACACCTTGCCGCCCCCTGCACTTGCACCGCCCGACACCGGACGCATCGTGTCCATCGCCGACAAGCTGAGATCGGCATCGTGAGCAGTCGATCCGCCAGGGCCGTATCGCGATCCAAGCGCAACGATCCGCTTCCGCCATCGAATCCACGCGGATGGATCGTGATCGGCTTGATGACCATCATCATTGCCTTTGGCGGATTCGGCACGTGGGCGGCGCTCGCCTCGCTCGACAGCGCCGCGATCGCGCCGGGTGTCGTAGTCGTCGAGTCCGACCGCAAGAGTGTCCAGCATCTGGAGGGCGGTCTCGTCAAGGACATCCTGGTGCGCGACGGACACCGGGTCGAGAAAGGTGACGTGCTCATTCGACTCGAAGACACCCATGCCCGGGCTTTGCACGACATCGTTCGCGGTGAGCTCGACGCGGCTCGCGCGGAGGAATCACGCCTCATTGCGGAGCGTGACGACCGAAACGACGTGGTTTTTCCGGACGAGCTGCTGGCACGCGCGCGCGTTGCCAAGGTCAGGAAAGCACTCGAGGGACAGCGTAGCCTCTTCAACGCACGGCGCAATGCCCTGCGCGGGCAGGTCGCCATACTGGAGCAAAGCATCGCCCAGTTTCGCGAAGAGATTGAGGGGCTCAAGTCGCAGCAGGCGGCCCGCGAGCAGCAGCTCAAAATACTCCGCGACGAGCTCCGTGGCCTGCGCAAGCTGCTCGCCCAGGGCAACGTGCCGCGCAACGAGGTGCTCGCCTACGAGCGCAGAATAGCGGAGCTGAGCGGTGAGAAAGGCCGCTTCATGGCCGACGTGGCTCGCGCCGAGCAGGGCATCGGTGAGGCCCGGCTGCGCATCGGCCAGCTCAGGAAGACTGTCCGCGAAGAGGTGGTTGCGAAGCTGCGCGAGGTCCAGGAGCGCATCTTCGGACTCGAGGAGCGCCTGGTTGCGGCCGAGGACGTGCTCGGGCGCACCGAGGTACGCGCACCGAGCGCCGGTATCGTCATGGGAATGCGGGCACATACGACGGGCGGGGTGATCACCCCGGGCCAGGAAATCCTTCAAGTGGTCCCCGTGGGCGACCGACTGATCATTCAAGCACGAGTGGATCCCGTCGATATCGACGACGTGGCGATCGGCCAGCAGGCGAGCGTGCGGCTGACGGCCTTCAAGATGCGCTCGACGCCGATCATCGTAGGTACGCTCATCAACCTGTCCGCCGACAGGCTCGTGGACGAGCACGACGGAACACCCTATTACCTCGCCCGCATCGAGGTGTCCAAGGAGGAGCTCGCCGGATTGGGCGACCTCGCGCTGCAGCCGGGCATGCCCGTGGAGGCGCTCATCAAGACCGGCGCGCGCACTGCGCTTGGCTACATGTTGTCACCGTTGACCGAGAACATGGGTCTCGCATTCAGGGAGAGGTAGCGCGCACGCGGTCCTACGGACTAGGGGCTCGCTGTTGCGGACCATCGGACGAGGTGACTCACCGGCTTCATCGCTGCAACGACGTGCGCTTCGATCTGCGGAATCCGGTTCAACGATGCCGCCAAGCTGGAGGCATCGCCGATTTTTCCGACCGAGCGCGTCACCGAGTCGATGGCCCGCTCGAGCGGTGCGACGAGGCGTGCCAGCGGGTTGAGCTTGCGCTCGAGCCGATCGACGAGGCGCTTGAGCCCGACGGCTTTGAGAATCTCGTTGACGATGGGATCGATCACTCTACTCGTCACCCAGCTCGCCGCATCCAATGCCCATTTGACCGGACGCAACGCCTTGCGAAGCTCGTGGAGCGGTGCCTCGAGCGGGCGCAGCACGCGCACGAGATCGTCGGTGGCTTCGAGCGCATTCGTGACGGGCTTGCTCGCCCTGGTGATTCTCTCGAATCCGTTACTCGCCGTGTCGAGCGATCGTGTAAGCGGCACGCGTCGCTCGGCAATGGCCTTCAAGTCGGGTGCGAGCGCGCGGTTGATGTTGGCGCAAACAGACTCTATTTTTTCCGGCGGGTAATCGCTGAAACGGCGATCCAGCTCGGCCGTCATTGCAAGCCAGCCCTTGAGCAGCGCCTGGGCACGATCGAGCGAACGCTTTGCCTTCGTTACGGGTGGGTGCACTTTGCCGACTGCTTTTTTTTTTGCCGGCTTGATCCTGCGATCCATGTTGTCGGCGCCCCGCCTGATCCTCTCCGCCTTCGTTTTGACCGCGCGCAGAGCCTTCGCGATGCGACCTGCGAGGGTGCCGATGACGGGAAAAGGCATCAGAAAAAGTGCGGCGTTACGCAAAGTATTTGACTTCGATGCCAGCCACTTCATCGAGCGCGACAGCTGGCGGGGTTTGGCCAACACCGCCTTGGCGCCAACCACCGCTGAGTACGTGCGGTCGACAGGTGGTTGCATTTTCGCAACGTCGGCAGACAGCTTGTTGAGACTTCGATTCAGACTCTTCAATTCCCTCATGGTCGGTCCCTTTTGTCGTATGAATCGTTACGCACCGTCCCGGTGAAGGCGGTGCGGGATCGGTTGGCACTCGAAATGAATCCTAAATTGGAATTTCGAAGGGCTCGGGATCGAGGAATCGCTTCAGCACGTTGTTGAGCAGACGTGAAACGTCGTTGTCGAATCCATTCGTGACGAGACTGCCGCAGAAGGTGATAGAGCCCGTCGAGAATACCGCGCCGCCTCCGGCGCATTCGAAAAACGTCATGTCGGCGCGAATTAATTCGCTTGCGGGTTTTCCCGGCCAGGTAACGATATGAGTCAGCATCTCTTCGGGAACCAGTACCCAGGGCGCGTCCGGCGGATGGTTTTCCGAGCTGGCGACGACCAGCGCGTGCTCGGGCGTGCCCAGGCGCTTGTCGGCGCGATCCAGCTCGAAACCGGCGGCACCGTGTCCCGACAGTCCGTGATCGCCGAGCGTTTCCGCGTCGATGCCGTCGAACATCCAGGCGACGCGTGGATCGGCACTCTCGGGACTTTTTCGATAGTACGAGCCCAAAAAGTTTCCCTGTGCCGTGAATCCTACCCCGCAAAGGTGCTGTGGTGGACGACCGTTGCGTCGCCACAGGCCGCCATATTCGCCGTCGAACTGGTTGTAGTACTCGCCCGGTTCGGCAGCCCAGGCACGAATACCACCTTCGCCCCGGCGAATCTCGATCACTCCGTCCTTCTCAGGCGATAACGCGACTTTCCAGTAGAATCCGTTGCCGCCCAGGTAGCAGAAGCGACCACCGGTGTCGCGATAGGTCTCGAGGGCATCGATCATTTCACGGGTGTGGTACTCGGGATGCGAACCGGTGAGTACGACGCGGTACTGCTTCAACAATTCGGCGCCTTCATGATGCAGTTCCCAGTCCGTGATGACGTCGTAGCGGTAGCCTTTGGCTTCCAGCCACGCGTTGAGATGCGAATCAGCCGGAAAGTGGCGTAGGCCCGAGGCGCGGATGCTTGCGTACGGATAGGTGATATATCCGAGACGCATGGTCAGCATCGGGCGGTGCCACGATGCAATCGAGATGCCACTTCCGTCGCTGTGGTAGTTGTACGTCGACAGTCCGTACTCCCGGTGATCCCCCGGGTTATGCGCATAAGCGCCCCAATCCGCGCTCTGTTCCCGCCAGGCCGACTGCCACTCCGGATCCAGATCCCACTCGGGCCGCGCATGATTGGCGTAGACCGTATAGGTGAACGTCGAAGCAAGCACC
Organism: Gammaproteobacteria bacterium; assembly: GCA_041581935.1. Classification (GTDB taxonomy): domain Bacteria; phylum Pseudomonadota; class Gammaproteobacteria; order HK1; family HK1; genus JAABYT01. The sequence continues at coordinate 27,301 of JBFICP010000005.1, read as the reverse complement.
GCGATGTCGGCGCCCGGTCGACCTCTGGGCGGAACAACATGGAACGGTACGTTCTCGCCGGCATCACCGGCCGACAGCATGAGCGCATAGACCGACGAGCGCGTGCCCTGCGGAACAGTCCACGCGAACGCGGCGGGCCACGCGCAGTCGTCGATATCGTCTTCGTGAAAGTGAATGGCGCCGTACTCATCGGGCGCGTGGCGAAAGCACATCTCGCGTCCGCTCCACCGCGCGCCCGTCATGGCCCGCGCCGGTGTATTCACGAGTCGACCGTGCAGGGCGTTGGGGCCGATGTCCTCGATGCGGCTCGAGAATGCGTCGCGGGCCAGGTCCCAGCAGGCCACCACGCCGGGGGGAAGATCACCGCGTACGAGCGAAAGCAACTCGCTCGCCGAAAGTGCCCGGTCATAGACGGCCGGTCGCTCGAGCTTGCCATTGAAATGCGCGTCGGGAGGATCGCCCGAGGCTGCCGCCATGAGCAGCGTGGCGCCGAGCCCGGGCGCCGCAGCGGCGCTCAAGGTCCGCTCTGTCGTGCTGGCGGGGCCCGATCCGAACGGGGCATGTCCTACCTGAAGCTCGCGCGTTGTGGCATCGAAGCGCAGCCACAGCGTGTACCAGCGCCGCTCCTCGAGCGCCTGCCCGGACACGAGATCTTCGAATGCGCTGCCGTTGCCCACGCTCCCCAGCACACGGCCCTCGCTGTCCAGCATCAGGCCGAATCCGGTGTGTCGCGAAGTGTCCACGCAAGCGATGAGCGACTGCCGTCGCCCGCCGATTCGAGTGGCGAGGACACGGCAGGTCACGGTGAAGCTATCGTTCCACGGCCATTCGGCACGACGCTCCACCACCGCGTAGGACCCGCGCGGCACCGGCCGAGGTCCGGGATCGGCCAATCTGGTAATGGCGCCGTCGAGTTCCTCCACCTGCATCCCGGGCCCGGCCGGATTCGCGTCCGATGAGACGACCCGAACCATTCGTGCCGACACCGATTGCCCGGTGGCGTTGGCGACGTGAAAAGTGATGGTTTCACCGGGTCGCACGGAGAGCCGGTCGGCATAGGCGGCTAGAGGTAACATTGGCTTGGTCTGGAGAGTATTTATTCTGCGAGCTTCGAGGTGACGCTATCGATCTTGTCCTGCATCGATTGTGTCCGGTCGGTGCGGGTCCCGATACGGATCGATGTGCTGATCCGTGGCGCGCCCATTTCATGAATTCGTTCGTGACATTTTCTTACAGCGCCCATCACGGCGTCCCATTCGCCTTCGACATTGGTCCCGTACGCATGCAATCGGGCATCGAGCCCTGCATCGCGAAAAATTCTCTCGCACACGGCGACGTACTCCGATACGGATACGCCGACACCGATTGGAACGACACATACATCGGCAATCGCCTTCATTACCTGCCCTCTCCGCCAGGATGCTGCCTATCGCGGTTATAGTACCCCCGATCGGATTGACGAGAAATTGCTACCATAGCGTGTCCGCAAAATCGGGTCAGTGGGCCGGCGAAAATCGTGTGCCGCGCTGCGAGAGTGCCGTAAATGTCGGGACACCTCGGTTAACGAATACCCTGGACGAGGGCGCAACCATGAAACGACTACACCGCTCGGATCTCTATGGCTGGTCAATCTTCAATGAGGAGCGCAATATCGACTTTCACAGCGTCCTCTGGGTGAGAGAGGGTGGCAATGTTGCCGTCGATCCGTTGCCGCTCGGCGAGCACGACCGGGCCCACCTCGAGGCGCTCGGCTCGGTGGGCACGATCGTCATAACGAACTCCGATCATACGCGCGGGGCGAACGCGCTGGCCGATTCCACTGGCGCACGGGTGCTGGGGCCCGTGGCGGAACGGGACAAGCTCGATTGTGACGCCTGGCTGGGCGACGGTGACGAGATCGTCCCGGGGCTCGTGGCGATGGCGCTCGAGGGCTCCAAGACGCCGGGTGAGCTGGCATTGCTTCTCGATGAGACGACCCTGATTACCGGCGACCTCGTGCGCGCCCACGAGGGCGGCAGGCTCTGCCTCTTGCCCGACGCCAAGCTCTCCGACAAGGCCGCGGCGCTGGCGTCACTGAAGCGGCTCAAGGAGCTGACGCGAATCGAAGCCGTGCTGCCCGGCGACGGTTGGCCGATTTTTCGTGACGGCGCCGGAGCTCTGGCCGAACTCGAGGCCAGGGCAGGTTAGCAGCCGAGGGCCGGTGCCCTGGCCCGTAGAAGACATACCCAGCCGTGAATGTTCTCGTTGACATGATAGGGCTCCCTTGTCAGGGACAGGCAGATTGTCTTGTTCTCGGCAGTAAGGGCCTCGACCTTGTCACGAAATCCGTAGTCATCGAAGGCGCGCTCATTGACCGAGAAACACACGAGCCCATCGGGCGCGACAATGCGCACGGCCTCGTCCAAGGCGGGGGGAAGCACGTGCTGGCCGAAGACCCCGACGCTGATGGCGGCGGCATAACAGCCGCTCGGAATATCGAGCTTCGCGTTGAGATCCGCGAGTGTGAGTTTCGCGTAAGTGTTCCTCGATTCGGCCACTGCCAGCATCTCGGCCGAAAAATCGATTCCATCGATGTGCTCGTAGCCGAGCGTGGCCAGTGCGTCGCCGGCGAGCCCCGTGCCACAGCCGAGATCGATCAGAGCCGCGCTTTTGTCCGGGAGATACGGCGCGATGGCTTGAGCGCAAATGGTAGGACTGACATAACCAATTTCTGATATGAGAATTTCGTCGTACTGGCTCGCGGCATCATCGTAGAATGATCGGACGTCTCCGTCATCCTCCAGCGCGTAAATTCTGTCCAGAAACTCCCGTCCTTTCGTCATGGCTCGTCCGCTGACACAAAGATGCGCAAATGACGCCTTCGTCAGGGATGAATAGTCATGGTCCCGTGATTCGATGTCAATTCGAAAAAAAGGGTGAGCGCCCGTGAAACACCGGCACGGGAGCGCTTCGGACTGATATCGCCGTCAATCGACTGATGTATTATCCTGCTCGATGAACCTGCTTCCGGACGTCCGAAAGCACGTGCTCGATACGATTCAAACCGGAGATTCATGTCATGTCCGTCGAGAATAAAGTCTTAGTCGTCACCGGTGGTGCGCAGGGCATCGGTTTTGCGTGCGGACAACGGTTCGCTCGTGATGGCGCGCACGTGGTGCTTGCCGATATCGACACCGAGAAAGGCGAGACGGCGGCCGAGGCCATTCGGTCCGATGGTGGCGATGCAACATTCATACCCTGCGATGTCGGGGACAAGGCCCAGGTGCAGTCACTCGTGGAGAAGACCGTAGAGCAGCACGGTCGGCTCGATGTAATGATTTCGAACGCCGCCATACTGCATATCGCCGACATTCTCGACCTCGAGGAGGAAGACTTCGATCGCGTGGTGCGAGTCAACCTGAAGGGATTCTTTCTCACCGGTCAGGCGGCAGCCCGTCAGATGGTGGCGCAAGGTGGTGGCGGATCGATAATCAATATGTCATCGATTCAGGCGGTTATCACGCTGCCGAATATTCTCACCTACTCAATCTGCAAGGGCGGAGTCAAGCAGCTCACCGTCAGCATGGCGCTCGCCCTTGCGGACAAAGGTATCCGCGTCAACGCGATCGGCCCCGGCAGCATTGCCACCGACATGGTGAAGCAGCTGATGGTCGACGATGCGGCACGCCGGAAGCTGCTTTCGCGTACACCGCTGGGGCGGCTCGGTGAACCGTCGGAGATCGCCTCGGTTGCCGTATTCCTCGCAAGCGATGAGGCGAGCTACATCACCGGTGAGACAATCTACGTTGACGGCGGGCGATTGGGACTCAATTACACGGTTCCTGTTGCCGATTGAGCATGGCGGAAACCGCGGGATGCCCGCTCGGTCACTATTCGATGAACCTGCAAGACAGGCGTGGGAGGAACGATTTCGACCATGAGCAGTGAAAAGATGCTGGCGCGCAAAGAAGGCGCCATCGGACATATGGTGTTCAACAATCCCGAGCGGCACAACGCCGTGTCAATGGAAATGTGGGTGGCCGCTGAAACGATATTGTCTGATTTCAACTCAGACACGGATATTCGTGTGATTGTGCTCTCCGGCGCAGGCGGAAAGGCATTCGTCTCGGGTGCCGATATCTCGAAGTTCGAGGACGAACGGGCCAGCGCTGAAGCGGTCAAGCAGTATAACGCCACCACCGCGCGCGCCTATTCGAATCTCTACGACTCGCCGAAGCCGACAATCGCCATGATCCGCGGTTACTGCATCGGCGGCGGGCTCGGGCTCGCCGCGTGCTGCGACATCCGTTTCTGCACAGAAGGCTCACGATTCGGTCTGCCGGCTGCGAGGCTCGGTCTCGGCTACTCGCTAACGAGCATCAAGCGCCTCGCAAACGTGGTCGGGATGCCCAATGCGAAGGACATCTGTCTCAGCGCTCGACGCTACAACGCCAGCGAGGCGCGGGCCATGGGGCTGGTGCACGCCGTTTTGCCCGATGCCGCGCTCGAAAGCCACGTGGAAGAATACGCCACCAGAATGGCGGGAAACGCGCCGCTCACCATCGCGGCAATGAAACGGGTGTTCCTGGAGATCGGCAAGGATCCCGAAGATCGAGACCTGGACGCCTGCCAGGCGGCAGTGGATCGTTGCTTTGCGAGCGAGGACTACGTGGAAGGCCGCCGGGCGTTCATGGAAAAGCGCGAGCCCGAGTTCCGCGGTCGCTGAACGCTATCGCGGGCCGTCGACGTCCGAAATGCCGGCAGCTCAGGGCAGCGTGACACGTCCTCCGTCGGCGACCAGCGTCTGACCGGTGGTAAAGCTGGAGCGCTCCGACAGAAGAAAGAGCACGGTCTGCGCGATTTCCTCGGGCTGCCCGATTCGTTTGAGAAAAGCTTCCTCGCTCAAGCGCGTTACCGCTTCCGCTCCCATGGACTGACCCATGTCGGTGTCAATCAATCCGGGCGCCACACAGTTCACGCGTATGCCGGGCCCGAAGGCCGCCGCACAGCTTCTCGCGAATGCGATGACGGCTGCCTTCGAGGTGCTGTAGCTGATCATGCTTCCCCGGGCGCGCAACCCCGCGATGGAAGCAATGCACACGATGCGGCCGTAACCTCTTGCCAGCATGCCGTCCTTGACCGCCATGACCGGCAGGTAGGTACCGTCGAGATTGACCGCCAGCATCCGCCGCCAACCCTCGAAGCGCATCTCATCATGCTGCTCCGCCCTTGCAATGCCGGCACTGGTTACCAGCAGATCCACTGGACCCAGTGAATTTTCCACCGTTTCGACCATGCCGGATACCGCGTCAGGCTCGGACACATCGGCCTTGACGATAGTAGCCTGCGCGCCCAGTGCTTCGAGCTCAGCCAGAGTTTTATCGGCGGCATCCCGATCGTTTGCATAGTTGACCGCGACGCGGGCACCCGCCCCGCCGAGGGCGAGACAGATCGCCCGGCCGATGCCGCGGGACCCACCGGTGACGAGTGCCGTCCTGTTTTCGAGTTCCCTGCTGCTCATGGTGCAATTATTCTCGGGCGATCTCGGCGATCCGATCCGCGAAGTTAACCTGGCTGTTGTCGTCCGGCGAGTAGCCTATGACCTTACGTGCGTTCGCGATACTCCAGAAATTGTGCGTGTTGCCACTCACTCCGTAAAAAATCTGAAAAGGCACGCCGTGCTCGTCTTCGATGTCAGGCGCCTCGATGCTTTTCACGAACAGCTGCACCTGGTCGCGCCGGCTGAGATACGCACCCAGGCCGCGATGCATCGTTTTGATGTCGCCCGGACTGATGCCGTCCAGATCGGCATTGTCGCGGGGACCACCGATACGCAGCTGCACGACCTCGAGCTTGCGTCCGCCGACTTTGCCGGTTGCGAACACGAAGCCGAGAGACTCGTAGGCAATCTTGGCCCAACCGTAATAGTTGTCGGATTTCGGCGGCATGTCGGGAGTGACACAGTCCCATGCGTCCGCCCATATCAGCCGCTCGTAGTAATCGGCCGCGTGGTTCGAGCTCGCGACCACCACGCGGCCGACATTCTCCTCGAGCGCGGTCTGATACACGTTGTAAGCCATGGCGACGTTTGCGAGCTCGGCCTGAAACTTCGGCGCACTGTTATCGGACCAGGTCGTCGCGTCGAGGCCTTTCGCGCTAACGAAGGCGCTATGGATGACTGCCTCCGCGCCGGTGAAATGTTTCCGGTAGAGATCTCTGTCCGGCTCGGTCAAATCGCACACACAAATACCCGGGACGGGTTCGCCGTCCGAAGTCGTTGCACGGCTGTCGAGCGCGACGAGTTCATAGCGCGCGGAAAGCTCCGGCCACATGCGTTGCACGATGTAGCCACTTGCGCCTGTCACCACGACTCTCTTTTTTGTCATTTGAAACTCCCGAGAAAAATACCTGGCGACGATGCGTAAAAAGCACCGCCAAAGAGCGCGTCACGAACCCTTCACACGATAGCGCACGATTCGGTCATTGTAGGTGTCCGAGAACCACACATCTCGCCCGCGAATCTCGACACCCTCGGGGCGGTCGAAAACTCCTTCCCCCTTTCCTGAACGCTCGGTTCCGAGCACCTGCAAGAGTTCGCCATCCGGCCCAATGATCTTGATCTGATTGCTGTACTTGTCGGCGACGTACAGCCGGCCTCTGTCATCGAAGTCCATGTAGCGCGGGCCGTTGAAAAAATACGGCCCACCCGAGAGAACCAGGTCTATCTCTAGCGCGTCGCTCAAGCGTACCATCCGGTCGTTGGCCGCATCCGCTACCCAGGCACGTCCCGACGGGTCGAATTCCACGTCATGGGGCGAGGAAAAGCCGCCGATTTCCGCCACGACCTCACCGTTATCGAATACCACCAGGTTTCCCGACGCCGCCCCGGTCGCGAACACGCGGCCATCGGCATGCACGCCGACCCCCTCCGGCGCGCGAATCGGTCCTTCGAGCGAGCCGATTAACCGGCCACCAGTCCCGTCGATCGCGTAAATGGCGATGCGATGATTCCGTGTATCCGCTACGAGCAGACGTCCCTGTCGGTCGAATACCACATCGTGAGGCGCCGCGACCTCGTTCTGTGCGAATACTGCGGTCTGCTCCAGCGAGTTCGCATCCAGAACGACTATCCGATCGTTGGCGTTATCCGCAACGTAAAGGTGCCTGCCATCCGGCGACAGGACAATGTCATGAGGCTCACCGAGATCCTCTGCGCTTGCGGCAACCAAAGTGAATTCGAGCGTGTCCGCCTGCAGCACCCCCATAGGCGCGAAACCGGTGAGAATCACGAACAACGCAGATACGGCGATCGATCGCATGAAATTTCCCTCTTTTTTGTTCGACACGGAAATTGGACCTAAAAGCTCACAAGCTGTTGGCTCGTCGGCTCCGCGCAGCAGTACCAGGGTTCGGAGTGGTGAGGGATGGGATAGCCGAGGTTCCCGGGCAGCGCGGGCGCATCCGAAGCGAGTGCCTCGTGCGTCAGTTGCCAGATCGATGTAAACACCTCGGCCCGCGAGTGGCCGTCGTCCTCCGAGCGCTCGACGAGCGCCAGTATCCGCTCTTGGAGCGCGTCCACCGCCGGGTCCGGGTGACGCCATGGATAGCCGAGGAGCGCCGGGTCGAAGGGCCCGATGAAATCTTCAAACTCGGGGAGTTGCAACAAGTAAGAGCCCCTGGGCACGAGCAGGCGAATCGCCAGCTGGATCGAAGGAACGCTTTCGACAAGGCGCAGCTCGACGAGCCGTGCGAGCAGCTCTCGATACCCCTCGAGGCTCGTCCACGGTGTGAACGCCACGAACGTAGGCGCAAGAGCGATGCGGGTTTGTCGCAGGCGCGCGAGCGCCAGGACCAGGTCAGCATAAGTGTGATTCTTATCCAGACGCTCGAGTACGTCGTCGTCCACGGATTCGACCGCGGAGATGACGAACAGGCAACCGGTGCGCTCGAGATCGGGTAGAAGTGCGTCGTGCTTGACGATGTGCTCAATCTTGATTGTTGCGTCGTAGGTGAGGTCCGGGAACTCCTCGTGCAGCGCCTCTACGACGCGCAGAGCGTGCGTGGGTCCGTTCAGGAAGTCGGGATCTCCGAATGAGATATGCCTGGCGCCTGCTGCGACCTGAGCGCGGATATCGGCCATCACTACGTCGACCGGCACGATGCGGAATCGGCCTTGGTATACGGGAACCACCGGGCAATGACGGCACAGGTGCTTGCAACCGCGGCTCGCCTCAGTGAATCCCACGACGCGCTCGCTGCCGTCGGGTAGATTGAGCCGCGCGTAGCGAGTGAGATCCGGCAGTCCGTCGCGCTTGGGTGGCAAGAAACGAATTTTTTCCAAACTGATTACGCTTTCGATCTGTCGAGTGCCATCACCGGCTCGCACACGCTCGGCAGTCGACTTCAGACCGGGCTCGAACTCCCCGCCGAGAATCGTATTGACACCGAGGTCGCGAAACAGCTGCTCGTTGACTGGCGCGTACAACCCGTAGACACACAGATGGGCCCCCGGGGCGAGCTCCCGGATACGTGGCAGCGCTTCTAGCGCGATGCGGGTGGCGGTGTGCATGGGCAGATAGATCGCGACCATGCGCGCGCGGCCGAGCACCTCGGGTTCGAGCCGATCCAGGGACAGGTCCAGACAGTCCACCTCGAAGCCGGCACGCTCCAACCAAGCAGCGGGCTCGGCGAGCCCGAACGGCTGACGGCCGAGCTCGTATGGATTGATGAGCGTGACATGCATGTTGCCGAACCTCCGCGCGAGTTCCCATTGTACCCCCTGGCTAGCGTCGGGTGCGCGATAAGGCGGAGGTTTCGGATCTATCGCGACTCGAGAAGCGATCACGGGCGCAGGGTCTTGATAGACCCGGGAAAGTCACATAAGTTCCTACGACACGCGTGGCTCGTTTTGCCCGGTATCGGCTGAGGTGATCGATGGTCATTTTTCGTCAACTGTTCGATCCCGATTCGTCGACGTACACTTATTTACTCGCCGACGTTGCGACGAGAGAAGCGATGATAATCGATCCGGTCTACGAGCAGGTACGGCGAGATGCGGCGTTGCTCGATGAGCTCGGTCTCGCGCTTCGATTTTCGCTCGAAACCCATATCCACGCCGACCATGTGACGGGTGCGTGGTCTTTGAAGCAGCGCACCGGCTGTCGCAATGCGGTGTCGGCGGCGAGCGGCGCCGAGTGCGCAGACCGTTATCTGGAGCATGGCGAGAAGATTCACTTCGGGAATCACTATCTCGAGGCGCGCGCAACACCCGGCCATACCAATGGCTGCATGACCTACGTCCTGGACGATTCGAGCAAGGCCTTTACCGGCGATTGCCTGCTCATTCGTGGCTGTGGTCGCACGGACTTTCAGGAGGGCGATCCGCGGGTTATGTACCGTTCGGTTCACGAGCAGATTTTCACGCTTCCGGACGAGTGTCTTTTGTATCCCGCGCACGACTACCGGGGGCTGACCGCGACCAGCGTCGCAGAGGAAAGGCGGTACAACCCTCGACTAGGTGGCGATCTCAATGAAAACGATTTCGCGGTCTATATGAACAACCTCGGTCTTGCGCATCCGAAAAAGCTCGAGATCGCGGTGCCCGCGAATTTGAACTGTGGTAGACCCGATGACGACAGGGCGCCTGCAGACGAGCCCACGTGGGCTCCACTCACTTACACGTTCGCGGGTATTTGGGAGGTCCAGCCTCAGTGGCTGGAAGACCATCTGCACCACGTCCAGATCGTGGACGTTCGGGAACCGGGCGAGTTTAAAGGCCCGTTGGGACGCATTCCCGGCGCACGACTCGTTCCACTCGGCGAGCTTACCGGGCGCACCGGAGAGCTTTCGTCGGATACGCCCATCGTGGCGGTGTGTCGAGCCGGCGGACGCTCCGCTCAGGCGACCTTGATGCTGCGCCGCGCGGGATTCGAGGATGTGGCCAATCTGGCTGGCGGGATGCTGCGCTGGCGCGCGCAGCGCTGCACCGTCGAGGGCGCCAGCGAATAGTCCGGTTGTTTGGCGAAAGGCGCGAACGCTTCGTCGATATCGACCGCCTTTGAGTAATTGCCGCGCGACTTCATCTACGGTCAGCGCGTCAGCTCGCCTGCACAGGCGGCACCGCCATGAACTCGTCTGAGGTGTTTGCCCGAAGGTTCTTTCCGTGCTTGCGCCGCGGCGCGTGCAGGTTTCAGGGCTTCGTTTCGGAAGGCATCAGGTGAATCGATGCCGCCAGCAGCGACACCGATGCCCGCTCGCCGACGCCGAGGCGATTCCTCTCCGCAACGTGGGCGGGGACCTGGAATGTAATCGAGTGAGACTGCGTGCCGTCCACCTGCAGCACGCTGACCGTCGTATCGCCCAGCTGCAAATGCTCGGAGATGATGCCCGAGATCGGATTTTCCGTGGTGCCACGCGACGGCCGATCCCTTCGATGCAGTACCGCCTTGGACGCCGGCAGTACCCACGCCACGGTATCTCCCGGCCGAAGTTGAGGTGCGGCCGCCGCTTCGATGCGGTGCCCGTTCCAGTCGATGACGGTGAAACCAAGATCGGGGCGCTGCTCGACGACCTCGGCGGTGAAGATGTTGCGATGACCGAGCAGTCGTGCCGCCTGAACGCTGATCGGGTGTTGCAGCACATCCGCGGGCCGGCCGTGCTGCAAGGTACGGCCGTGATGCAGGAGACTCACGCTGTCGGCCAGCATCAGCGCCTCGTTCAGATCGTGCGTCACCAGCACCAGCGGCATGGACAGCCGCCGTCGCATGGCCACCAGCTCGCGATAGAGTCGCTCGCGGGTCTCGCGGTCGACCGCGGAGAAGGGCTCATCGAGCAACAATATGCGCGGCTCGCGGGCGAGCGCCCGAGCCACGGCGACGCGTTGTTGCTGGCCTCCGGATAGGTTCGGCGGATAGCGATCTTCGAGCCCCGGCAGGTGCACAAGCTCCAGCAACTCCGCGGCCCGCCGGCGCCGTTGGCTCGCCGGGATGTGGTCGAGAGCGGCGGTCACGTTTCCGATGGCGGTCATATGGGGGAACAACGCGTAGCTTTGGAAAACGAGTCCGACGCGGCGCTGATGCGGTGGCAGGAAGATCCCCCGGCTGCTGTCCCACCAGAGCTGATCGTCGACCGACACGCGACCTTCTCGAGGCCGGTAGAGTCCGGCGATGGATCGGAGAATTGTCGTCTTGCCACTACCCGACGGGCCGACCAGTGCCAGCACTTCTCCGGGGGCGGCTTCGAAACGCGCATCGAGCGCAATCGGTGCGCTCTGGCGCAACTCCACTCGAAGCCCGTCCACGCTAGTCGAGGCGGCGACCGAGGCGCCGCGAGAAAGCGAATGTCATGGCGATGGTGACCACGGACACGATCAGCAGCAGCGCGGACATCCTTGCCGCCGCCGCACCGTCGAACGCCTGCACGCGGTCGTAGATTGCAATGGAGATGGTCTCGGTCTCGCCCGGGATGTTACCCCCGACCATGAGCACGACACCGAACTCGCCGAGGGTGTGCGCGAAGCTGAGCACCGATGCCGTGAGCACGGCCGGCCAGGCGATGGGTAGCTCGACCCGGCGCAGCGCCTGCCAGGGCGACATGCCGCAGCAGGCCGCCGCATCGCGAACTTCCTCCGGGATGGCCTCGAAGCCCCGTTGCATGGGCAGTATCGCAAAGGGCAGGTTGACGATGACCGATGCCAGCAGCAAGCCTTCGAAGCTGAACACCAGGGTGTTGCCGGTGAGCGCCTGCCAGGCCATGCCGAGTGGAGATGCGGCGCCGAAGAGCGTGAGCAGATAATAGCCGAGCACCGTAGGCGGCAGAACCAGCGGTAGCGCAACCAATGCTTCCAGCAAGCCCTTTGCCGGGATGTCACCATAGGCGAGTCGGCGTGCAACGAAAATACCGATAGGCAGAAGCAACGCCACGGTGAACACACCGAGTCGAAGCGACAACCACAATGCAGTCCAATCCATTTCGAGCGCCGTTGTCTCAGCTCGAGTCGTCCGGCAGATCGAACCCGTGCCTGCGAAACACTTCGCGCGCTGCCGGAGAGCTGAGGTAATCATAAAACGCTTGTGCGTCGGGCCCGGCGGTTTTCAGCAGCACCGCGCGATGGCGCAGAGGCGCGTGCCACTCGTGGGGTATGAGCTCGCTCGAGGTTCGCTCGGCAACCGCGGGTAGGCGCGCGAGCGCGTTGGCAACGATCCCGCCGTCGGCGTTGCCGGAGACGGCGAACTGTGTCGCTTGACCGACGTTTTCACCGAGCACCAGCCGCCTGCGAATCGCATCCCAGACGCCGGCATGTCGAAGGGCCTGCTCGGCGCGTTGCCCGTAAGGCGCGTGCTCGGGGTTCGCGATGGCGAACCGCTTCACTCGATCGTCAGCGAGCGCGGCGCGCAAGTCCTCGAGTGACCCGTCCGCAGCAAGCGATGAGTTTTTCGATACGATGATGGCAAGACGCCCCAGGAGATAGTCCTTGCCGCCATCGCGGGTGAGCCCGAGACCGACGAGATCGGCGACGTAGCGGGGGTCGGCGGCGAGATAAAGCGCATAGGGCGCCCCCTCACGCGCCTGACGAGCGAGATTACCGGACGAACCGAACGACAATGTGACTCGTCGGCCGGTGTCGCGGTTGTAGCGCACCGCGACCTCTTCGAGGGCGAAGCGAACGCTGGCGGCGGCAGCGACCATCGGCGGCCGGTTACCGGTTTGAGCCCATGCGGGAAGGATCGAGAAAAGCATGGCGAGACACGCGAGCGCTCGGGCGAATTGGGCGAGGTGCTTCACTGCAGCAAGTTGAGCAATCTGTCCCAGGGCAAACGGCAACCGGGGGGCGCGCTCACCGGTTCTTCGTTCCAGTCCCGAACTGTTCGTCGCGAGTCACGCGATCGGCATCGCGAATCGTTCATTTGACGGTGGCATCGATTGTCGTGCAGCGGATTCCGGTATTTGCGAACGGTCCCAATGCGCGAGGCTCGGATCGCGCTCAACCGGGCCGTGACGCTATCCTACATGCATTCCCCCGGTGCGCCACGCTATAGGCGGCTGCGGGGCAAGTCGATAGAATTCCGCCAGTTCCGGCGTCGAGGCCGCAGATACCGTCGCCGGCCACGCCGTTTATCAGTCCCGAGGGATGCGCCCGAGCCCGTATAATATGGCCCTGCCCCAGTTTCTCACCACCCGGGAAGTCGCGAGCCTGCTGCGCATCAAGGAGCGCAAGGTCTACGAGCTCGCCACCGACGGTGCCATTCCTGTCAGCCGCGTGACCGGTAAGCTGCTCTTTCCGCGGGATCTCATCGAGCTGTGGGTGCAGCAGCACGTCGAGTATCGGGGCGGCCACGAGGTCCTGCGCGAGCATCCGTTGGTGCTCGCCGGCAGCCACGACCCACTGCTCGAGTGGGCGCTGCGCGAATCGGCGTCGGGGATCGCGAGCTTTTTCGATGGTAGTCTCGATGGCGTGCAGCGGCTCGCCAGCGGTGCGGCAATCGCGGCGGGACTGCACGTTCGCGATCCCGAGTCCGATGATTGGAACCGGGAGACGGTGCAACGCGCCATGCCGGGCATGCCGGTGGTGCTCATCGAGTGGGCCCGGCGGCGCCAGGGCATCGTCCTGCCCCGGGGAAATCCGGCCGGTATCTCTCGTGTTTCGGATCTGGTCGGGCACAGCATCATTCCCCGCCAACCCGACGCGGGCAGTCGGCTGCTGTTCGAGCAGCTCCTCGAGGACAACGGCATCGATCCCGAAACGCTTGCGCTCATCGGACCGGCGGCTCGAAGTGAGACCGACGTGGCGATGGCCGTCGCCGACGGAAAAGCCGAGGCGGGATTCGCCATCGAAGCCGTGGCCCGTCAGCTGCGGCTCGATTTCGTGCCGCTCGCCGACGAGCGCTACGATCTCGCCATCTGGCGCCGCGACTTCTTCGAAGAGCCGATGCAACGACTGATCGCTTTCGCGCGTGGTTCGGCGCTTGCCGAGCGTGCCGGAGAACTCGGCGGCTACGACGTCTCGAATCTGGGCACAGTCCACTACAACGGTCCTTGACCGAGCCTCGATCCTGCAGTGCGCGGATCGAGCGGCGAAAGCCTTGCTCAACGATGCGCCTCAGCTGTCGGCGTTTGGGAAAAACAGCTGCTGACCGTCTCGCCGGTATGACGCGATTGCCGCCTGCCCGTCGGCGCCCAGCAACCAGTCGATGAACCTCTGGCCCGCCTTGGCGTTCACATGGGGATGCTTGTCGGGATTGACGAGTATGACGCCGTACTGATTGAAAAGCCTCTTGTCGCCTTCTACCAGGATTTCAAGGTCGGCCTTGTTCTCGAACGTAATCCACGTGGCCCGGTCGCTCAGCGTATAGGCGCCCATGCCCGCAGCGGTGTTGAGCGTTGCCCCCATGCCGGATCCGGTCTCACGATACCAGTCGCCACTCGCGCTGACCGGATCGACGCCGGTTTCTTTCCAAAGATGCTGTTCTTTCTTGTGTGTGCCGGAGTCATCGCCCCGTGAAACGAACGGCGAACGCGCACCGGAAATCTTGGCGAGAGCGGCGGTCGCATCCCGCATTCCGCGCACTCCGGCCGGATCGCGCCCAGGCCCGACGATGACGAAATCGTTGTACATCAGATCCGAGCGCTTGACGCCGTAGCCATCGGCGACGAATTTCTCTTCGGCAGGTTTCGCGTGCACCAGTAAAACATCGCCGTCGCCGTTGCGGGCGTTTTTCAATGCCTGTCCGGTGCCGACGGCCACGATTCGTACCTCGATCCCGGTGCTGTGCGTGAACTTGGGCAGAATATGCTCGAACAGGCCGGAATTCTGAGTCGACGTCGTCGACTGCACGATGATGGAATCGCCCGCGATCGCCGTCGCCGGCATGAGCGCGATCGTCAGCATGGAGACGAGCACCGCCACCGGAGCGATCCGTTGCCTCGTGGATTCGACCGTTTTGGATTTCATCGTTTTTCTCCTATCCCTGAGCGACTCTCACAAGACGATGCGGCCTTCGATGAACGCCCGCGCCGCGGCTTGTGCCGGATTCTCGAAAAAGTCAGGCGACGGGGCGCGTTCGACGATGCGCCCGCGATGCATGAACAACACCGTGTCGGCGAGCCGCCGCGCCTGCCCGATATCGTGAGTCACGAGCACGAGCCGAGTGCCGCGGCCGCGCACCGTCGTGATCATTTTTTCAATCGCGAGCGTGGCCGCGGGATCGAGGCTCGACGCGGGCTCGTCGAGCAACAGCACTTCGGGTTCGGTGGCCAGCGCACGGGCGAGCGCGAGACGTTGCTGCTCGCCGCCGGAGAGGAGGCGCGCTGGAGTTCCCGCCAGGTGGTCCAGGGACGCGAGCCCGAGTATCTCGTGTGCCCGTGACGGGCACTCGTGTCTCGGCATGCCGATGGCCGCGAGCGCGTAAATGACATTGGCGATCACCGAGCGGCGAAGCATCATGGGCTTTTGAAATACGAAGCCGATCTTGGGAGCGCGAACCCGGTCGGGCCGCAGGTGGGCCCAGCGAACCTCGCCGCTGTCCGGAGCGAAGAGGTTTGCGAGAACTCTCAGGAGCAGCGTTTTGCCGGCGCCGTTGGGTCCGAGGATGACGGTGAGCCCGGTGCCGTCGATGGACACATCCACGCCGTCGAGCAGTCTCCGGCCCGATCGGCCGACCACCACCCGGCGGCACTCGATGGGAAGAACCGCGTGGTCGGGGCGTCGCTGGTCGACAACGCCGCCGGTATCGCGACACAGTGCCGTGTCAGGCATAGGCCAACCGCCTGGCCGAAACCCGCAGCGCCATGACCGCCGCGTTGGCCGCGATGGTGATGGTGACCAGCACCACGCCGAGGCCTAGAGCCAGCGACAGATTGCCCTTCGAGGTCTCGAGCGCAATGGTCGTGGTCATGACCCGGGTGACGTGATTGATATTGCCACCGACGATGATGACCGCACCAACCTCGGCAACCGCGCGACCGAATCCGGCGAGCAGTGCCGTCAGCAGGCTGTAGCGGGCATCCCAGAGGAGGGTTTTCACCATCCCGAGCGGGGTGATGCCAAAGACCCGCAGCTGATCCAGATACTCCTCCTTCATGTCCTCGACGGTCTGGCGGGTGAGGGCGGCGACGATCGGAGTCACCAAGATTGCCTGGGCAATGACCATTGCCGTCGGTGTGTACAGCAGGCCCAAGTGTCCCAGGGGACCCGCTCGGGACAGGAGCAGGTAGACGAGCAGCCCGACCACGACCGGCGGCAGTCCCATCAGCGCGTTGAGCGTGACGACCAGAACGCCGCGACCGGGGAATCGCATCACCGCCAACCCCGCACCCAGGGGCAGGCCGATCAACGCCGCCAGGCCGACCGCGGCCAGGCTGATCTGCAGCGACAGCGCGACAATCTCGCGCAGGTTCGGATCCAGCGTCGCCACCAGGCGAAAGGCCTCAGCGAATGCGGCACCGAGCTCCTGCATACCCACGCCTCCGAGCAGAGCGGTGAGTATAGCCATCCGACGGTGGAATTTTCAAAATTTGTCGTAATGACAGAAATAACACGCTAAAACGCGTAAATTCGCAACAAGTTCCATTAAGGGCGAGCGCGCCCCCATGGGCGACCATTGCATCGCGGCGTGTTCCTTCGAGTCTTCAACGTCTGGGCGGGTGTCCGAGCTTGCCGCGCATCAGGGCTGCCTGAAGGAGAATTCCGACGGCCGCGAGGGCGCCGGCGACGATGCCGCCCTGGAGGGGATCGAGGCCGAGCGACGTGACGATCATGCCGGCCCCGACCAGGGACGACAGCACGATAATCGCCCAGTCCAGTATCAGCGTCGCGAGCACCGCGGCGACGACGCCGCCGGACATGAACACGACGAGGTCGGGCAGATCCCATCCAAGTGCCTGGACCGCGATGATGGCGAGATATCCGCCGGCGTAGAAACCCGCCAGCGCGAACGCGATCCGTTCGAACAGGATGGCCAGCACCGCACCGATGAGCCCGGCTCCGGCCGCGAATACCCACACGACCCATTCGGGCTGGCTCGTGAAGAGATCGCGAGCCACCTCCATGCCGACGAAGAAACCCGTAATCGCGATGAAAAGCCAGAACAGCTTGCGGCCCGCGATCAGAAGCAAAACGCCGGCAACGATGGATACGATGGGTGGCATGGCTTATTGCGCTTCAATCGCGAATTGAACTGTCAATCGCGGTCCGCGTCCGCTGCTGGCGGTTGGTCAGGCAGCCGTCGAAGACGCCCGATCGGGGAGCCTGCCTTCCTCGACTCCGTGGCAGGCGACCTCGCCGCTGGCCACCGGGATGGGGACGGGCGATTCGGCGCGGCAGCGGTCATCGGCATAGGGACAGCGGGGGTGAAAGTGACAGCCCGACGGCGGATGAATGGGACTCGGCACTTCACCCGCCACGGCCTTGCGCTGCTTGCCGCTCATCTCGAGATCCGGGATGGCCTCGAGCAGCATGCGGGTATAGGGATGACGGGGGCGCCGGAAAACATCCTTCCCTTGACCCCACTCCACCAGGCGCCCGAGGTACATGACACCCACGAAGTCCGAGATGTGATAGACGACGGCGAGATCGTGGCTGATGAACAGATAGGTGAGTCCGAGATCACGCTGCAGACCCTTCATGAGGTTCAAAATCTGCGCCTGCACCGACACGTCCAGCGCACTGGTGGGCTCGTCGCAGACGAGAAAGTCCGGGTTGCTGGCCAACGCACGGGCGATGGAGATGCGCTGGCGCTGGCCACCGGAGAACTCGTGGGGAAACTTCGCGCCGTCGGCGGGTGACAGGCGTACCTGCTCGAGGAGCTCGCCGACTCTGAGGACGATGTCCGCGTCGTTGTCGATCAGTCGATGGGTGCGAATCGGCTCGGCAACGATATCCACGACCCGCCAACGCGGATTCAAGCTCGCGTACGGGTCCTGGAATATCATCTGCACCCGGCCACGCACGGGCTCCATTTCCTTGCGGGTTCTCAGGGTGGAGAGATCGATACCGTCGAACTCGATGCTCCCGGCGGTGGGCTCGTAGAGCCGTACCACCAGCCGCGCGACCGTCGACTTGCCGCATCCGGACTCGCCGACGAGGCTGAAGGTTCTGCCGGCCGGAATGTCGAAGCTCACACCGTCAACCGCCTTGAGCACGGTTCTGCCCTCCCGGTTCAGCACGCGTGTGATGAGCGGCGGCGACACGTCGAAGTACTTGACGAGGTTGCGGACTCGCAGCAGCGGTGTTGGCCCAGGACCTTTCATGAATTTCTCAAGGGGTCACTCGAGGCTCACGGCCCTCTCCACGGACGGATCGTAGAGCCAGCACGCCACCTGGGAATCCTCCACCGCAATGAGATCCGGGCGCGCCGCCCGGCAATGCTCGAAAGCCTCCGGGCAGCGGGGATTGAAGGCGCAGCCCGAAGGGATCGCGGTGAGTCTCGGCATGGTGCCTTCGATCTGCACGAGCTCGTCGGCATCGTGGCCGACCACCGGAATGGATCCCATGAGCCCGTGGGTATATGGGTGCTTCGCATGGTTGATGACCTGATCCACCGCGCCGATCTCCGCGAGGCGCCCCGCGTACATCACCGCGACCCGGTCGGCGGTCTCCGCGATCACGCCCATGTCATGGGTAATCAGCATGACGGCCGCGCCGTGATCGCGGCACAGGCGTTTCAAAAGCACGATGATCTGCGCTTGAATGGAGACGTCGAGGGCGGTGGTGGGCTCGTCGGCGATGATGAGCCGGGGATTGATGCACAGCGCGAGCGCAATCACGACGCGCTGGCGCATGCCGCCGGAGAACTGGTGAGGGTACTGATCGATTCGCACTCGTGGCGAGGGAATGCCCACTTCGCTCAGAAGAGCGATGGCCCGCTCGCGTGCTTCGTCATCACCGAGGTCGGTGTGGGTCTGCAACGTTTCCACCAGCTGCCGGCCGACGGTGTAGAGCGGGTTGAGGCTGGTGAGCGGGTCCTGAAAGACCATGCCGATCTCGCGCCCGCGTATGCGGCGCATTTGCTCGTAGGAGAGATTGTCGATTCGCCGGCCGTCGAGTACCACCTGGCCGCTGGCGATGCGCCCCGGCGGCTCCAGCAAGCCGATGATGGCGGCGCCGGTGAGCGACTTGCCCGCGCCGCTTTCGCCGACCACGCCGAGCACCTCGCCCTCGTCGATATGGAAGCTGACGTCATCCACCGCCACCAGCGTGCCCCGCCGGGTGGGAAACTCCACGCGCAGGTTCTCGACCTCGAGAAGCGGGCGGCGCTCGCGATCGTTCATCAGCGCAGCTTCGGATTGAGCGCGTCGCGCAGCCAGTCGCCGAGCAGATTGACGGCGAGCACAAGGATGACGAGGGCGACGCTCGGGAAGATGGTCATCCACCACTCGCCGGAGAAGAGGTACTGCTGGCCGATGCGGATGAGTGTGCCGAGCGACGGGTGAGTCACCGGCACGCCGACGCCGAGAAACGAAAGCGTTGCCTCGGTGAGGATGGCAATGGCGAGACTGAGGGTGCCGATGACGAGCACCGGGCCGGTCACGTTGGGCAGAACGTGGCGCACCATTATCAGCAGGGGCCGCACGCCGATGACCCGGGCCGCCTGCACGTATTCCTTGTTCTTCTCGACCAGCGTCGAGCCGCGCACGGTGCGTGCGAAATTCACCCATTGGGACGCTGAGATAGCCAGCACCAGCACGTAGAGCTTGAGCTCCTCGTGAAGTGCGCGCGGTAGGATTCCGCCGACAATGCCGTCGATCATGAGCGCGATCAGGATCGCCGGGAAAGTGAGCTGAACATCGGCGATGCGCATGATCAGGCTGTCGAGGCGCCCGCCGACGTACCCGCTCAGGAGCCCGAGCGCGGTGCCGAGCAACGCCGCCAGGATCACCGATGCGAAGCCGACTCCGAGCGAAATTCGGAGACCGAACATGATGGCCGACAACATATCGCGTCCCTGATCGTCGGTTCCCAGCAGAAACTTCGCCGACCCTTCGTTGCCGAACGTATCGGTGACGCCGAAGGGCGGAATGCGCGCATCCATGAGGTTCAATGTGGCGACCTCATTGGTGTTGTGGGGTGCAATCCAGGGAGCCAGGGCGGCCACTGCAAAGAGCAGCACCGTGACGAAAAAAGCAATCACGACCACCGGGGAGCGTTTGAACGAGAAGTAGACGTCGCTATCGAAAAAGCGGCGAAGCGCGTCGGCCGCCCGATTGGCGGGTGATCGTGGAATGACGGCGGATTCGATTCGCGTAGACATCCGGATAGTCGGCCTCAGTGAGCGGCACCGCCGGTGTGCTCGGCGCGCAACCGCGGGTCAACGGCGTAGTAGAGCAGATCCACCGCGAGGTTGATGAGCACGAAGAAAAGCGCCATCAGCACGAGATAGCTCGACATCACAGGGATGTCGACGAATTGAATGCCCTGCAGGAACAGCAGCCCCATGCCGGGCCAGGCGAATACCGTCTCGGTGATAATCGAGAAGGCGAGCAACGAGCCGATTTGCAGTCCGGTGATGGTAATCACCGGAACAAGGGTGTTTTTCAGGGCGTGCCCGAAGTTCACATCGCGGCTCTTGAGCCCTCGCGCGCGGGCGAACTTGATGTAGTCGGTGCGCAGCACCTCGAGCATTTCCGCCCGAACGAGTCGCATGATGAGCGTGAGTTGAAACAAGGCCAGCGTGATCGCCGGCATGATGATGTGCGACCAACCCTGCAGCGTGAGCAGACTGGTCTGCCAACCGCCGATATCGACGACCCCGCCCCGCCCGAACGTGGGCAACCAGCCCAGCCATACGCCGAACACGAGGATCATGAGTATGCCGATGACGAAGGTCGGCAGGGATATGCCGACCAGCGATACCGTGAGGAATACGCGGCTCAGCCACGAGTCGCGACGCAGGCCCGTGTAGACTCCCATGGGGACGCCGATGACGAGCGCGATGACCGCCGACACGGCTACCAGCTCGATGGTCGCGGGCAGGCGCTCGACGAGCAGCTCGTCGACGGGCTTTCCCATGCGGTATGAAAGTCCGAACTCGCCTTTCAGCGCATTGCCGGCATAGCGAATGAACTGAATGGGAATCGCGTCGTTGAGTCCGAGTTTTTCCCTCAACTTCTCGCGTTGCTCGGTCGTGCCCTCCGGCCCGAGCATGTTGTTGACCGGATCGCCGACGAATTGAAAAAGCGAAAAGCTGATGATTCCGACGACCATCATGACGACGATCGCCTGAAGCAGCCTTTGTACAATGAAAGCCAGCATTGACTGTCTGCTACGGCAGCAGGGTGAAACGAGGTGGCCCGGAGCTCGGGCTCCGGGCCACCCGCGGTGCGGTCATGACGTTTATTTCATGATGACGTAACGCAAATCAACGTCGTTGAAAGGCCGTTGCCAGACTTTGTCGACGGTCTTCGCGCTCACACCCCAGGCAAGCGCCTGCTGATGCAACGGAATATGGCCGACCTCGTCCTGATGGATCTTGAAGGCCTCGCGTATCATGTCGTTTCGCTTGTCTTCGTCCACCTCCACGGCAATCATATCGGTCAGCTTCTCGACCTCCGGATTCGTCCATCGCCCGCAGTTCCAGGTGCCTTGCCCCTGGCCGTCCATGGTCATCAGATTCTGCAACGGGTTGTAGGCATCGTAGGAGCCCGGCGTCCAACCGAGCATGTAGAAGCTCGTATTGTTCTTCTGCGCCTGGCCGATCTTGTTGAAGTGCAGCGACTTCGTCTGCGCATTCAATGTGACCTTGATCCCGACACGCTCGAGCATCGGAACCACCGAAGTGCAGATGGCCTCATCATTGACGTAGCGATCGTTCGGGCAATCCAAGGTTACGGGAAACCCACTACCGTAGCCGGCCTCGGCGAGTAGCTTTTTGGACTTCTCGGGGTCATGCGCATACGGCGTATTCATGTCTTCCTGAAAACCGTTGATGCCAGGAGCGATCATGAGTCCCGTCGGCGTCGATGCGCCGCGCATGACGACGCGTTGAATCGCCGTGGTATCAATGGCGTGGGCAAAGGCCTGGCGCACACGCTTGTCCTTGAAGGGATTCTTGCCCGAGCCCTTCATGTCGAGGAGCTCGTCGCGCCAGTGGTCGAACCCGAGAAAGATCGTGCGGAGCTCGGGGCCCTGCAGCACGTTGACGCTCGCGTCGGCTTCGAGCCGTGGCACGTCCTGGAGCGGCACCGGATACATCAGATCGATCTCACCCGAAAGGAGCGCAGCCACGCGGGTTGCATTGTTCGGGATCGGGGTGAAAATTGCCTTGGTGACGTTACCTTCCATCTCACCCTTGCCCCAGTAGTTTTCAAAGGGCTCGAGCACGACTCGGTTGTCCTGGACCCACTCAACGATCTTGTACGGGCCGGTGCCGTTGGCGTTCAGATTGGCAAAGTTGGTCTTGCCGGCGCCACGGACGACCTCGAATGCGTTGTTCTCCTCCATGAACTCCTTATCGACGATGTAGAAGTTCGGCATATTGAGAAGAAGAATCGGGTCCGGACCTTTGGTCGTAATTTCGATGGTGTGGTCGTCCACCTTGGTCAAATCTTCTACCGAGGCCAACGCGAAAGACATCTCGGAACTTTCCTGAGTCTGGCGCTTGAACGAGTAAACCACGTCATCGGCATTGAAGGCATTGCCGTTATGAAATGTAACGCCTTGACGCAACGTGAATCGCCACGTGGTGTCGCCCACGCGTTTCCAATCGGTTGCGAGGTCCGGCACCAGCGACAGATCGGGCTTGCGGTGTATGAGGCGACCGTAGATGTTGCCCTTCATCGTATTCGTGGGGCCCTCGTTGTTGGCGTGAGGGTCCAGCCCGAGAATGTCGCCAGTGGTGGCGTATCGAAATGTCTTGGCGCCCACGAGCTGCGCTTGGGCCAGCAACGTGACGGCGACGGCCGCGAGCAATAGTCGCTTGATTTTCATTGATTCTCCTCCTGTCGAGTAAGGGCGTGGCCAGCGTGACGCGCCTCGGGATGACGCTGCCGCTTGCTTCTAGTTGATGCGCTGGCGCACGACCCGGCTATGATAACTCAAGACCGGGATTTGCGTAGGAACTTCGCCGCAGCGGGTCGGCGGACGATGGGCCGAGCCGGTCGCACCTCGAGAGCAGAGTTCGAGGAACGGCATTCGCCAGGCCAGTGATGCTGCCCGGGGCGTCTCTGCCCCGGGCCGGGTCCCCCGTTTCGGCGCGACGGCGCCCTGCTTCCGGCCTTCCTTTACAGCGTGTCACGCGACACGGGGCCAGTTTCGAGCTCACGCCTCGCGAGGGCTCGACGACGGCGCCTCATATCCCGGCTCGATCGGCTACCGATGTCGCAGGTCAGCGCGCGGAGAATGGTGCGAACCGTGCGCCCACGTCGGTGCTGTCGTTCAAGACCTCTCCGAGCAACTCGACCCATGCGTGTGCTTCGAACCGCCCGTCGGCTTTCCGGACTCCGATACGCAGGGTCGTCGCGACTCCATGACGGGCCAGCAACCAGCGCAGGTACACCGATTGCTCCAGGCAGGTGATGCGCCACGGTCCGCGGCGCGCTGCAATCTCGACCATGCGCGACGCCGATCGCGCCAGCCCCGGACGCCCCGACACCGGGCAGGGGAGGCTGCCACGCCCCGGGAGGCAGCGGTTCAATGCGCCCTGGGCGCGGCGCAATCCGAGCAGTCGATGTGCCAGAGCGAAAACGGGAAGCAGAATCATCGAAACAGCCAGCAGCCATTTCTCCTGTCCCGACAGGGCGAAAAATTTTCGCCACTCGGCGCGCATCAATGTCAACCAGTCCATGCTCAATTCATACTCTGCCCAGCGCTTCGAGACTGTCGCTCGACCGCTCTTCGCCGGGTTTCATTGAATCTATCCGAAGCGTGGTCATCGGGTGGAAGTCGCGGTGCAATTTCAAATTGAGTCTAGCCGAAACTTTGGCCGGGACCGCTCGATTGCTTCTCAATTCGGTGCCCCGGAGCGCGCACCTTCGCCCGGTCGCAGCATCGTGCACAGAGGCAGAGGCAGCAGAACGACCGCAGCCATGCTCAGCATGGCCGGAGCAAGTCCGAATCGGTCGCCGACGATGCCGAATACGATCGGTCCGGCAATCGAGGCGGCGCTCGCGATGGTGTAGATCATCGCGAACCCGCGGGATCGCCGCTCGGAGCGGACCAGATCCGCCACCGTGGCATAGGTGATGGACGAGGAACCCTGCAGCACCAGCCCGAGTGCCGGCAGAAGAAAGTAAGCGACGAGGGTCGGCGCGAGAAGAACCGCGACAATGCCTACCGCCGTAAGGCACTCCGCGGCGATCAGCGAACGTCTGACGCCGATGCGTTCGGCCAGGTATCCGCAACCGAACTTGCCGAAGATGCCGCCGGCGAGCGTCAGCACCACGGCAAACGCCGCCAGTGCCGCCGGCACCTGCTTTTCGAGCATGAGAAATGCCAGGAACGTCAGAAAGCCGCTCTGAACCGCGATGTCCAGGAATACGATGACGGCCAGGGCCGTGAACCCGCGATGGTCACGGATTCCCCAGCCGACGCGCTCGACAACCGATTGCGCATGGACGACGCTGGCGGGACGCCCGCCCACCTGCAGGCGACCCAGCAGGAAGTACACGGCAACGGCGCCGACGAGCGCCGTCAACCCGAATCCCGTCACCACCCTCTGCCAGATGATGCCGACACCGATGGCGAGACTGTACGTGGCGGTAAACGCGAGCTTTCCGATATCGCCAGCGGCGTTATAAGCCCCGAGCGCCGTGCGCGGGCCGGCGCCCTGGAATGCATTACTGATGACCGACGACGACAGCGCATGCTGGAATGCCGCGCCAAAGCCGACGACGAACAGGCTCAGTGCGATGACTACCACGTCTTGTGCCAGCGCCAGTGCTACATAACCCGAGCCCGCGCAGAGCAACCCGAAGACCAGCAGCGTCCGTTCCCCGAGCCATTCGGACAGCATGCCGGAGGGCAGCTCGAACAACGCCATGGCGCTGTTCTTGACTGCACGGATGATGCCGACTTGCGCGTAGCTGAGGCCGAATACTTCCGCGACCGTCGGTAAAATGACGTAGAGCGCAGCGCTCAGCCCATCCTGCACGCCGTGAACGCCGCAACAGGCCGCCAGGGTGAACCTGCGCCGACGGGGGACATCCGATTCAGTGTCGGGCGTGCGCATTGGCGGACCTTCAGTTCGCCGACGCGCACCATGGGCGCCCCGCCGACTCACTTGTCACTCCAGCGCCGGATGGCGCGCTCTCGGGCACCGCGCACGTCCTGCACGCAATGGCAGTTGCAAGGGAGTTCCCCGAAAGCTCGATCGACGGGTAGCGTCGCTGCTCTTGCACCGACAGTTTCGCGCGGCGGCTCAGTCGAGAGATTGCGAATCGCGTGAGCAGCGTGCGCGTGGCGCCGCGCGACCAGAGAACACCCTGCGCTCCGAAGGCGGACAGCGGTGGCGCCGGGCCGACCGGACCCGCGCAGGCGGCTGCGCCCTTCGGCATCACGATGGTGCTGGCGGTGATCATGGCCTTTTCGAACAATTCTGCTACCGCAACGAGCCGGTCGCACACTGAGCTCGGGCACACGGATGGCTACCCGATTCTTCGGTGGCCGGCTTGCAAGAATGATCAGGTTTGAAGACTACTACGAAATCACCGTGCTTCTCCGCAAAGAGCTCGCGGATGGCATGGACGTTTGTGCGGGAGCAGTGTCGTCAGGTCGCGAATATTCAATGTTTCGACGCCGGTTCCATTCTTGCATCTCGACGCTCATGGTCGCGAAGAAATTCGCTGACGCCCTGCTCGCCGATTAGGTGGCTATGAGCCTGATTTCCAAAGTCGTCGTTGGTGCCCGGTCCGGGGTCCCGCTTGTCATGGTGTCGACGGTGCCCGGCGTGACGAATCGTCTGCCCGAGCACGCGAACCGAGCTCGGCGATGTTTATCGCCCCGCGGAGCCGCGTCAAGCGCTCGAATTCGCAGCGCCAGTCATCTCCGCTCTTTATCCGCGTTTCTCCATTGGAACAAATGCTCGCAGCGCCGCTCCGGTGTAAATTTGTCTCGGGCGATAAATTCTCGCGTCTGGATCGGTGCGAAGCTCACGCCAATGGGCTATCCAGCCCGGCAATCTGCCGATAGCGAAAATCACGGTAAACATGGTAACCGGGATGCCTATGGCGCGCAGGATGATGCCGCTGTAGAAGTCCACGTTTGGGTAGAGCTTGCGTTCCACGAAATAATCATCAGAAGTTGCCACTGCTTCCAGCTCCAAGGCGAGCTCGAGAAGCGGGTCGTGAACTCCCAGATGTTTCAAAACGGTGTGACAGGCAGCCTTGATGATCTTCGCCCGCGGATCGAAATTCTTGTAAACCCGATGACCGAACCCCATGAGGCGCTGATCCGACTCCCTGCGCTTCACGCGCTCGATAAATTTTTCGACGCTTTCTCCGCTCTGGTGAAGCCTTGACAGCATATCAATTACCGCAGCGTTCGCGCCGCCGTGCAACGGTCCCCACAGAGCGCAGATGCCGGCGGAGACAGATGCGTAGAGATTCGCACCACTCGATCCAACGGTGCGCACCGTCGACGTCGAGCAGTTCTGCTCGTGGTCCGCATGCAGCAGAAGCAGCGTATCGAGCGCCTGTACGACGTCCGCATCCGGCTCGTAGGGTTTGTGCGGCAAGGAGAACATCATATGCAGAAAGTTAGCCGTATATCGTAAATCCGACCGGGGATAATTGGTCGGCTTTCCGATGGACTTGCGATAGCTCGCGGCCGCAATGGTGCGGATTTTGCTCATCAGCCGCGCCGCTGCCTCCATGAAGTGCCCGTTATCGACGGGTTGCATGAGCGCCGGCTGGAAACATCCGGCCGCATTCACCATTGCCGACAGGATCGCCATGGGCGGCGCATTCGGCGGGAACCCGTCGAAATGATGCCGCAGATCCTCGTGTATGAACTGATGCTCGGTAAGAAGTCGGCGAAACTCGGTGAGCTCGGTTTCTTTAGGAAGCTGCCCAAATATCAGCAGATACGCGGTCTCGACGAAAATGGATCGCTCGGCGAGTTCCTCGATCGGGTAACCGCGATAGCGAAGTATGCCGCGCTCTCCGTCGACGAAAGTGATCTGGCTGAGACATGCACCCGTGTTACCAAAGCCGTCATCGAGCGTAACTAGGCCTGTGTGTTTCCGAAGCTGCCGGATATCGAGGGCGCGTTCGTTCTCCGTGCCTGCCACGATCGGTAGCTCACAAGACTTTCCGTCATAATTAATCGTTGCGGTATTTTTCACGATCTGCTTCTCCAGAGCGCACCTGCTTTGTTGCGTTTCGACGCCAAGAT
>JBFICP010000004.1:0-34672 GCA_041581935.1 Gammaproteobacteria bacterium | reverse complement strand
TGCGGACCCTAGGAGCGTGTACGGCATCGGAATAGCGACGGCGCGAACGTGACACCGACCCCGATTTCCGGGGCGCGCTGCTCGCATAGCAACGGCTATGCCGGCGCCGCCCCCGGCCATCCGGGCCGCGGGACCACAGCCAGACGCCGCACACCAATGCCGTCAGCGCTCACAGCCGATGGATTCGCCGGGCCAGCCCGGAATTCGCGACCGGATCGGCATGCATGGATTTGACGACTGTCATGACACGCGGACGTGACGCGCGGCGCAGGCTCAGACGCGCCAGCGGCCTTGCCGCGCTGCTGTGGGCCGGTGCCGCCGCCGGCTACGACTACAGCGTTTTCGGCGACGGCGTGCAGCTGGCGTGCTGGCAGATGGAACGCAGCCGGCTGATATGCGACTACCGGCGCTTCGCACCGCCGGAGCCGGAGCAGGTGAGCGCGCGCCTCTCCGGGCACGAGCTGCCGACACCGCGCGCCACGCCCTACCACGACGAGCCCGGCAGCAGCGCCATCATGTTCCTGGTCGACGTCAGCGACGCCGAGCTGCCGGTGGCGCCGGTGGCCGCACGCGAGCATCTGCTGACGCTGCTCGAGGCCGCGCCCACCCATCAGCACTACGGCCTCGCCAGCTTCGCCAACGAGGTGGAGATGCACGCGCCGGTGGGACCCGGGAGCGACCGTATTCGCAACGTGCTCGGCGAGCTCACCCCCGGCGGCGAGCCCGCCGAGCTGTACCGCAGCGCCCTGGAAGCGGTGCGGCTCCTGGGTCACTACCCGGCCCGGCGACGTGCGTTATTTCTGCTCTCCGACGGTCTGGCCGACGATTCCGCATACTTTCATGACGACGTCGTGGACGCCGCTCGTCAATACGACGTCACCATATTCGGCATCGGATACGTCAAGAGCCCGGCCCTGTCGACGGCCCTGGAGCGTCTGCGTCGACTTGCCGAGGCGACCGGCGGACTCTATGTGACGGCGGAGGCGGACGCGCCGCTGCCCCACGATTTCGCCGCACGCGCCTTTGCCCAGCTCGCCAGCGGCGGGCGCCTGGAGATCGATCTGTCCACCGCCCTTGCCGACACCGTGCCGTTGCCTCAGGAGGCGGTGCTGGAGCTCAATTGGCGCGGTGCGCTCGGCAGCGCGTCGGCTCATGTGCCCCTGCGCCTGCCGGCGCCTTCCGGTGCCGGGCTCACCACCCAAGCACCGGCTCCGGCCGCGCCGGCCGTGACGCGTGCCCGGGGAACGCCGCCAGTACCGCCGGTGCACCGGCAGGGCTGGTTCTCCCGCAACGCGCTCTGGATAGGCGTCGCGGCGGGGCTGCTGATCGCGGGCGGGTTGCTCGCATGGTTTCTAAAACGGCGCGCGGGCACGGGTAAGCGCGAACCCGCATGGGCGGAAACCCTGGAGCTCAATGCCCGGTCGTTCGCCTACGTCGAGATCCAGGATGAGCTGCATACACGCCACCCGGTGTCCGGCGAAACGTTCCGCATCGGGCGGCACGTCGACAACGAGCTGATGCTCGCCGATGCCTCGATTTCGCGCTACCACGCCGAGATCAAGCACGAGCTCAACAGCCGCTACGTGATTCGCGATCTGGAATCGCTGAATGGCGTCTACGTGAACGGGCGCAAGGCGCGAACGGCGATTCTCAGCAACGGGGATCTCATCGAGCTCGGTGATGTGACGCTCAAGTTCACCGTATTTGCCGCCCACGATCGTCCGGATTTGGAAGACAGCCACGACAGCACGGTTACGCCGTTCCGACCGTCGGACAAGAAGAAGGGCCTACGGCCCGTGTGAAAGCCATAAGCAAAAAAGGGGATGCACTGACTTTCCCGTGTTTTCGCGCGGGAGAATGACTGCGTTCCCCTTCTAGCGATCGCTCTTTCTCAGTAGCAGGGCGGAAACTGGCAGCGGTCCCCCAGGCGCACGAGCTGCGCGGCAAACTCGGCGAGGACGACGAGCACAATCATGATCGTGGTGATGGCGACGCCGTAGCGCATGCCGCGACTGACCATCTGCGCGCTGCTCGGCAAGCGATCGACGCCGAGCGCCTGCCGGTCGAGCACCCCGCGTTGATAGAGCCGTTCGACCAGGCGCGCGAAATGCCGCGCCCACAGTGGCACTACGTCGTTGAACATGTAGGCGGCGAAAATGGGCTCCATGATGCCCTCCGCCGCCGGTTCGCCGTGCCAGCGGTTATATGCCAGGTTGAAGAAATCCCACTCGGTGATGTCGAGCAGCGCGGTCGCGGTCAACACCGAATCGATGTCGGGGGCAAGATTCTCGTCGAAGGGCATGACTGTATGACCCGTAATCGTTTCCAATGGTTTCAGCGCAACAGTTCCCGCAACGCCGTCCATCGGAGCTCCCAGCCGGCGCTCCGATCGGCAACCGCAAAGCCCTCTCCGACCCACAGTCCCGCCACCGCGGCGAGCTCGTCATTGACATAGATTAGCGGAATGCGGTCTCGCAGCCACGGCGGCACGGCGCTCGCTTGCAGAAGCTTTTTGAGCGCCGTCGATTGCCGCCGCCCGGCCGGCCGAAAGCGCTCTCCGCCGTGGCGAAATCGCACCTCGAGGCGCGCCCGTCGGCATCGCTCAACGCTCAGGCCACGGCCCTCGACCGCGAGCGCTTCGAGCACGCCGTCGGGTAGCGCGAGCGCCTGGCGCGGGTCCCAGCCGATGATCCGGGCGGGATCGTGGGCCGGCAACGGGGTCGACGCATGCAGCGCATCCCGGTGACGGCGCACCTCGGCGCCCGGCCAGCTCACCAGCGGTGTGGCGTCGTCGCGGGCCATTACCAGGGCCGCGAGAATCTGCTCGACATGGGCGGCGTGCGGCATCGGCAGGCCGCAAGCGGCGAGCCAGCCGCGCAGCAGGTTGCGCGCACGCGCCGCCGGCAGGCGCTTCAGCGCCGAAGCCGACAGCGTACCCGCATAGGGCCCCCTTGCTTGGACGAGATCGATGCCGGCGAGCGCCTCGCCCACGGCTGCGCTGTCGGCCTGGTGAGCTGCGGCCCGCGCCAGCGTGCGCTCGACACCGGGCCATCGTTTCGCGATGCGCGGAAGGATTTCGTGGCGCAGGAAATTGCGATCGAAGCGCGCATCGGCGTTGCTCGGATCTTCCGTCCACGCGATCCCGCGACCTTCCAGATAGGCACGCAGATCCGCCGGACTCCAGTCCAACAGCGGACGCGCGAGCCAGCCCTTTCCGAGCGTCGCGAGCGCCGGCATGCCGGCGAGTCCCGCCGGCCCGGCACCTCGAACGAGCTGCAGCAGCAGGGTTTCGGCCTGATCGCGCTGGTGATGCGCCGTGCACACCACCTCCTGCGGCTGCAGGGTCGCCGTCAGCGCCTGGTACCGTGCGCGGCGCGCGGCCGCCTCCGGACTTTCTCCGCACTCGGGGGTGGCATCGACCCACAGCACCTCGAGCGGCACTTCGATGCGCGCGCACATGCGACGACAGTCGTCCACCCATGCGTCGGCGAACTCATGCAAACCGTGATGAACGTGGACCGCGTCGATGGCCGTTGGCGCAAGTCGCTCGCGTAGCTCGCCGAGGGCGTGCAACAGGGCGAGCGAGTCCCCCCCGCCGCTGAATGCCACCCGCAAGCGCCGAGCCGGTGGCAGGCGCGCCAGCGCCACGGCCAAATGCTCAGCCGAAAACGCGGAGCTCGCCGGTCGCTGGGCTCGCGGGGAAGTTGATGTCTCGGTGCCGGCGTTGACCATCAAAAGGACCTTCGCGTCAGTCCGGTCTGCTGGAGAATCTTCGAGGCAATCTCCTCGATGGAGCTGCCGCTGGTATCGATGAAGCGTACGCCTTCGCGCCGGAAAATGGACTCCGCGTCGGCGACTTCCTTACGGCAGCGGTTGAGCGATGCGTAACGGCTGTTGGGCCGCCGCTCGCTGCGGATCTGGCGCAGGCGATCGGGCACGATGGTGAGTCCGAAAAGGCGTTCCTTATGCGGCACCAGCATGCCCGGAAGACTGCCGGCATCGAGGTCGTCCTCGGTCATCGGGTAGTTCGCGGCGCGAATACCGAACTGCAAGGCGAGGTACACGCACGTTGGGGTCTTGCCGGATCGCGACACGCCCACCAGGATGATGTCGGCGTCACGGTAGTGACGCACACCGCCCCCGTCGTCGTGATCGAGCGCGTAGTCCATGGCCTCGATGCGACCGTCATAGGATGCGCGATCGACGAGTCCATGAAAGCGACCGGTGGCGTGTGAGGACCCGCGGTTCAACTCGATTTCCAGGGGGCGCACGAAGGCACTGAAAAAGTCCAGAATCAGCGCTTCGCTCTCGCGCAGAATATCGTTCAGGCGCGGATTGGCCAGCGTGCTGAACACGATGGGTCGGCGGCCGTCCTCGGCCCCCGCCTCGTTGATGCGAGCGGCCGCATCGCGCGCCTGGTCCTCGTCGCTGACGAAGGGAATCGTCGCCTCGTCGAACTCCAGAGTCTCGAACTGGCTGAGGAGTGCGTGACCGAGGGTCTCGGCGGTAATGCCGGTGCTGTCGGAGACGAAAAATACGCTGCGTTTCATTGGCTGCCGGGCTCCTGCCGAGGTCCCCGAACGGCATCCCCTGAGGCCCGCGCTGACCCCGGTGATTCGGCTATCCGGCTTCGGCAAAGCCTACCCTCGATGCCCCGCCGAGGTCGATAGCCGGCCCGAATCGCCGGCACCGTGTCCCGAAACACCCGTCCCGGAGCGCAAGTCGGGTAGTGGGTCACAGTCCGGAAGATAGGCCCCTGACAGAGGCCTGATTTGCACGCCATAATCTGATGCATCCTATTGATTTCGAGACCAACGGACCAGACGACCACGGCCCGACGGGCAGCGGCTTTGGCGCTGCGCGCGCCGCTCACGGAGCCATGGCCCCGGGGCCCGCCCGTCAGGAACACCCTCCCTGGAGCAAAGAATCCCGAATGACCGAGACACCACTCAAGGAACAAGACAGTATCGGGCGCCTCGAGCAACTGCGCGGAGAAAACCTCGTCCTCGAGCAGGAGGCGGGCGGACTCAGGGAGTTCATGGAATGCATGGGCAAGCTCATGGAAGCCGTCGAAAGTCCCCAGCGGGAATCAGAAGTGCTGGTGCTGCTCGCGCAGGTGTTGGACAGCGCGATACGCGCCATCGGTGCAAAGGACGGATCGCTGCTGGTGCCCGATGAGGAAACCGGTGAGCTGGTATTCGTGCTCGTGCAGGGTGAGTCGACGAAGCGCAGCCTCGTCGGGCGGCGCCTGCCTGCTGGGCGTGGTATCGCCGGATGGGTTGCCGAGAACCGGCGCGGCACCACGGTCAACAACGTGCCCGCCGACGAGCGCTTTTATCCCGAGCTGGACGTGGAGCTCGATTACCGCACGAATTCGCTGATGGCGGCCCCGCTGCTCGGTGGCAAGCGCCTGCTTGGCGTCGTAGAGGTGGTCAACAAGCGCGATGGCAAGCTCTTCAGCACCGGGAATCTGACCTTGATGGCGTTGATGTGCCGGTTCGCCGGCGAGCTGCTGCACGGCATCATTTCGGAAGCCGAGCTCACTCAGAGCATGAGACGCGTGGAACAGGCATAATTGAGCCGCATTCGGGTAAAACCAATGAGCGAATCGGACGAACAGGTTCACGACGAGATTGCCCAGATCGAGTCCGAGAACGCGGAGCTTCGCGCGGAAATACGTTCACTGCGCACCTTCATCGACTCCATGCAGAATCTGATGGAGGCGGTCGAGCAGCCGCTTCCGGAAGCCGAGCTCATGGAGCTCCTGTCCGGCGTGCTCGCCAATGCGCTGCAGACCATCAATGCCAGCGACGGCTCGCTGCTGGTGCTCGACGAGGACACGAACGAGCTCGTGTTCGTCATTACCCACGGCGAGGCGCAAAAGGACCAGCTCGCGTGGCAGCGGCTTCCGCCGGGCGAAGGAATTGCAGGTTGGGTGGCGAAAAATCGCCGTGCGACCATCGTCAACGACGCCCAGGCCGACGATCGATTTTACCCCGCGCTGGACCGCGAGCTCGGGTTCAAGACCCAATCCGTGCTGGCGGCACCGATAATCGGCGGCGGACGCGTGCTCGGCGTCATCGAGATGCTCAACAAGAGAGACGACAAGCTATTCAGCGTCGGGGACCAGACCCTCCTCACGCTCATGTGCCGATTCTCGGGCGAGCTTCTGTATACGGTCATCCAGCAGAATCAGAGCAAAAAATAGTATCGCGCCGAGGCCCCTTCAGTCCTCGTAAAGCTCTGATAGCGGGCGCCGTCCGGCGAACCCGGTATCCACATCGTGCCAGTAACGCACTTCTTTCTCGCCCAGCTTCCAGCATAGCAGCACCTCACGCTCGCCCCTGCTCGCGTACCAATCGACAATCCCATCTTCGATATTTTTGACCTCGCAGCCGGCATCGGCGAGCGCTTTTACCTCGGTCTTGATTGCGTCGATGAGCGTCTTTAGCGTCGACAGGTCGTTAATCACCTCGGGACGCGCGCCGGGAGGCGCGGGATCGAAATCGTCACCGGCAGGTGCACACCCGAGCACTTCGAGGCGTGCGTAGACCGTTCGCACCTGAGTCTGCATCTGCCGCATACGGCCGAATACGCGTTCGAGCTCGTCGATCATCGCGTTGGCCTGTGCGACGCTGAAGTAGCGCCTGGCGCGCCGATCACTCACGAAACCGGCCGAACCCTTGTATCCGCTTGTAGCGCATCTCGATCAGCTCGTCCGGATCGATGCCATCAAGGGCAGCGAGCTCTTCCTGCAACGCAGCCTTGATGCGTGACGTCGTGTCCTGGATGTTCCGGTGCGCGCCGCCGAGTGGCTCGTCGATGATTCTGTCGATGAGATCGAGTTCCTTGAGCCGCTTGGAGGTAATGCCCATGGCTTCGGCCGCTTCGGCGGCCTTCTCGGCGCTTTTCCAGAGAATCGACGCGCAACCTTCCGGGGAAATGACCGAGTAGGTGCTGTACTCGAGCATCAGTACGCGATCGCCGACTCCAATGGCCAGCGCGCCGCCCGAGCCACCTTCACCGATCACCGAGCAGATAATCGGCGTTCGCAACCGTGCCATCACATAGAGATTGCGCGCGATGGCTTCGCTCTGCCCGCGCTCTTCCGCGCCGACGCCGGGATACGCGCCAGGGGTATCGATGAAAGTCAGTATCGGTATACGGAACTTCTCCGCCATCAACATCAGGCGCAGCGCCTTGCGATAGCCTTCCGGCCGGGGCATTCCGAAATTACGATCCAGCTTTTCCTTGGTGGTGCGCCCCTTCTGGTGGCCGATGATCATGACCGGCCGCCCATCCAACCGACCCATGCCTCCGATCAGGGCGGGATCGTCGGCGAAGCTACGGTCCCCGTGAAGCTCCACGAATTCGCTCATCAGTCCGTCGATGTAGTCGAGGGCATACGGCCTTTGAGGGTGGCGTGCGAGCTGCGCGATTTGCCAGGCACTGAGATTGGAGAAAATCGACTTGGTCAGGTCCCGGCTTTTGGCCTGCAGACGGTCGATTTCCTCACCGATATTGATTTCGGAATCGTCGCCGACGTGGCGCAATTCCTCGATTTTGGCCTCGAGGTCGGCAATGGGTTGTTCGAAATCGAGAAAATTGAGATTCATGAAATCGGATGTCGACAGTCACCAGGAAAACTTAGCGGTTAGTTCGGCCAGTTACAAGCCGATCCAAATTTTGCGTTCGCCCGATTAATATTCCACGTCGATGCTTTCCGGACCGACGAGATCGCCGAGCCGTTTCAGAAGATCCTGTGTCGGGTGTACGCGCCATTGCTCGCCGAGCGGCAGACGAACCCTCGCGTCGGATCTCAGATAATCGATACACAACAGGGTCCGACCGTCGCGATGTACGCTAACGGCATTACGAATTTCATCCAGAACACCGTTGCCGACCCGCTCCTCGCCCAGACGGATGACGACATTTCGCGCAAACGTCTCGCGGGCGGTATCCAGATCGCTGAGCTTTTGCACCGTCATCGAACATTCACCCGAAAAATCGTCGACTCCCACCTCTCCTTCCAGGACCAGAAGCTTATCCTTGACGAGCAGGTCGTGATGCGCACTGTACAAATCGGAGTAGACGACGGCATCCATGCGGGCCGTGCGGTCGTCAAGGGTTATCACAGCCATGCGGCCCGCCCGGCTGTTGAGCTTTCTGATGCCGACCACGAGCCCGGCAACCACCTGAATCTCCCCGCTTTTTGCTCGCAGATCTGAAAGCCTCACGCTGGTAAAACAGTCGAGCTCCGCCTCGAACCGGGTGATCGGATGACCTGACAAATACAGCCCGAGTGACATTTTTTCACCCGCCAGACGCTCCTCGTCGCTCCACTCCGGTGCGCTGCTGAATCGGTTCTCGACTTCGCTCATGATTACGGCACCACCGAACAAATCATTCTGACCGGTCGATACGTCGCGACCGTGCTGCTCTGCCGTCTGGAGCGCGAGCGTGAGTGAAGCCATCATGGTCGATCGTCCGGGGCCCAAATCGTCCAGCGCTCCCGAGCGGATGAGAGCCTCAATGACACGACGATTCGCCTTCCGAGTATCGATCCGTCGACAAAAATCGAACAGATCCTCGAACGAGCCGTTGCTATCGCGCTCTGCAATGATGGATTCAATTGCAGCTTCGCCGGCACCTTTGACAGCGCCGAGGCCGTATCGAATCGCGGTATCGCTTTCTACGGTGAACGCGAATGCACATCTGTTTATATCCGGTGGTAAA
Source organism: Gammaproteobacteria bacterium (assembly GCA_041581935.1). GTDB lineage: Bacteria > Pseudomonadota > Gammaproteobacteria > HK1 > HK1 > JAABYT01. The sequence goes on along the minus strand of JBFICP010000004.1, from coordinate 25,936 downwards.
AGTGTCAGGTCGAGCGCGCGCGTTTCTTCTATCAAGGTAACGACTTTATCGGTGTTGTCCATATCGGCCGATAGCACCGCAGCCATGAATGCCGCCGGATAGTGCGACTTGAGCCAGGCTGTTTGATAAGTGATGAGTGCGTATCCGGTGGAATGGGCTTTGTTGAAGCCGTAACCCGCGAACTTCTCCATGAGATCGAAAATGTAAGTCGCCGTGCCTTTATCGACACCGCGAGCGGTTGCTCCATCGACGAAGACCTCACGCTGCTTGGCCATTTCCTCCGGCTTTTTCTTCCCCATGGCACTGCGCAAAATATCAGCCCCGCCGAGCGTGTAGCCAGCCAGCACCTGGGCGATTTTCATTACCTGTTCCTGGTACAGGATGACGCCATAGGTCGGCTCGAGAACATGGGCCACCTCCGCGTGAAGATATTCCACCGCCGCTCGCCCCTGCTTACGATTGATGAAATCCTCCACCATGCCGGACTGCAACGGTCCCGGCCTGAAAAGTGCTACCAGGGCAACGATGTCGGCAAATCGGTCCGGCTGTAGGCGGCGAATCAAATCTTTCATGCCCCGCGATTCGAGCTGGAATACCGCCGTAGTGGCGCCTTTTTTGATCAGCTCAAAGGTCAGCGTATCGTCGGTCGGGATGGCGCCGATATCGAGAGCCGGCTGGCCTTCGGATTGGCGACGCGCATTGATGGTACGCAACGCACTGTCGATGATCGTCAAGGTGCGCAATCCAAGAAAATCGAACTTCACCAGGCCCATGGCTTCGACATCATTTTTGTCGAGTTGAGTAAGCAAAGTGCCCGAATTCTGCTCACAATACAGCGGCATGAAGTTCGTCAATGCCGACGGGGCGATAACGACGCCCGCGGCATGCATTCCGGCGTTTCGCGCCAACCCCTCGAGCTTGCGCGCAAGATCCATCAGCGTGCGCACTTCCTCTTCGTTTCTGTAACGACTCTTCAGTGGTTCCTCGGCGAGTGCGCGTTCCAGAGTCATTCCCAGCTCATTCGGGATGCTGCTGGCAAGCTGATCGACAAAGCCGTAGGGAAGCCCGAGCACCCTGCCCACGTCCCTTACGACCGCCTTTGCCGCCATGGTCCCGAATGTGATGATTTGCGCGACGCGCTCTCCCTGCGGTCCTTCGGGTCTATAGCGCTGTATGACGTAGTCGATAACCCTGTCCCGGCCATTCATACAGAAATCGATGTCAAAATCCGGCAGCGAAATGCGCTCTGGATTGAGGAAGCGTTCGAAAAGCAAATCGTGCTCGATAGGATCGAGATCGGTAATGCCAAGCGCATAGGCAACCAGAGAGCCCGTGCCCGATCCCCTACCCGGCCCCACGGGAATATCCTGTTCACGTGACCAGCGGACGAAGTCCGCCACGATCAGGAAGTAGCCGGAAAATCCCATCTTGGTTATGACGTCAAGTTCGAGCTGAAGACGCTGCTCGTATCGTGTGCGCAGTTCCGATACGTTGTCGGAAATCGTTTTCGTAATCCGAATCATTCGTTTATCCAAACCAGCGCGCGACTGCTCGATAAGATGACCGTCGAGATTTGTGCCGGCCGGGATAGGAAATTCGGGTAGCAAGTCTCTGCCGAGATCGAGCTCTACGTTGCAGCGAAGTGCAATTTCGACGGAATTTTCGATGGCTTCCGGCAGATCTTCGAAAAGAGCCACCATCTCATCGTGTGTTCGCAGATATTGTTGCTCGCTGTAGAGCTTCGGGCGGCGTGGATCCCCGAGCACTCTCCCGGAGTGAATGCATACGCGGGCCTCGTGCGCTTCGAAATCCTCGGAAGAGAGGAAGCGAACATCGTTCGTGGCGACCACCGGAACATTCAGACTGGATGCGAGACCGATAGCTGCCTGAATGTAGAATTCTTCGGACTCGCGACTGGTTCGCTGCAGTTCGATGTAGTATCGATCCGGGAACAGCGCCGACCACTTTTTCAACCGCTGCTCCGCAAGATCGGTTCTACCGGCAACAAGCAACTGTCCGAAATCACCGGCCACCCCGCCGGAGAGCGCAATCAGTCCGTTCACATTGCCCTCGAGCCACTCGGACTTGAGCATCGGCACACCGCGGACTTGGCCTTCGTAGTAACTTCGAGTTACCAGTCGACACAGGGACCGGAATCCGACATTGTTCTGACAGAGCAGGACAAGCCGAGAGGGTTGATCCAACTCTTCATCTTCGGATATCCAGAGATCGACACCGATAATCGGTTTGATCCCGGCTGAGAGTGAGGCACGGTAGAATTTTACCAGGGAGAAGAGATTGCTCTGCTCGGTAACCGCGCACGATGGCATCCCTGTCGATGCCAACCTCTCCACCAGGGCGGGAATTCGCACGAACCCATCGACCAGCGAGTACTCGGTGTGAAGGTGAAGATGTACGAACGTTTGGCTCATGGGACGTGCCGGCCACTCATCCTGCGCGTTCCTGCATCGACGACCGCGCGCACCGGAGCGAAGCTGCGCCGGTGAATCGGACATGGACCGTGTTCTTGCAGTGCCTGGCGATGCTCGGCGGTTGGGTAACCCTTGTGTCGCTTGAATCCGTATTGCGGATACCGGCTGTCGAGCACCAACATCTCGGCGTCGCGCGTAACTTTGGCGAGTATCGACGCCGCGCTGATGGAAGCGTAGCGACGATCACCGCCGACCACCGCTTCGACGCTGCATGGCACCGTCGGACAGTGCACACCATCCACCAGTACGTGATGCGGGCGCGTCGAGAGTCCCGCCACCGCGCGCGCCATTGCGAGCAGAGTCGCCTGCAGGATGTTCATTCGATCGATGTCACATGCGTCTGCACGGCCGACGCTCCAGGCGAGTGCCCGTTCGCGAATGTCTCTCGCGAGAGATTCCCGCTGCTTGGCCGTGAGCTGCTTGGAATCGCGCAACCCTTCGATAGGGCTACGCGGATTCAGCAGCACCGCCGCCGCCACCACCGGTCCCGCGAGGGGCCCCCGACCGGCTTCGTCGACTCCGGCGATGAGAGCGTATTCCACCATGTCCGCCGGTGTCTCCGTCACTATGGGCCGCCCGCCGGCGCACCGATCAGCTCGAGCACCGCGTCGGCAGCGCGTTCGTCGGCGTGGTTCTTGAGAACGGTGTGAATTCGCAGAAACTCCTCTTTCAGCGCGTCGACCAGTTTCGGATTGTCCAGGAATTCGAGCAACGCAGTTCCCATTTTCTCGGGCTCGGCATCATCCTGCAGCAGCTCCGGAACCACCGCCCTGCCAGCAAGGAGATTAGGCAGACCGGCAAACGGCACTTTCACCACCATTCTTGCGATCCACCAGCTCAGTCGACTGAGCCGATAGGTGATGACCATGGGCCGCTTGAGCAGTAGCGCCTCCAACGACGCGGTCCCCGATGCCAGCAGCACCGCATCGGCGGCAGCCATCACCGTGCGTGCGTCGCCCGTGTGCAAACGCATTTCGGGACCGTCGCCGCAGGCGGTCATTATCGTTTCGAATCGATCGCGAACCCGGGCATCCACCAGAGCGACGATGAATCGCATCTGCGGTCGACGCCGTGCCAGCCAGCGTGCCGCGCCTATCATGGGCTCGGCAAGCACCGACACCTCGCTCAGTCGGCTTCCCGGGAGAATCGCAACGATTTCGCCGTCCGCAGGCAGCGCGAGTGCGCGCCGCGCTCCGACCTGGTCAGGAACTTCGGGGATGAGATCCGCGAGCGGATGACCGACGAAGCGCGCAGCCACCCCTTGGTCGCAGAAGAACTTCTCCTCGAAAGGAAATAACGTGAGCATCATGTCCACCGCCCGGCGAATTTTCGGCAGGCGATATCGCCTCCATGCCCAAACCTGTGGACTCACGTAATGCATCGTCGGGACACCGACGCGGCGAAGCGCATGTTCCAGACTGAGATTGAAATCGGGCGCATCGATACCGATCAATAGATCCGGCGGATTGTCTGTATAGCGCTTAATCAACCGACGACGAAGTGCGTATAACTCACGAAAACGGCGTAACGTCTCCAGCAGTCCGATTACCGCGAGCCTTTCCATCGGATAAAGTGTATCGCAGCCGGCGGCGACCATCTGCGGACCTGCGACTCCCTCGAATCGCACATTCGGATGGCGTGCAGTAACGGCTCGAATCAACCCGGCACCCAGAAGGTCACCCGAAGCTTCTCCGGCAATGATCGCGATGCGCAATGTCGGTCGCTTACGAACTCTTCAGGCGGCCGCCGGGTGGCGTATCGATCCCGGCGGCTACCTGACAATTCCCCGCTTAGAAGTTCGGATGAACTCCACCAAAGTCTGAATCTCGGAATTTTCCGCGCCGAGACCGCCGAGCTTCTCAATCGCCTCATCCGCTTTCAGCCCGCTTCTGAACACTGTCTTGTAGGCCTTGCGCAGCAACTGGAGATTTCCCGCGTCGAAGCCGTGCCGCTTGAGCCCTTCGGTATTCAACCCACGTGTGCTCGCCGGCTGTCCGGCAACCATGACGAATGGTGCTACGTCTTTTCCAATCGCCGTTCCCATCGCGGAAAAAGCATATGCACCGATTGAGCAAAATTGATGAACAAGGGTAAACCCGCCCAGTATGGCATTGTCACCGATGGTCACATGGCCGGCGAGCGTGGCATTATTCGCCATGATGACGCCGCTACCGACCTGACAATCGTGGGCAATGTGCACATAAGCCATAATCCAATTGTCATTGCCTACTCGCGTTACGCCCCCGCCGTGCTTCGTCCCGCGATTGAAAGTGCAGTACTCTCTGATAGTGTTCCGGTCACCAATTTCAAGTGACGACACCTCACCCTCGTATTTCCTGTCCTGCGGCACATCGCCGATGGAATTGAATTGAAAAATTCTGTTCTCACGTCCGATACGGGTCGGCCCGTTTATAACCACATGTGGCCCAATCCACGTATCCCGGCCAATTTCGACCTCGCTTCCAATTATGGAGTAAGGTCCGACGGTCACACCGGCTGCAATCTTCGCCGACTCATCGACGATTGCCGTGCGATGAATCAAGCCTCGATTTCCCTCATTGCGCCCATCAAATCCCCACTGGCAACAAGCTCACCATCCACGCTCGCATCGGATCGGAGCTTCCAGATTCCCCTCGAAGAGCGCAGGAGATTGACTTCGATACGCAGTTGATCGCCCGGCTCGACCGGCCGTCTGAATCTCGCGTCGTCAATTCCCACGAAGTAGTAGATGGATTTTTCACTCGGGAGCTTGTCCATGCTTCGAAGAACCAGAATTCCCGTTGCCTGAGCCATCGCCTCGAGAATTATTACGGCGGGCATGACCGGCCTGTTTGGAAAATGCCCTTGAAAATAAGGCTCGTTATACGAAACATTTTTAATCGCAACCAGCGACTGACCGTGTTGGAATTCCAGCACCCTGTCGATGAGCAACATTGGATACCGGTGCGGCAGGTATTTCAGGATCTCGCCGATGTCCATCTCCGCCATGCTAGGTTCCCTCTGGCTCACTGTTCATCGAGCCTTTTCTCCAAACTCTTGATGCGCTTCGCCATCTCGTCGAGCTGACGCATGCGCACGACGTTTCTTCGCCAGGCACGATTGTCTTGAATTGGCATGCCGGACGAATAGACACCCGGTTCTGAAATCGTGTTGGGGACGGCGGAGGTCGCCGTCAGGTGAACATCGTCGGCGATTTCGAGGTGTCCGGCGATCGAAGCAGCTCCACCAATGGTGCAACGTTTGCCAATCGTCGCACTGCCACCGATCGCCACGCCAGCCGCGATTGCCGTATGGGCGCCGATTCTGACGTTGTGACCAATTTGAATCAGATTGTCCAGCTTGACACCCTCTTCGAGCACCGTGTCCGCGAGTGCGCCACGATCGATCGTCGTATTTGCACCGATTTCGACATCGTCACCGACAATCACGGTGCCAAGCTGTGGCACCTTCACCCAAACACCCTCGTCGTTCGCAATTCCAAATCCGTCTGCTCCAATAACAACGCCCGGATGCAGAATGACTCGATCGCCGATTCGAACCTCGTGACAAATGCTGACATTGGCCGTGAAAGCACAGTCGACGCCGACGCTCGCGCCGCGTTCAATGACACATCCCGGTCCGATGCGGCTGCGCGCGCCCACCGTCGCATCATCATCCACCACTACTTGAGGCCCAATCCAGGCGGTTGGATCCACCTTGGCGCGATCACTCACGCATGCCGTCGAATGAATTCCCTGTTGCGTCGGCTGCTTCGGTGCCAGTAGCGCTGCAACTCGTGCATAGCCGAGGTATGGATTGGACATTACCAGAGCTGCCACCGGACAGACCGAAAGAAACTCCTCGTCGAGGATGACTGCCGATGCACGCGTAGTGAGAAGCTGAGGTCTGTAGCGTCTGTTGGCGAGAAAACTGATACCGCCGGGTCCAGCATCGGCAAGCGTCGCGACATGGTCGATGCGACAGTTCTCATCGCCGTGCACCTGCGCACCGAGCTCTTCGGCGATGTCCCGCAGCGAATAGCTCAACCCGCGGTCCTCTGTCTGATGTCTGCTACCCGGGCTCAAGCGGACAGCCAGGCTCCTGGGGCTCCCGTTACTGGCTACTGTTCTTGAAGTCCGCACGCAGACGCTCGAGAATCATGTCGGTAATGTCCACGCGCTGACCAGCAAATATGACGCCGTCGGATACGATCAGGTCGTAGTTCTCCGCCTTGGCGAGCGTCTGAATCACTTCCGTGACCTTCTGTTGTAACTTGCTGAGCTCCTGACTGCGGCGCAGGTTTAGGTCTTCGCGAAACTCGTCCTGTGCGCGGCGCAGATCTCGCTTGGATGCTCGAATCTCGGCTTCCTGTCGCTGCCGTTCGGCCTCGGACAATACCGCCGCGTTCTTGACCAGCCGATCCTCGAGCCCCCGTACGTCCTTTTGCTGTTGAAGCAACTCCCTGTCCTTGGGAGCGAATTCACGCTCGATGCGGTTTCTGGCGGCTTCGGCCTGCGGCGCGAGCTCGAGAACCTTGGCCACGTTGACGAAGCCTACCTTGACCTCGGCAATGGCCGCCTGCGCAGACAACATCCCTGCGGCGAGGACCACACATGCACAGACGAGGCGTCCCAGTCGTAATTGCTTTACGTAACCCATCATCAAAAGGCCGTTCCCAGGGTGAATTGGAAGTTCTGGATGTCGTCGCCCGGTTGATCGTTGAACGGCCATCCGAAGCTGACCACCAACGGTCCGAACGGCGACACCCAGATGCCGGAAATTCCGGCCGAGGCGCGAAATTCGCTAAAATCGAAGTCCTGCCCAGACCCGAAGACATTTCCGGCATCTACAAAGGTCGTAATTCTAAAGGCTTTGGAGTCGCGAATAAATGGCAACGGCAAAATGAGCTCTAAGGTGCCGGTCATCTTACGGTCACCACCAATGGGCCTACCCTTCGAATCGCGAGGGCCCAGCGTATTGGCCTCATAACCGCGCACCGATCGTATGCCGCCCGCGAAGTAGTTCTCCGTCAACGGCAGATCCGACGTGTCGCCATACCCATCCCCATATCCGAGCTCGGTGTCGAAACGGATAGCGAAAAGCCTGGTGAGGTCGATGATTTGCTGATAGGCGAATCGGAGCTTGTAGTATGTAAGGTCTCCACCGGGGACGGCGACATCTGCAACGAGAGAGGTGAGGGAACCCTTCGTCGGAAGGAGAAAACTGTCCCGTGTATCGTTCGACCAGCCGGCGGAAAACGTGTAGGTGACGTACTCTCCGCCTGTCTGCGCCGCGAAATCGGCTATTTCGGTTGATGGGTCGACGCCGGGGGTAAATTTCGTGCGTTGTGGTGTGATCGCGAGATCCACCTTGTTGAATTCGGAGATGGGAATACCGGTGCCGACCCTGAAACCCAGCTCGTCGAGATCATAGTCGGCGAGGTTCGCATTTGCCGCATTGGTTTTTCGCAAATAGGCGTCAACGGAAAGACTGACCCCGTCCTGCGTAAAATACGGATTCAACCAACCGATGGCAAAGGTGCGATTGATGTCGCTGTTGTTAAACGTAGCACTAACCCGGTTTCCGGTGCCAAGAAAATTTTCCTGGGCCAGCGTGATATTGAGCGAGACTCCGGCGACCTGCGAAAAGCCCGCACCCACTATCAAACTGCCCGAAGCTTTTTCCTTTACGGAGAAATTCACGTCGACCTGATCGGTCGTTCCCGGGACGGCCGGCGTCTCAACGTTGATCTCCTCGAAGAATCCCAGTCGCTCGAGCCGTTCCTTGGATCTCTCTATGGCGCCGGTGGAAATCCAGCCCCCTTCGAGTTGTCTCATCTCTCGACGCAGAACCTGGTCCTCTGTTGTCGTATTTCCCTTGAAGTTTATACGCCGAACGTATACGCGCTTCCCGGGGTCCAGAAAGAACGTCAATGCAACCTGCTTCTTCTCGTCGTCGATTTCGGGCACGGCGTTTATATTGGCGAATGCGTAGCCCTCGTTGCCGAGCCAATCGCTGATATTGGTGCTGGTTTCCGTGATCTTCTGCCGGGAAAAAACATCTCCGTGCTCGATAACAATGAGTTCGAAAAGCACGTCCTGTGGAACTAAAATCTCTCCCGCCATGCGGATATCGCTCACGATGAACTGATCACCTTCGGTTATGTTGATGGTGATATAAACGTCCTTTTTGTCCGGGGTGATAGAAACCTGCGTCGAGTCGATATTGAAATTGATGTACCCGTTATCGAGGTAGAACGAGCGCAGCGTTTCCAAATCAGCGGATAGCTTTTGCCTGGAGTACTGATCGGCACTCGTGATCCACGACCAGAATCCCGTCGTTTCCAGCGTAAAAAGATCAATCAGGTCATCATCGTCGTACACCGAGTTGCCGACGATATTAATCTGCTTGATGGTGGCAACCGCCCCCTCGGAAATATCGAATGACACACCGACACGATTTCGCTCGAGAGGCGTAATTGTGCTCGTTATCTTCACACCGTATTTTCCAACGGCGAAGTAGGCGCGTTTGAGTTCCTGCTCCACCTGATCGAAGGTCGAGCGATTGAATGTGCGCCCCTGTGCAAATCCTTCCTGTTCCAGCGATGAGAGAAGATCTTCCGTGCTGAGCTCCTTGTTTCCAGAAAACTCGATACTGGCAATCGATGGCCGCTCGTGCAGAAAAACTACGAGCGAATCACCGTCCCGCTCGATTCGCACGTCGCGGAAAAAACCGGTCTTGTAAAGTGCACGGAGCGCTTCGCCGGTGCGCTTCGCGTCGACGCGGTCGCCGACCTTTATCGGCAGGTAATTGAATACCGTTCCGGGTGAGATTCGCTGCAAGCCTTCGAGCCTGATGTCCGTGACGACAAAGGCTTCTGCGGCAATTGACGGGGATACAGAACAGAAGGTGAATACGAACAGCCAGGCGCGCGCGAATCGGGTTGCATGCATCTTGTTTATTATTTCGTATACAAGCAGCTCTGGGCGCAGACGCGGGCAGTCACCCCCTACTTACCCGCGCGCAGCCAGTGTTGTTCTGCCGGCCCGTCACCCGAAGATGCGGGCCAGATCGTTATAAAATGCAAGCCCCATCAATCCGATGAGCATGGCGATTCCCAGGCGTTGCCCGAGAAACTGTGCCTCCTCGGAGAGCGGACGCCCGAGGACGGATTCTATCAGGTAATACAACAGGTGGCCCCCGTCGAGTATCGGTATCGGAAGCAAATTGAGGATTCCGAGGCTGATGCTGACGATGGCCAGGAAGTCGAGAAAGCGGGTGATGCCGATCTCGGCCGAAAACCCGGCGTACTGGGCAATGCTGATGGGGCCACTCAAATGTTTGACCGAAATCTGCAGCGTGACCATCTTCCACAGCATTCGCAGTGTCAAAATCGACATGTCCCAGGTCTTGACGACGGCCTTTGCGAACGCGGTCCAGGGAGCGTAGCGCACGGTCGCATAGTACTCGCCGACGGCTTCCTCGGGCGGCGCGACCCCGGCACCGATGCGCCCATGACTAGCGCCGTTGTCGGACACCACCTCGGGTTGAATCACGAGGCTCACGGTCCTCCCTTCACGCTCGACCTGCATATTTACGGGCTGCCCGGCGTGGGCCCGTACGAATTCCACGAACTCACGCCACGAGGCGAGCTTGGCACCGTCGAGCGCGAGCACCCGGTCGCCGCTGCGCAGCCCGCCACGATCGGCGGGCCCGCCGGCCTCGATGGAACCGATCACTGGCGGTATGGCCGGCCGTTTCGGGGACAGGCCGAGGGACTCGAACAGCCGCCCGCGACCGAACTCATCGATGCCGATGCCCTTGAGATCCAAAGTGACAGCGCGTCGCGCGGCACCAGGCTCGTCCAACTCGAGCTTCAGCGTCTGGTCTTTGAGGGTCGCGCCGATGATCGACTCCACCACGCCCTGCCACGTAGGGGTCTCGCGCCCGTCCACGGCGACGATTCGCTGGCCGGCGGTGAGACCGGCCACCGCAGCCGGACCCTCGGGGCTGACCTCGCCGATGATCGGCTTGAGGCCGCCGACACCGATGATGAACGTAAGCCAGTAGGCGAAAATCGCGAACAGGAAGTTGAACAATGGACCGGCAACGACGATGGCGATGCGTTTCCACAGCGGTTGGCGGTTGAATGCCCGGTCGCGCTCGCCTGCGGCTACCTCACCCTCGTTCTCGTCGAGCATCTTGACGTAGCCGCCGAGCGGCACCGCGGCGATGACGTATTCGGTTTGATCGACGCCGGCCCGCCGGCTCCAAAGCGTGCGACCGAACCCGACGGAGAATCGCAGCACCTTGACACCGAGCCGCCTCGCGACCCAGAAGTGACCGAACTCGTGCACCGTGACGAGCACGCCAATGGCGACGATGAACCAGAGAATGGACGACAAAACCGACATTGGAACTCCTGATTAGATCGGCGCCGGCGCGACGCGCTGGCGCCGGTGCCGAGTTCGACTCGAACGCAGATACAAAATTCCCCCTCCCGGGGTTTGCGAGCGGCGGGCCTCACCGCCCGGGTTGAGAGTGCGGCGCGCCGGGCGTTTCCGACCGAGGCCCGCACGCGTGCAGGCGAACCCGCGTCGAGCTTCCCGGTCGAGCCGAGCCCGGCGGAGCCGCACGGCGTGTGCCGTCGGACCGAGGCGGACGTTGGTTGGCGAGCAATGACGGCCGTTCACGCCGCCATGCCCTGCACCTGCCGGCTGGCAAGGCTGCGCGCCTCGGCGTCGATGGCCAGCACCTCATCGAGGCTCGCCGGCTCGCCGCCCGGTTGCGTTTCCATCGCGGACTCGAGGATGCGCGCAATGTCCGTGAAACGAATGCGTCCATCCAGAAACGCCGCGACGGCGATCTCGTTGGCGGCGTTGAGGACGGCGCTGGCCGCACCGCCGGCTGCCGCCGCCTCGAAACCGAGGCGCAGACAGGGAAATCGGTGCATGTCTGCGCGTTCGAAGCTGAGTCCGCCGATGGCGGTCAAATCGAGGCTCTCGACACCGGAGCCCATGCGCTCGGGCCAGCTGAGCGCATGGGCGATGGGGGTGCGCATGTCGGGGTTACCGAGCTGTGCGAGCACCGAACCGTCGTCGTACTCGACCATGGAGTGCACGATGCTTTGCGGGTGAACGACTACCTCGAGCCGCTCCGGCGTCGTGTCGAACAGCCAGCACGCTTCGATGACCTCGAGACCCTTGTTCATCATGGTGGCCGAGTCCACCGAAATCTTGCGACCCATGACCCAATTGGGATGGGCGCATGCCTGCTCGGGGGTGACCTGGGCGAGCGCATCGGGAGACGACTCGCGAAACGGACCACCCGAGGCGGTCAGGAGAATGCGCCGGATGCCGGCGCCGTCCAGACCGCCCCGGCGTGCAGGCGGCATGCACTGGAAAATGGCGTTGTGCTCGCTGTCGATGGGCAGCAGCTGCGCGCCGTTGTCACGCACCGCGTCCATGAACAGCCTGCCGGACATGACCAGCGCTTCCTTGTTGGCGAGCAGCACGCGTTTGCCGGCGCGCGCGGCCGCCAGAGAGGGCAGCAGGCCGGCGGCGCCGACGATGCCCGCCATGACAAAATCCACCTGTGCGGCGCTCGACACGAACTCGAGGCCGGCGACGCCGTCGAGCACCTCGGTTTTGTCGCCCTGTCCCGCCAGACGCTGGCGCAACCGCTTCGCGGCCTGCGCGTCTGCCATGACAGCATATCGGGGCCGCCAATGGATGCACTGCTCGGCGAGCCGCTCGTCGTTGCGGTTCGCGGTCAATGCGAACACTTCGAAACGCTCGGGATTTCGGGCCACGACGTCGAGGGTATTCAGTCCGATGGTCCCCGTGGCACCGAGTATTGTGAGGCTCTTCACGATCCGCCGCCCTGAATGAGACAGCCGAGCACGAAGACCGGCGCGGCTGCGGTCACGCTGTCGATTCTGTCAAGTATACCGCCGTGACCGGGAACGATGCTGCCGCTGTCCTTGAGGCCCGCACGCCGTTTGAACATGCTCTCGGTGAGATCGCCGAGTATCGAGACCACGGCTGTCGCCAGGCTCAGAATAACGAAACCCAGTGGAGCGGCGAGATCCGCGACCAGAGCGACGATGACGGCGAGGACCGCCACCGCCGTCATGGCTCCGGCCACGCCTTCAATGGATTTTCCGGGACTGATTTCGGACGCCAGGCGACGTCTGCCCATGCGTCTGCCGACGAAATAGGCGGCGCTGTCGGCTGTCGCAATGAGTAGCAGGAGGTACAGCACCATGAGCGCTCCCGAGGTGGACACGGCATGCAGATACACGAGGGCACCCCAGGCGGGCGCGAGAACCAGCCACCCGGCCACGATCCGCACCACCGGCGCGTTGAGCGCTTCGACCGCGAGCCCCTGCTGGACGCGCACCACCCAGGCAAGCGCCACCAGCCACCAGACGAGCCCGGTGAGAATTAAAACCAGAGTGCCTCCGGTGCTGTGCACGAGCCCGGCGACCGCAATCAGCACCGGCGTGAACCCCGCGCAGTACGCGAATCGCGCGCGTGCAGACGCCCAACCCGCCATGCCCGCCCACTCCCAGGCAGCCACCATGACGAAACACACGAGCATCAGAGCGTACAGGGGAGTGCTGAGAAACAGGGTTGCCGCCACCACCGTCGAGGCGAGAATGCTGCCGGTCAGAACACGCTTGGTAAGGGCGGACATGGGGACCGGCTCGTCCGGCATCGTCGATGTCGGATTGACGGCTGCGGGCGGCATCCGGGCCGATAACGCCGGCGGTCTCGCGGAACCTGCGATCAGAGGCTCTCGGCCGTGGCGACCTGGTCACCGGTACGGCCGAAGCGGCGCTGCCGCGTTGCAAACGAGGCCAGCGCACCGTCGAACGCCCGGCGATCGAAGTCCGGCCACAATGTATCGGTGAAGTACAGCTCCGTGTACGCCAGTTGCCAGAGCAAGAAGTTGCTCACGCGCTTTTCGCCACCGGTACGGATGAACAGGTCGGGTTCGGGGAGATCGCTGAGCGATAGCAGCGACTGAACCAGATCCGAGCTCACCTGCTCGGGCGCCAGCTCGCCGCGCTCGACACGTGCCGCGATGTGGCGCGCAGCCTCGGTCATATCCCAACGGCCACCGTAGTTGGCGGCGATCACCAGGCTGAGGCCGGTGTTGAGGGCCGTGAGCGCCTCCGCCGCCTCGATGCGTTGCTGCAACGTCGTGCTGAATGCGCTGCGATCGCCGATGATGCGAAGCCGTATATTGTGCTCATGGAGCTTGCGAACCTGCTGCTCGAGCGCGCTCATGAACAGCCCCATCAGCAGGCCGACCTCTTCCTGGGGACGACGCCAGTTCTCACTCGAGAAGGCGAACAGCGTCAGCACCTCGATGCCTTTTTCGCCGCAGGCCCGCACCACGCTCTTGACCGTCTCGACCCCCGCCTTGTGTCCCGCGAACCGCGGCAGACGGCGGCGGCTAGCCCATCGGCCATTTCCATCCATGATAATCGCAACATGGCGCGGGCATTTGGTCTGCGCCTGCGAGGATTCGACGTCCGCATTCATTTGTAATGTCTAATAAAGCACATCCCGGCCGGGTCGTCAGAAGTCCATCAGGTCCTGCTCCTTGGCCTTGAGGAGCGCGTCCACCTTGGCGATGTACTCGTCGGTGATCTTCTGCACCTCGTCCTCGGCTCGGTGCTCCTCGTCCTTGGCGAGGCTCTGCTCCTTGATCAAGCCTTTCAGGTGCTGATTCGCATCCCGCCGGATATTGCGGATAGCGACGCGCGCGTTCTCCGCTTCGTGGCGCACGACCTTGGTCATTTCCTTGCGCCGCTCCTCGGTGAGCGGCGGCAGCGGCACCCGAATGACTTCTCCGGCAGTGACCGGATTCAAGCCCAAATCGGAGTTTAGTATCGCCTTTTCGACGTCGGGGACGGTCTTTTTCTCCCAGGGCGTGACCGTCAGGGTGCGGGCGTCGCTCACGACGACGCTGGCCACCTGATTGATGGGCACCTCGGAGCCGTAATATGGCACCTGAATGTGGTCGAGAAGGTTCGAATGGGCGCGCCCCGTTCGCAGCTTGCTGAACTCCTGCTTGAGCGCTTCGACGCTCTTCGACATGCGCATTTTGGCGTCTTTCTTGATTTCTTCGATCATGTGCGTATCCACGTCCGGATCGTCGGCATCATACCCGATTCCACCGACGAGCTACCCGGTGTCGGCGCCGTCGGTCACCAGCGTACCTTCGTCCTCGCCCATGACGGCGCGCAACAGCGCCCCCTCCTTGTTCATGTCGAGAACGCGCAGCGGCATTCCGTGGTCGCGACACAGCACGATTGCCGTCGCATCCATGACGGCCAGTCGATGGTCCAGCACCTGATCGTAGCTGAGTCTGGAATAGCGCTCAGCCCCCGGGTCCTGCATCGGATCGGCTGAGTATACGCCGTCAACCTTGGTAGCCTTGATGAGCAAGTCCGCACCGATTTCGATGGCCCGCAGGCTTGCGGCCGAATCGGTGGTAAAAAACGGATTGCCCGTGCCGGCGGCGAAAATGACGATGCGGCCCTTCTCGAGATGCCGGATGGCGCGCCGGCGCAGATAATCCTCGCACAGCTCGTTGATTCGAATGGCCGACATGACGCGCGCATAAGCGCCGCGACTTTCAAGAGTATCCTGCAGCGCGAGCGCGTTCATGATGGTCGCGAGCATGCCGATGTGATCCGCGGTGACGCGCTCCATGCCGCCGGCGGCGAGCCCGGCGCCACGGAAGATGTTGCCGCCACCGATGACCAGCGCCACCTCGACTCCGGCATCGGTCAACTCGGCGAGTTTCCTCGCAACAGCCGCCAGCATCCCCGCGCCGATGCCGTAGCCCTCGTCGCCGAGGAGCGATTCGCCGCTCATCTTGAGCAGGATGCGCCGGTACTTGGGTTTCGGCTCGCTCATATTCTCCGGGTTCACAGCGCTGTGGCGCCGAGGCGACCTCGCTTGCGCGTTCCTTTACACCCCCACCTTGTCGCTCCCCCTGTCGAGGACAGGCCGGCTCGCGACCGGCAACAGCGGACTGTGGCCGACGCGCACGGATGAGCGCGACCTATCAGTCGCCCTGCACCTGTGCCATGACTTCCTCGGCGAAATTCTCGACGCGCCTCTCGATACCTTCGCCGACCTCGAAGCGTGCAAAACCACCGACGGTGGCGCCCGCACCACCCAGGTATTTTCCCACGCTCTGATCGGTGTCCTTGACGAAGGGTTGCCCCAGCAGCGTAACCTCGGCGAGAAACTTTCTCATGCGACCGCTAATCATCTTCTCCTGAATTTCGGCCGGCTTGCCGCTGTCGGCAACCTGAGCGGCAAGTATCTCACGCTCCTTCTCGAGCACTTCAGCAGGCATGTCGCTTTCGCCGACGGCCAGTGGCCGGCTGGCTGCCACGTGCATGGCGATATCCGTGCCAACGGTCTCGTCTGCACCGCGAACATCCACGAGGACCCCGATTCGACCACCGTGCACGTAGGCGCCGATGCGACCGCCGTCGCTTTCCAACACCCGGAATCGCCGCAATGTGATGTTCTCGCCGATGCGCATGACCATATCGCGAATGCGCTCCTCGATGGATTGGTCTACGCCGGGCTCTGCTGAAATCGCCAGCAGTCCGCTCAGATCCCCGGGGCGCTCCTCGAGCGCACGCCGGGCGATCAGGTCGGCGAATTGCCGGAATTCTTCCTGCTTGGCGACGAAATCCGTCTCGGAATTGAGCTCGACCAGCGCCCCGCTCGCTGCGTCCGCCGCGATCGCCATGCCGACCGTGCCTTCGGCGGCGATACGCCCGGCCTTCTTGTCGGCTTTCGCCTGACCTTTCTTGCGGAGATTTTCCACCGCCGCGTCCACGTCGCCACCCTCGTCGACGAGTGCCTGCTTGCATTCCATCATGCCGGCACCGGTGCGCTCGCGGAGCTCTTTTACCATTGCTGCGCTAATCTGCATCGTCATTCCTGTCTGTCTGTGCCGTGCCCGGCTCTAGTCGTCCGAACCACCGGTCGATTTTTTTGCGGTCGCCTTTTTTTTCGTCTTCTTCTTGGCGGCCGGCTTCTTTTTGGCGACCGGTTTTTTCTTGGTCGTGGCAGCCTTCTTGGCAGCCGGTTTCTTCTTGACGGCCGGCTTTTTCTTGGTCGTCGCCTTCTTGGCTACCGCGGCTTCGCGCCCAACGTCTTTCGCGGCGGTCTCGGCCGCCGGCGCCGCATCGGGTTGCTCGTGCGCCTCGGCCGGCTGCGCGACTGGCACTGCAGCCTCCCCGCCGACGTCGACCGCCTGAGCGAGCTCGGGCTGCGGCGCGGGTTCGGGTTGCGGCTCATGTTCGGGTTGTGGCGCGGGCTCGGGTTGGGGCGCCGGCACGGGCGCCGCCGCGGCCACACTCGGCGCAGCATCCCGGCGCTGCCCGGGCGCGGGAGGTTTTTCGGATGCCACAGGCGCTTCGGCCTCTTCGTCGGCACCTTCCATCTGCAGCTGCGCCGCCTGGCGACCCTCGAGAATTGCGTCCGCAGCTCCGCGCACGTAGATCTCGATGGCACGAATGGAATCGTCATTGCCGGGTATCACGTAATCGACCCCTTCGGGGTTGTTGTTGGTGTCGACCACACCGACGACCGGAATTCCGAGCTTCACCGCTTCGCGCACGGCAATCTTTTCGTGTCCGACGTCGATGATGAACATGACGTCCGGCAGGCTGTCCATGTCTTTGATGCCGCCGAGGCTGCGCTCGAGCTTGGCAAGTTCGCGCTGCAGCGAGAGCCCTTCCTTCTTGCTGAGGCGATCGAGACCCCCGCCCTCGATGAGCGCTTCGAGCTCCTTCAAGCGCTTGATGGACTCCTTGACCGTGCCGAAGTTGGTCAGCATGCCGCCCAGCCATCGACGGTCGACGTACGGCATGCCACAGCGTTGCGCTTCGCGAGCCACGACTTCCTCGGCGGCGCGCTTGGTGCCGACGAAAAGAATAGTGCCCCGATTGGCGGCCATCCTGCCGAGGAAATTGGTGGCGTCACTGAATAACGGCAGGGATTTTTCGAGATTGACGATATGGATCTTGTTGCGTTCGCCGAAGATATAGGGGGCCATCTTCGGGTTCCAGAAGCGCGTCTGATGGCCGAAGTGCACACCGGCCTCCAGCATCTCGCGCATGGTCACTGCGGACATGTCACTACTCCGTATTTGGGTTGTGCCTCCATGCGTCCCGCGCACCAACCCTGGCCCCACCCTGCGCGTCCCCGATGGACTTCGCGGGTCGGACAAGGGCACCCCGATGCACGTGCCGACGCATGTGTGTATTGTGGACAGCGCTCTTTGAGGAGTTCGCTGTCCGGTTGCGGTCACTCCGACACCAGCGCCCGAGACGACCCTGCTAAAGAATCCTCCAGCACCCTTAAGTGCTTGAACGTTATCGGAAACCGAGAAGGCCGAAGCTGCAGTTTCGCGTTCGTGAAGGTACGTTGTTCCTTTCGGGCACCCCGAATCGGCGACCGTCGGCCCGACTCATCCGGTTCCTTACGCGGGGATTTGCGCCCAAAAGGCGCGCTTTTATACCATAGACCGTCTGCGACAACAATTGGTAAGTGTCGGTAACAGAAGAGAAAAACAGGCCCGCCCGTGCGTGTGCCGAAACCCCATGGCCATCACCATCAAAACACCCGAGGAGATCGAAAAGATGCGCGTCGCCGGCCGCCTGGCCGCCGACGTTCTACACATGATCCGACCTCACGTGCAGCCCGGCGTTACCACGGGCGAGCTAGACCGAATCTGCCACGACTACATCGTCAACGAGCTGAAGGCCATTCCGGCCCCGCTCAACTATCGCGGATTTCCCAAGTCCATTTGCACGTCGGTCAATCATCAAGTTTGTCACGGTATCCCGGGCGAACGAAAGCTCAAGTCTGGCGACATCCTCAACATCGACATCACGGTCATCAAGGACGGCTATCACGGTGACACGAGCAAAATGATGTTCGTCGGAGAGCCGCCTATCATAGGTCGACGGGTAGCGCAGGTGTGCCATGACGCGATGTGCCTCGGCATCGAGATGGTGCGCCCGGGTGTGCATCTGGGTGATATCGGCCACGCAATACAACACTACGTGGAGAAGCATAACTACTCCGTCGTGCGCGAGTACTGCGGTCACGGCATCGGCCGTGAGTTCCATGAGGATCCGCAGGTTTTGCACTACGGGAAACCCGGTACCCGCGAGAGGCTCATGCCCGGAATGACGTTCACCATCGAACCGATGGTGAACGCCGGTAAACGACAGGTGAAGCTCTTGAAGGACGGCTGGACCGTGGTTACCAAGGATCGCAGCCTGTCCGCACAGTGGGAGCACACGGTGCTGGTGATCGATTCCGGCGTTGAGGTGCTAACCGTGCGCGACGGCGACGACCTGTAAATTCAGGGATCGGATCCAGTTGACAACCCGCGCGCGAAGCAGCGAGCTCGATTCGAGAAGTTCGAAAAAAGGGGTGAACCCCCCGTATTCGATCGGCGCTCACGGACTACGTGCATCCGCAAGCGCAAGTGAACCGAACTCTTTATTTGCTTCAAACACGCGCTTGCAAACGCACACAAGAGCCACCCGAGCGTGAGCATAGATACCGAACTGCTCGACCTCGAATCGCTGGCGCATCTCGGGTCGGGGTCAGGTTTCGATCGGGGCCAGGCCCTGGACGCTTACCGCGAGGCACGCGCCACAGCACACCGCAGTCTCGTCGAGCGATTTCGCAGCGGCGTG
Organism: Gammaproteobacteria bacterium; assembly: GCA_041581935.1. Classification (GTDB taxonomy): domain Bacteria; phylum Pseudomonadota; class Gammaproteobacteria; order HK1; family HK1; genus JAABYT01. Next base: position 6,706 of record JBFICP010000004.1, on the reverse strand, counting down.
CCGGCGAGCGAGCTCGTGCGTCGCAGCGCCAAGTTCGTCGACGCGCTGCTTGCGAAAGCCTGGTGCGCTCATGATCTCCCCGTCGACAAGGGAATCGCGCTGATCGCGGTTGGCGGCTACGGCCGCGGTGAGCTGCACCCGTGCTCGGATGTGGATCTGTTGATACTGGTGGACAAAGAGCGCGATCTGCGGCCGCGCATCCAGGCTTTCATCACGTTTCTCTGGGACATCGGTCTGGAGATTGGACAGAGCGTGCGCAGCGTAAAAGACTGCGCCCGGGAATCGAAACGCGACATCACCGTTGCGACCAATCTCATGGAGGCGCGACTCATAACGGGTGACGGATCGCTTTTCGAACGCATGCGTCGTGCAACCGCCGCCGACAAGGTATGGCCGAGTCGCAAGTTCTTCGAAGCCAAATGGACCGAGCAACGCGCGCGTCACTTCAAGTTTCACGATACGGCCTACAACCTGGAGCCAAACGTCAAGGAAGGGCCCGGGGGGCTTCGAGACATTCAGATGATCGGCTGGGTGGCGAAACGTCATTTCGGAGCGGAAACGCTGCACGAGCTGGTCACCCACGAGTTTCTCACCGAATCCGAGTACACGTCGCTCGCAAAAGGCCAGAGCTTTCTATGGCAGGTGAGATTCGCGCTCCATGTGCTTACAGGACGACGCGAAGATCGTTTGTTGTTCGACTACCAGCGTACTCTTGCCCAGGAATTCGGCTACAGCGACGACGATGCCAACCTGGCGGTCGAGAAATTCATGAAACGCTACTACCGGACAATCATGGAACTGAGCCGATTGAACGAGATGTTACTCGAGCTCTTCCAGGAAGCCATCCTGCATGCCGACGCACCCCGCTCGGTAACGCCAATCAATCGGCGATTTCAGGCAGTCAACGGATTTGTCGAGGTGACGGGTGAAAACGTATTCAAACGCTATCCATTTGCGCTGCTGGAAATTTTCCTTGTAATTCAGCAGCACGACGAGCTCAAAGGCGTGCGTGCATCCACTATTCGCTTGATCCGAAACAATCGCGACCTCATCGACGACAAATTTCGTGCCGACCTGCGCGCCCGCAGCCTTTTCATCGAGATTCTCAAACAACCGAATCGCATCACGAGAGAACTTCGGCGCATGCATCGTTATGGCGTTCTGGAGAAGTATCTTCCGGTTTTCGGCGCGGTAGTGGGTCAGATGCAGTACGATCTGTTTCACACCTATACTGTCGACGAGCACAGCCTGTTCGTGGTGCAGAACATCCGTGCGTTTGCGTCGCGGGACCGACCCCAAGCGATGCCCCGATGCGTGGAAATTTTCGCACGCCTGCCGAAACCCCATCTGCTCTACATCGCCGGCCTGTTCCACGACATCGCCAAGGGCCGGGGCGGCGATCATTCAGAGATCGGAATGACGCTCGCAATGGACTTCTGCATCGATCACGGACTCGGACAGTATGATGCACGGCTGGTGGCCTGGCTGGTGCGCCATCATCTGTCCTTGTCCTTGACCGCACAGCGACGGGACATCACCGATCCCGATGTCATCAAGGATTTTGCCGAGACGGTGGGCGATCAGAATCATCTCGACTACCTGCTGCTGCTCACGGTAGCCGATGTGCGGGGAACGAATCCCGCCCTCTGGAACGACTGGAAGGCGACACTGCTCGGCGATCTCTACGAGTCCACCAGTCAGGCGCTGCGCCGGGGTCTCGAGAATCCCATCGATCGTGCCGAGCTGATTGCCGAGACGCAGCAGGAAGCACAACGACTGCTCGACGGCTCCGACGGCGTTGGAGATCGCGCGCATGAGCTGTGGGAGAGCCTCGGCGACGACTACTTCCTGCGCTACACGGCCGACGAGATTGCCTGGCATACCCGTGCCATCGTCTCGGCCAAACCGGATGAGCTGCCTCTCGTTTTGGTTCGCCAGGGCCGTGGAGGCACCGAGGTGTTCGTCTACGCCGCCGATCAGGAGTTCCTTTTTGCCGCATCGACGTCGGTGCTCGGGATTTTGGGACTGAACATCGTCGACGCCAGGATATTCACCGCCGACAACGGCATGACACTCGACAGCTACGTCGTGTTCGAGCTCGACGGTGAGCCGGTATCCGGTGCCAATCGCGCGCAGGAGATCATCGAAGCACTGCGCGCCGCACTCGACGAGCCCCGTTCGGCGCGGCGCGACAACCGGCGCCTGCCGAAGCGCCAGCTGCGCCACTTTCAAACGCCGACCCAGGTTAGTTTCAGCGACGATTCGCGCAACGCGCGTACCGTGATGGAGGTGATTGCCGGCGACCGACCGGGGCTGCTCTCGGCCGTCGGCTGGGCGCTTGCCGACTGTCGGGTGCGGCTGCAAAACGCCAAGATCGCCACCTTCGGTGAGCGCGCCGAGGACGTTTTCTTCGTCACCGATGCTGGCAACCAGCCGCTCGTGCCGGAAACCTTCGACGGCATCCGGCAACGAGTAGCAGCCGCCATCGACGCCGCCAGCGACGGGTCGTGAGCGCGGCGCCCGGGCGTGGCGAGCGGCCTCAGCCGCCGGTCACGGGTGGAAAGAAAGCCACTTCGTCACCATCCTCGACGGGATGATCGGCACTTACGTACTCCAGGTTCACGGCCATCAGCACATTGTCCGGCAGAGTCTTACCATCGCTCGCCCGCGCCCACACGTCGGCCACGGTTGCGCCGGGCGCGGGTAGCTCGACGCGCCGCTCGGAGCCGTGGTGCTCGCGCAGGCTCGCGAAGTATTTGACGGTGATTGTCATACCCGAGCGGAATCGGCAGTAAATGCAGTATGAGGGGACTGCGTCGCTTTCGGGGGAGCGCACGCGGTGCGACGGAGATCGCGAGCGCTTCTACTTTTCACCCGCCCCCCTGTCCCCGCAGGGGCCGAGGAACAGGCGAACGTGGATTCGCACGGGGCGTTCTTGCGGGCGCCCCTTTTTTTCACCCGCCCCCCTGTCCCCCCTCCCATCGAGGGAGGGGGGGACCAAGTCGGACAGGCCCGTGTATCATGTTGGCGCATTGTTGCTCTCGGTATTAAGGCCATCGTACGAGCAAATTGATGGCGCGATTGACACATTTTAACACCGCCGGTGAGGCGCACATGGTCGATGTCGGCGACAAGCCTGAATCCCGGCGCGTAGCGCGCGCCGAGGGCCGCATTTGCATGCGAGCCGAGACCCTCGCTCTGGTGACCGAAGGCCGGCACAAGAAGGGGGACGTGCTGGCTGTGGCGCGGGTCGCGGGCATCATGGCAGCCAAGCGCACCGCGGAGCTGATCCCCCTGTGCCACCCGCTGCCCTTGAGCCATATCGACATCGCGTTCACACCCCTTTCCGAGGAGCCGGCTATCCACTGCGTCGTGACCGCCGAGACGGTGGCGCGCACGGGGGTGGAAATGGAAGCGTTGACGGCCGTCCAGGTAGCACTGCTGACCGTTTACGACATGTGCAAGGCGGTTGACCGGGGAATGACCATCAGCGATGTGCGCCTTGTGGAAAAGTCCGGGGGCAAATCCGGGCACTGGCAGCGCGCCGCCAAATAGCCTTTCGACACGCGGCCCTCACGGGCAAATGACGGGAATCGGTTCGACCAGCGCGATAGCCCGCGGGCAGAGCGTTGCCCGGTAGGCGATGGCCTCGACGCCGGCTGCGAGCGCCTCGCGCAAGGTGCGCCCATAGTCCGGATCGATGGCGTCGGCGGGTCGCACCTCGTTCACATCGTAGCGCTGCACGCAGAAGCACAGCACGGCACGCCGGCCCGGCTCGCGCACGATGCCCATCAGCTCGCGTAGATGCCGGGTGCCCCGGGTGCTGACGGCATCGGGAAACAGCGCGCTGCCGTCGCGCACCGCGGCAGTGACGTTTTTCACCTCGAGGTAGCAGTGCTCGTCACCGGTCGTGAGAAGAAAATCCGCCCGACTGTTCTCCTGCCCGTAGCGAATTTCGGCGCGAATGCTTTCGTAGCCGGTGAGCTCACCGATGACTCCCGACTCGATGGCTTCTCGCACGAGCGCATTGCTGCGCCCGGTGTTGATTCCGACGAGCACGCCATCGTCCACCTCGACCAGCTCCCAGGTATAAGGGTACTTTCGCTTCGCATTGCTCGAGCGACTCAACCACACGCGGGCGCCCGGCGCATGACAACCGAGCAGTGAACCGGTATTCGGGCAATGCACCGTGAGCTCGGTGCCGTCATCAAGACTGACGTCGGCGAGAAAACGCTTGTAGCGCTTGAGCAGCGTGGCGCCGATTAAAGGCTCGTCAAAACGCATTTCCAGCCCCCCGCCGAGCCGGGCGCGGGCCGGATTCCGGCTGCGACAGTACCGAGTCGAGCGCAAATGTGATACACGTACGTACCAGATTCATTGCCGCCTCCATCGATAGGGGGAGGTTCAGGGGGGAGATTGAATAACTTGGGCGTACGACGCCCCGCCTGCCCTGCGCGGCTGCTGTCGCGATGAGACTCATTCGAAGCCGAATTGCCAAGAAGATTGTCCCACAGCCGTATACAATGACGCCGGATTACACACGAAGAACATGATGATGTTTGGCCGACCTTCCCCGTTACAGCAGCGAATCAAAAAACTTCGCTCACACCTGGCGCAGGAGAATCCCCTGCTGCTGCAGGTCGTGAAGAGCTTCCGTGTCCTCGACGACGTAGCTTATCGTCTCGGCATGCTGGACGACACCATGTCGTTCACCACCCGCGTGCCCTGGTGGCCCATGATTTCGGTCATGGGTACGTTTTCATCTGGAAAATCGACCTTCATCAACTTTTATCTCGGAGACAAGCTGCAGAAGACTGGCAACCAGGCGGTCGACGACAAGTTCACGGTTATTTGCTACAGCAACGACGACGAGCAACGCGTGCTTCCGGGTCTCGCGCTGGATGCCGATCCGCGCTTTCCTTTTTATCAGATGAGTCGGGATCTGGAAGCCGTAGCCGCCGGCGAAGGGTCGCGGGTGGATTCCTATCTGCAGCTCAAAACCTGCCACAGCGAGTACCTGCGCGGCAAGATCCTCATCGATTCCCCCGGCTTCGACGCCGATGCGCAGCGCACCTCCACGCTGAAGATTACCGACCACATCATTGATCTCTCGGATCTGGTTCTCGTGTTTTTCGACGCGCGCCATCCCGAGCCCGGCGCCATGCAGGACACCCTCGAGCACCTGGTGGCCCATACCGTGAACCGACCAGATGCCAACAAGTTTCTGTACATACTCAATCAAATTGATAATGCCGCGCGCGAGGATAATCCGGAAGAAGTCTTCGGCGCCTGGCAGAAGGCGCTTGCACAGAAAGGCCTCACCGCCGGGCGCTTCTACAGCATCTATGATCTGGAGGCCGCAATTCCCATTGAAAGTCCTGTTCTGCGTGAGCGCTTCGAGGCGAGACGCGCGGTGGATATGGATGCCATCATGGAGCGTCTCGATCAGGTGGAGGTCGAAAGGGCTTATCGCATCATCGGCGTGCTGGATCAGATGGCGCACACCATCGAGGAGCAGGTAGTGCCGACGCTTCGCGAGGCGCGCCGGCGCTGGAAGCGGCGCACGCTTTGGCTGGACGCCGGTGTCTTCGGCGTCATTCTGGTCGCGCTCCTGGGACTCAGCGTCTGGGCCGGATACTGGCAGGGGCTCACGTTTACCGCTGGGTGGTTCACCTGGCTCAAGGAGCATCCGATTCTTCTGTGGACCGGCATCGGCGCCGTCGCACTGGGAGCAATTTATCTGCATTTTCGCCTGCGCCGCACGGCGGCCAACAGCGTGGCGGCGGCCATGCGCAAACTGGATCTCGATGCCGACGTCAAGGAATGGCTGGAGCGCGCCTTCGAACAGAACACCGGCCCATGGCAACCGCTGTTCGGCGTCGAGCCGTCCGGCTGGTCGGCATCGACCCGTAAACGCCTGACACAGGTGCTTGCCGAGGCCGACAGCTACGTGCAGACCCTGAACGCGCGATTCACCGATCCTTCCGGCCCGGCGATTCCGCGCATCCCTCGGCGCGCAATCGAAGAAGTGAAGCCGGAAACGGCCGAAGCCGCCGCGCAGAGTCCTCGGGAGCTCGAGATCGTCAAGCCACCCGCCGACTTTGCGCGCGACGAGGCCGACGCGGCTGCCGCCGGGGAAAAGCGTTGAGCGCCGCGAGCGTGATCAAAACCGCTCCTGCATGCGCTTAATTTCCTGGACCCGGTCAGCCGCCTCCAGGGCCTCACCGAGCGTGCGGATCCCGCGGGATTCGAGCACATCGATCATCTTGATGAAAACTTCCGCCGTCGTCACGGCATCGCCGAGCGCGGAGTGGCGGTCGCGGCTGTGCACACCAAAACGGTACGCGATCGCGTCGAGGGTGTGGCTCGTATGGCTAGGCTGCAGGACCACCGACAGCAGCAGCGTGTCGAGCACTGCTTGATCGAAAAGCACCCCGGCCTCGGCTTCCTTGAGCTTGAGAAATTTCATGTCGAAGGCCGCGTTGTGAGCAACGAGCACACCGTCGCCGACGAATTCGTGAAATCGGCCGATTGCCTCCGCCACCGATGGCTTACCCGCGACCATCTCGTCGCTAATGCCATGAATCCGCGATGACGCCCTGGGTATCGGACGCCCGGGATTGACCAGCTCGTCGAATCGATCGTCGTCGAGCAAGCGCGCGTTCAGCACGCGCACACCGGCGATCTGTACGATCTCGTCGCCGCG
>JBFICP010000003.1:0-35301 GCA_041581935.1 Gammaproteobacteria bacterium | reverse complement strand
GTCTTCATCGCCCTGCGTCACCCGGGACGCATTGCCGGTGTATTTCGAAACGCCGGCCGCGCTTCGATTCTCGGCGGCGCTGCATTGGCCACTGCGTTTTGCGGTTCCATCGTCGCCATCGAGCAGACCAGCGTCGCCAATGCCATGTTCCTGCTGGCAGCGGCGCCGTTCATGGCGGCTGTCCTGGGGCGATGGTTTCTCGGCGAACGGGTGCGCGTGGCAACCTGGGTGGCGATTTCCTGCGCCTTCCTGGGCATCGCCATCATGGTGGCGGAAGGCGTTTCCTTCGGATTCGTTCGCGGCAATGTGGCCGGGCTGCTGGCCGCCTGCGGCTTCGCGGTTTTCGTCATTGCGCTGAGGTGGGGGCACCTGACCGACATGCTCCCGCTCAATGTCATCGCCGGCGTGATCGGCGCGCTGGTCGCATTGGCGGTCTGCCAGATCACCGGAGTCGGCCTGCGCGTCTCAGGGCACGATGCGCTGCTCGGTGTGTTGATGGGCGTTTTTCAGCTGGGATTCGCATTGGTCTTGATCACGGCCGGCTCACGATCGGTGCCGGCTGCTGAAGTCTCACTGCTCATGATGACCGAGGTGGTGCTGGCGCCGTTGTGGGTATGGCTGGTTCTGGGCGAGACGGCCGGGGTCTTCACGCTGCTCGGTGGTGCGCTGGTGCTCGGCGCCATTTATTGGGATGCGGTCTCCGGGCTCAAGCAGCGCCGGATGGTCGCGCGGCCCTGAGCCCGCGCGGCGCCGGGCCGAAGCCACCCGACCCACGCGTCCCGGCGACGATAGTGGTGTGTGACCCACAGGCGATTTGGCGGGATAATGCCCGGGCTCCAGCCGAGGCCCGGTCATGACACGCGCCCAGAACATCCCGCGGTTCCACTCCACCTGTCCCCACGACTGCCCGAGCACCTGCGCGCTCGAGGTGGAGCGCATCGACGCGCACACCATCGGCCGGGTCTACGGCGCGCGCGACAACGACTACACGGCCGGCGTGATCTGCGCCAAGGTGGCGCGCTACGCCGAACGGGTGCATCACCCGGACCGGCTGCGCCAGCCCCTTCGCCGGACCGGTGCCAAGGGTGTCGGCGTCGCGGCCTTCGAGCCGGTGAGCTGGGAGGATGCCCTCGATGAGGTAGCCGAGCGGCTCACGCGGGCGGCCGCGCGCGACGGCAGCGAGGCCGTGTGGCCCTACTTCTACGCCGGCACCATGGGACTCGTGCAGCGTGACGGCATCGAGCGGCTGCGTCACGTGATGCGTTACTCGCGCCAGCATTCCACGTTCTGCATCACGCTCGTGGACGCCGGTTGGATTGCCGGAACCGGTGCCAAGCGCGGCGTGGATCCGCGCGAGATGGCGGACAGCGACTTGATCGTCGTGTGGGGCGGAAATCCGGTCAACACTCAGGTCAACGTCATGCACCACATTGCCCAGGCGAAGCGCGAGCGCGGCGCGAAGCTGGTGGTGGTGGATCCGTATCGCACCGGCACCGCCGAGAAAGCCCACATGCATCTGATGCCGCGCCCCGGCACCGACGGCGCGCTTGCCTGCGGTGTGATGCACGTGCTGTTCGCCGAAGGGTTTGCCGACCGCGATTATCTCGCACGCTACACCGACGTTCCCGACGAGCTCGAGGCCCATCTGCACCCCCGCACTCCCGAGTGGGCTTCGCGCATCAGCGGCGTGCCGGCCAAGCGCATCGTCGAATTCGCGCGTCTGTACGGAAGCACCAAACGTACTTTCCTGCGCATGGGATACGGCTTGTCGCGATCGCGAAACGGCGCGGCCAATGTGCACGCGGTGAGCTGCCTGCCGGCGATAACCGGCGCCTGGCGCTACAAGGGCGGCGGCGGGCTGTACAGCAACCATTCGATCTACGCCATCGACCAGAGCCTGATCCTCGGCCTCGACGCACGCGACAAGAGCATTCGAGTGCTCGATCAATCGCGCATCGGTCCGATTCTGTGCGGCAACCCGGACGATCTGCAGGGCGGTCCGCCGGTCACGGCTCTGTTCGTTCAAAACACCAACCCGATGATGGTCGCGCCGCAGACCCTCGACGTACGCGCAGGCTTATCGCGATCGGACTTATTCGTATGCGTGCACGAGCAGTTCATGACCGAGACCGCTGCCATGGCCGACATCGTTCTGCCGGCGACGACCTTTCTCGAGCACGACGACATGTATCAGGGCGGCGGACACACCTACTTTCAGGTCACACGCAAAGTAATCGAGCCCTATGCCGAGAGCCGTTCGAATCACTGGGTGCTCTGCCAGCTGGCTGCGCGCCTCGGTGCACAGCATCCCGGATTCGAGATGAGCGAGTGGCAGCTCATCGACGATGCGCTTCGCCGCTCGGGTCGCCCCGATGCCGAGACTCTGCACGCACATCACTGGCACGACTGCGCGCTGGATTTCGAGACCATGCACTATCTCAACGGCTTCGCCAACGACGACGGGCGTTTTCATTTCAAACCCGACTGGACGCGACGCGGGCCGGGGGCCGCCTCCATGCCGACCCTGCCCGATCATCTTGCCGTCATCGACGAAGCCGATGAGGAGCATCCTTTTCGCATGGTGACGGCGCCGTCAAGAAACTATCTAAACTCGACGTTCACCGAGACACCGACGTCCATCACGCAAGAGAAACGTCCGACGGCAATGGTGCACCCGGAGGACCTGCTGGAAGCGGGGATCGGCAACGGCGCGCGCGTGCGTATCGGCAACGGCCGCGCGAGCGTCGTAGTGCACGCCAAAGCTTTCGACGGCCTGCAACGCGGCGTCATCGTGGTGGAGAGCATCTGGCCGAACCGGGCGTTCGAGGAAGGTGTCGGCATCAATGCACTGGTGAGCGCCGAGCCGGGCGCACCGAACGGCGGTGCGGTGTATCACGACACCGCGGTATGGCTACGCCGCGCTTAAAGACACGTTCATTCAGACACCAGAATCACATGCAGCCGGCGCGGGCCGTGGGCGCCTTCCTGGATGGTCTGCTCCACGTCGGCGGTTTTCGACGGTCCGGTGATGAAATTCACCGTGCGCGGCATGCGACGCTTGTCGCTTCGCATGCGCACCCATACGTCCTCGATGTGGGGCACGATTTGCACTTCGCGCAGCACGACGAGGTGATCGTCGGGTAGGAAGTTCAACGTCGTCGGGCTCTCGGGGCTCGATAGCAGCACCAGAGAGCCGGTTTCGGCCACCCCGGCATAGGCGCCGGTGACACTCACGCGATCGTCGCCGGCGGCGGCGCGGCGCTCCACGCTGAGACGATTCGACCAGGGAATGCCCTCGAGGGCCGGATCCGGCGCGACCACCAGACGCGCTCCAAGATCGTAGCTTCGCATGTGTGTCGCGACCACTTCCGCCACGGCGTCGATGCTGGCCACCCGAGTCACCTTACCCGACACCGCCTCGAGCTGCGCGGTGAAGTGCGCCGTGAGGTCGGCGCCGACGACGGGTTTGAGATTGGCTCGCGGTCGCGCGAGGCGCGCCTGCAGCGACCGTGCGACGCTCGCCGGCAAGGGCCCCGAGCGGTTGAGCGAGGCACGGATACTCGCGAGCACGTGCGCCTTCGAGCCGTTCACGGCTGCGCGTCCCCGCGGCGCTTGCGCCACTGATTCTGAAAGCTCGCACCCTGTGGCGCGGGCAGATCCCTGACCGAGGTCCAGCCGCCGGCGAGCAGCATGTGCCGGAACCGGCCGCGGCGCCGCCCGAGCCATGCGAGACTCGCGACCGCGGCGCCCATGAGGCGGCGATAGAGCCGCGGGCGGCGGGCCAAAAACGACCACGCCGCCAACGCCGTGCGGGATGTCCGCGACGTCTGCCGGTCCTGATACTGGCGGCGGCGGAGCTCGCGCAGCATGTCCGGGAGTCCAATCTCCATCGGGCAGACCTCTCGGCAACGCCCATTGAGCGTGCAGGCGTTGGGCAGATCGCCAGCCTCGTCGAGTCCAACCATGAGCGGCGTGAGCACCGATCCCATGGGACCGACGTAAACCCAGCCGTAGGCGTGCCCGCCGATACCCTGATAGACGGGGCAATGGTTCATGCAGGCGCCGCAGCGGATGCAGCGAAGCATCTCGTGAAAGGCGTTGCCGAGCATCTGCGATCGGCCATTGTCCAGCAGCACCACGTGATACTCCGACGGGCCATCGAGGTCGTCGCTCCTGCGCGGTCCGGTCGAGAACGTCGTGTAAACCGACATCTCCTGACCGGTGGCGCTGCGTGCGAGGACCCGCAGCAAGGTGCTCGCGTCCTCCCGTGTCGGCACGATCTTTTCGATGCCCGCGGTCACGATGTGCACCCGCGGAAGCGTGTTGGTGAGATCTCCGTTTCCTTCGTTGGTGACGATGACCGACGAGCCCGTTTCCGCAATCAGGAAGTTCGCGCCGGTGATGCCGACGTCCGCGCTCAGAAATTTCTCGCGCAGTACCTGGCGCGCCTCGTCGACCAGCGCGGGCACCTCGGTCTGGCGTTCGGTATAGCCGTAACGGGCATGGTGTGTGTGAAATAGCTCGGTGATCTGATGCTTGGTCTTGTGAACGGCGGGCGCGATGATGTGGCTCGGCGGCTCCTCGGCGAGCTGAATGATGTACTCGCCGAGATCCGTCTCGATGGGCTCGAGGCCGGCCTGCTCCAACGCATCGTTGATGCCCATCTCTTCGCCGACCATGGACTTTCCCTTGGTGACGCGCTTGGCACCGGCACGCCTGCAAATGTCGACGACGATTTCGCACGCTTGCTCCGGCGTGCTCGCCCAGTGCACGTGTCCTCCGCTCGCCTGCACGCGCTCCTCATAAGCCTCGAGATAAAAATCGAGATTTTGCAGCGTATGCTCCTTGATACCGCGCGCGAGCCGCCTCAGCTCGTCGAATTCCGGCAACCGCTCTACCGCCGCGCGGCGGTTCTTGACGAAGCCGCTTTTAATGAATCCCATGGCGCGCTGCAGATCCGGATCGCCGAGCGATACGCGAACGCTTTTCTTGAACTTGGCGGCCGTCGATTTCATACCGGTCCGTCCGGAGTTTCCGCCTCACCGATGGCGGGCACGTCGATCATGCCTGCAAGCATTTCCACAACGTGAAAGACTTTTGTGTCGCGGCCCTCACGCTTGATGCGCCCGGCGATATTGAGCAGGCAACCAAGGTCGCCACCGAGCAGCAGCTCGGCGCCCGTCCCGGCGATGTTCGCGACTTTCTCGGAGACGAGGTGCTCGGAGATCTTCGGATACTTGACGCAGAAGGTGCCGCCGAATCCACAACACACGTTGCTGTCGGTCATTTCCCGCAGCTCGAGTCCGGAAATCTTACCGAGCAACGCCCGCGGCTGGTCATGAATTCCGAGCTCGCGAAGCCCGGAGCAGGAGTCGTGGTAGGTGACGCTGGCCTCGTGACTCGCGCCGAGGGACTCGACGGCGAGCACATCGTGCAGAAAGCTCGCGATCTCGTAGCTGCGCCCGGCAAGCCGTTCGGCGCGATTGCGCCATCCGGCGTCGGTACTGAACAGTCGCGGATAGTGCTCCTTGATCATTCCGACACACGACCCGGAAGGCGCCACGAGATAGTCGTAGCCCTCGAAGGCGGTGATGACCTGCCGTGCAATGTGTTGCGTGTCGCTGAAATCACCGCTGTTGTAGGCGGGCTGACCGCAGCAGGTCTGAAGCTCCGGCACCTCCACCCGGCAACCGGCGTCCTCCAGCAGCTTCACCGTGGAAAAGCCCACATTCGGGCGCATCAGATCGACCAGGCAGGTCACGAACAGTCCCACCCGCAGGGGATGGCCTTCGGTCGTCGAGGAGGCGGTCGCTTCGCTGGTCAACGGATCGCGGCTTATTTTTCGAAATTCGAGCGCGCTATCCTATAACACACCGGCCCGGATCACATGCCCCGGGAAACGTTCCTAGAACGATTTACCGGCGGTTTATGCCGACTAAGGATACCGGTATCCTACATGCCCTTTTCCAGCGAGTCTCGAGGCACGGCATGCCGACACGCCAGACGTCGATAAAGCGCGATACGCGGGAAACGCGGATTTCCGTGTCGCTTGCGCTCGACGGAACGGGCGCCGGAAGCTTCGACACCGGATTGCCCTTCCTCGAGCACATGCTCGATCAGGTCGCGCGTCACGGGCTCTTCGACATCGACGTGCATGCCAGCGGCGACCTCGAAATCGATGCGCACCACACGGTGGAGGACATCGGCATCGTCCTCGGCCAGGCGTTTGCCGACGCCCTCGGCGACAAGAAAGGCATCAACCGTTACGGTCACGCCTACGTGCCCCTGGACGAAGCCCTGTCACGGGTGGTGATCGATTTCTCCGGCCGGCCGGGTCTCGAGTACCGGGTCAAGTATCCGCGCGCGCGCATTGGAAACTTCGACGTCGATCTGATCCACGAGTTCTTCCAGGGATTCGTCAACGCCGGCCAGGTGACGCTGCACATCGACAACCTGCAGGGCATCAACGCGCACCACATCGCCGAAACCGTGTTCAAGGCGTTCGGCCGCGCCGCGCGCATGGCGGTGTCGCTCGACCCACGCGTGGGCGACAGCGTGCCATCCACCAAGGGCCGTCTCTGACCGGGTTGCTTGAGATGCAACGGATCGCCGTGGTGGACTACGGCATGGGCAACCTTCGCTCGGTGGCCAAGGCGCTGGAGCACGTGGCCTCGGATCGGCACGACATCGTCGTCACCGGTGATGCCGAAATCATCGCCGGCGCCGAGCGCGTCGTGTTTCCAGGCCAGGGGGCGATCCGGGACTGCATGCGCGAACTCGCACGTCTCGAGCTCGAGCCTGTGCTGCGTGGCTGCATCGGCGCGAAACCGTTTCTCGGTATCTGCCTCGGCCTGCAAGCGCTGATGGAGGCTAGCGAGGAACACGCAACGACCCGCGGCCTCGGAATTCTCGGCGGCCGGGTGCGGCGGTTCCCCGACGATGCGCGTGATGCCGCGCGCGGCGAGCGCCTCAAGGTACCGCACATGGGTTGGAACGTTGTCACACCGGTTCGCGATCACCCGCTGTGGCGGGGCATCGCAGCGAGCGAGCGATTCTACTTCGTGCACAGCTACTACGTGTCGCCGGAAGATGCGAGCGTGGTGGCGGCACGCACGCACTATGGTGTCGAGTTTTGCTCCGCGGCCGCCTTTGGAAGCACCTTCGCCGTGCAGTTTCACCCGGAAAAGAGCCAACGCCCGGGGCTCGCGCTGCTGGCGAATTTCTGCGCGTGGAATGGAAAGACGTAGTCGGGCCGAGCGCGATCTACGCAATCACGGGTTACCCCGACCTCTCGCGCGCCACCGCTCGGTAGCCGATGTCGGAGCGGCAGTAGGCATCCTCCCAGCTGATGCCGCGCACCCTGTCATAGGCGGTCGCCTTGGCTTTGGTGACGGTTTCACCGAGGGCGCAAACACACAGTACCCGACCGCCGGCGGTCACGACACGGCCGTCGGACCGGGCGGTGCCCGCGTGGAACACCTTGGTGTCGGCGAGCGTCGCGTCGAGGCCGTGGATCACGTCGCCGCGCCGATAGGCTTCCGGATACCCGCCCGCGGCCATCACCACGCCGAGCGCCACGCGCGGGTCCCACTCGGCACGCAGCTCGCCGAGGCGTCCATCGAGCGCCGCGCGGCAAACGGCTACCAGATCTGAGCGCATGCGCAGCATGATCGGCTGGGTCTCGGGGTCGCCGCCACGGCAATTGAACTCGAGCACCCGTGGCACGCCGTCGTCGCCGATCATGAGCCCGGCGTACAGAAAGCCGGTATAGGGATGCCCCTCGTCGGCCATGCCGCGCACGGTCGGCACGATGATGTCCGCCATGATGCGCTCGTGCATGGCGCTGTCGACCACCGGCGCAGGCGAGTAGGCGCCCATGCCGCCGGTATTCGGTCCCCGGTCGCCGTCATCGCGGGCCTTGTGATCCTGGCTGGTGGCCAATGGAAATATGTCGCCGCCGCCGACGACGGCGATGAAGCTCGCTTCCTCGCCTTGGAGAAAATCCTCGACGACGACGCGGTGGCCGGCGGTCCCGAAGCGCTCCCCCGTCAGCATGTCGTCCACCGCTGCGTTCGCCTCATCCCGGCTGCGTGCAATGATGACACCCTTGCCAGCGGCAAGACCGTCCGCTTTGACCACCATCGGCGGCTCGCGCGACGCGATGTAGGACTTCGCGGCAGCGGCGTCGGTAAACGCCTCATAGTCGGCGGTGGGAATTCCGTGACGCACCAGAAATTGCTTGGTAAACGCCTTCGAGCCCTCCAGCTGTGCGGCCCCGATGTCCGGTCCGAAAATGGCGAGCCCCTGCTCCCGGAATCGATCGACGATTCCGGCGACCAGGGGTGCCTCGGGACCAACGATGGTCAAGTCCACGGACTGCGCGAGGGCAAAGCGAAGCAGGCTTTGGATGTCCTCGGCGCCGATTGGAACATTCTCGACACCCGGCTCACGCCCGGTGCCGGCATTGCCCGGAGCGACGAGTACGCGCTCCACGCCCGCCGATTGCGACGCCTTCCAGGCGAGCGCGTGCTCGCGCCCGCCGCCGCCAACGACGAGGATGTTCATATCGGCCTCCATGACCGCGCATCGGGACTAGTGCCGAAAATGACGCATGCCTCCAGTGAACACCATCGCCATGCCGTGCTCGTCGGCGGCGGCGATCACCTCGTCGTCGCGTTTCGAGCCGCCGGGTTCGATAACCGCCGCGATACCCACCTCGGCGGCGGCATCGATGCCGTCCCTGAATGGAAAGAAAGCGTCGGAAGCGAGAACCGAGCCCGCAACCTCCAGTCCTTCGTCGGCCGCCTTGATGGCGGCGATCCTCGCCGAGTACACGCGACTCATCTGCCCTGCTCCGACACCGATGGTCATTCCGTCCTTGCAATACACGATGGCATTCGATTTCACGAACTTCGCGACTTTCCACGCGAACTCGAGATCCTGCATCTCCTCGTCGGTGGGTTTGCGTTTCGTTACCACCCGTAAATCGTCTCGCCTGACCATCCCGATATCCCGATCCTGAACAAGCAAGCCTCCGCTGACCCGCTTGTAGTCGAGCTCGGCGGGACGCGTGCCGCCCCAGGTGCCACAGACCAGAACCCGCACGTCCTTCTTCGCCTTGAAACGCTCCAGAGCCGCGTCCGATACCGACGGCGCAATGATGACCTCGACGAACTGGCGCTCGAGAATATCGCCGGCGGTATCCGCGTCCAGTGGACGGTTGAAAGCGATGATGCCGCCGAAGGCGGACGTCGGGTCGGTGCGGTAGGCACGCTCGTAAGCGGCGTGAATGTCCCCACCCAAAGCCACGCCGCACGGATTGGCGTGCTTGACGATCACGCAGGCAGGCTCGTCGAAGCTCTTCACGCACTCCAACGCCGCATCGGTATCGGCAATGTTATTGTAGGAGAGCGCCTTCCCGTGCAGCTGCGTGGCGGTGCCGATGCACGCTTCCACCGGCTCGCGTTCCGTATAGAAGGCGGCCCGCTGATGCGGGTTCTCACCGTAGCGCAGCTCCGAGTGCTTGTGGAATTGCAGATTGATGGAGCGCGGGAAGTCTCCGCGCACGTCATCTGCGCCCAGGCTGCCGAGATAGTTGGCGATGGCGCCGTCGTAGCGAGCCGTGTGCTCGAAAACTTTGGTAGCGAGATCGCGCCGGGTCGCGTCGCTGACCGCACCGTCATTGATCGCAAGCTCGTCGAGGATCCGCGCGTAGTCTCCGCTGTCGACCACGACCGTGACGTAGCGGTGGTTCTTTGCCGCGGATCGCAGCATGGCCGGACCACCGATATCGATATTCTCGATGGCGACAGCGACATCGCAGTCAGGGTCAGCGACCGTCTGCTCGAAGGGATACAGGTTCACGACCAGCAGGTCGATGGGGGCGATCCGGTGCTCCTTCATGACCGCATCGTCCTGCCCGCGGCGACCGAGCAGACCGCCGTGAATTTTCGGATGCAGTGTCTTGACCCGGCCGTCCATGATTTCGGGAAATCCCGTATGCGTCGATACTTCCTTGACTTCGATGCCGGCGTCGGCGAGCAACCGGGCCGTACCTCCGGTGGAGAGTATCTCCACGCCTCTGGAGGCGAGCTGCTTGGCGAATTCAACGACACCGCTTTTGTCGGATACGCTGATCAGCGCGCGTTTGACCACTGACATGGAAATATTCTCCACAGTCGAACAGGAATTCAATCGGCGGTCCCACTACGCGCGGCACCGCGGTTTGCGGGCGGCTCAAAGCAGCTTGTGCTGCCTCAGCTTCTTGCGAAGGGTGCTGCGGTTGATGCCGAGAATCTCCGATGCGCGCGATTGGTTGCCGTCGGTGTACTCCAGCACCGATCGCAGCAGCGGCACCTCCACCTCCCGCATCACCATCCCGAACAGTCCGCTGCAGTCATGGCCGTCGAGGACGGAAAAATACTCTTCGATGGCGTCGCTCACGCATTCGCGCAGAGGCTGATTCTTGCGCCGTATGTCGACGCGCAGTGCACTGACCGACCTCGAAGGCTTCTTGCTCTTGGCTGCGCTCACGCCGCGCGCTCCCAGCGCGGAGAGTTGTTCGACAGCGCGTCGAAGTACTGGCGCACGAGGTAAAGCTGTGTCTCGGCACATTCTACGCGGTTGACCTTCTGCCAGAACGCCGCGGCGCCGGGCCGTCCCTTGCAATACCAGGACAAGTGCTTACGCGCGATGCGAACCCCAAGATACGGGCCGTAGAATGAATGCAATGCGCGTAGATGCTCGAGCAGCGTCGCGCCCACTTCACTGGCATCCGGGGGAGCGAGGAGATCGCCGGTGCGCAGGAAATGGTCAACTTCGCGGAATATCCAGGGATTGCCCTGGGCCGCCCGTCCTATCATCAGTCCGTCGGCACCAGTTCGCGAAAGAATGTGCTGCGCATCTGCCGGCGTTCGAATATCGCCGTTCGCGATGACGGGGATATTCACCGCCGCCTTGATTTCCGCCACCGTGTCGTGCTCGGCGTCGCCGCGAAATGCGCATGATCGCGTGCGGCCGTGAACGGCAATGGCGGCGATGCCGTGATCGGCTGCAATGCGCGCGATCGTGACACCGTTTTTTCTTTCCGGCGTCACCCCGGTTCGAATCTTCAACGTTACAGGCACCTCGACGGCACCGGTCACCGCGGACAGAATGCGCGCCACGAGCCTTTCGTCGGCAAGTAGGGCTGAGCCGGCGTGAGTATTGCATACTTTTTTTGCCGGACAGCCCATATTGATGTCGATCAACTGGGCGCCGTGAGCGACGTTGAAGCGCGCGGCCTGCGCCATCTGGGACGGATCTGCGCCGACGATCTGCACCGAGCGCGGCTCGCTCTCACCATCGTGATCGCGGCGTCGCCGGCTTTGCGGGGTATCACGCAAGCGCCGGTTACTGGCAACCATTTCCGATACCGCCAGACCTGCACCGAGCTTTCTGCACAGCTGTCGAAACGGGCGATCGGTGACGCCGGCCATGGGCGCAACGATCAACGCGTTAGCAAGAGCATGACTTCCGATTCGCATGTTCGATACGCGCTCGGCCCCGTTTTGGTCGGGTTGTTGTTAAAGACGGAGAGATGCTACCCCGGACGCCGGTATATTATCCCCTCGGCGCAAAAGGTCAAAGAGAAAAACGTCGATTCCTATTGCGCTTTGCAACATGATCTCACCCGTCTTTTTTTTGCCGCACAAAAGTTTTCAAAGACTTAGCACCAGACAACGTGTTCGCCCACGCAAACAAAAATAATCCGCACAACCGTGGTGCACAAACGTATCGGTCCAAGTTCCCCCCTCCCTCGATGGGAGGGGGACCGGGAGGCGGGTGACAACAAGGTGTGCTTAACAGGAATCGTCTTTTCTGTTGCGTGCTCGCGCTCACAAGAACTGGAACTCGAAGCTCACCGCAGCCTCTTCGGGTGCGAGCACATCGAGCGCCACCTGGAACGGCGTTTGCGGTCGCAGTCGCGCGCTCGCGGCGACTTTTCGCCCTAAATACTCCGAGGGCCGGAACACGCGGGTCGCGATGGTCTGGCCGTTCACATTGAACAACGTGAATCTTACCCGCGGATACGGTTGCCGGAACGGCGCTGCGTTGCTGAGCGTCGCCTTTATCTGCAGAACACCTTCGTAACGCGGATGCAGGCGCACGTCTCTGCTCAGCACGCGAATACGCGTGGGGTCGCGGCGCTCGGGAAGCACGCACCCGAGTTTCACGCACAGGCTCTCGATGCCACCCCGCCATTGTGGATAACGCCGGGCGGCATCCTCGGGCATGAAAAAGACGTATTGGACGGCGAGCAGGCCGAGCAACGCCAATGCTGCCAGACCGTAGCCGATGTTACGCCGCCGCGCGGCGGTGCGGGCTGCAATGGCATCGGATTCTTCGCGCAGCACGGCCGGCAACGGCGGTAGGGCTTGTGCGGATCGCTCGTTGAGCACCGAGACACGATTGCCGGTGTCGGATGTGCCGCGATGCTCGTCGTCATCGCCGCTCGAGGGGCGATCCGCCGGCGCTTTGCGCGGTTCGACGGAGTCGTCGAGATCCGCGACGCTCGCACCTTCGCCGGTGGTCGCGTCCGCCGTGCGTGCGGACGCAAGTTCGTTTTCACCCAATCCATCCAGTGCGGTGGCCGCTCGTACCACATCGAGTGTCGAGCTCAGTTGCGCGCTCGCGCTCCTCGTATCGGGAACCGCCGCGCTGTCGTCGACTTCGACGTGGCCGGCGCCGGCAGGGGGTTGCAGGGGACCGTCACTCAGATGCGGGATGGCGTCGAAGGACTCGAGGCACGTCCCGCAGCGGACGCTCCCATGGGCCGCCTTGAGTTGCTCGGCACCGACGACGAAAACGGTCAGGCAGTGCGGACATCGCGTGTACAAGACGTCAGACTCCGTGATCGCTGCGGGTACCGACGAGCAGAACCCAATCGTCGCGACGCGCGCCGGTGTCAAGCGCGCACCACGGTGAGAATGCCTCGACCACCCTCGCGGATTGCTCGCTCAGTATGCCTGCCAGCGCTATCCGGCCGCCGGGCGCGAGCAGCCGCGAAAGCCGCTCCGCCATGTCGCTCAACGTGTTGGCGAGTATGTTGGACACCAGCAGGTCCGCGGTCAACGGCGGCAGCTCCGGTGGTGCGCACACCGTGACCCTGGTATCGACGGCGTTCGCGACCGCGTTGCTGTGCGTCGCCTCGAGTGCCTGGGGATCGTGATCCACCGCCCATACGCGATGCGCGCCGAGCTTGGCAGCCGCCACCGCGAGGATTCCAGAGCCACAACCGTAGTCGACGACCAGCATGTCATTGACGTCCTCGCCGGCGAGCCAGGCGAGACACATGGCGGTGGTCGGGTGTGCGCCGGTGCCGAACGCCAGTCCCGGATCCAGACGCAGGCAGATCGCGCGCCCGTCGACGGCGGGCAAATCGGCCCAGGTCGGCACGACCCAAAGACGATCGCCAAAGCGGGTTGGCGCGAAGGCTTTTCGGTGGGCCCGCTCCCAATCGCAATCTTCCACTACGTCAACTGCGTGCGCCGGTAAATCGGCGGGCGCGACGCGATGCGCGAGGTCCGCGAGCAGGCGCTCGAGGTCCTCGCTGGATCGGAACAGGCCGCTCACCCGCGTCCGAGACCACAACGGAGTGGCGCCCGGATCCGGCTCATGGATCGGCGCGTCATCGGCATCGTCGAGACTGACCGACAGGGCGCCGCAATCGGACAGCTCCTCGGCGAGGCGGTCGGCGGTCGCCGGATCACACTCGAAGCGCAAACGTAGCCAGGCGTCGGTCGAGTCGGTATCGCTCGCCACCCGATCCGCCGTCAGCTCCCCGCGAGCTTCGATTCCAGGTAGTGAATGTTGGTGCCGCCGGCGAGAAAAGCGCTGTCCCTGCACAGACGCGCGTGCAGCGGAAGGTTGGTCTTGATGCCGTCGATGACGATCTCGTCGAGCGCGGTGCGCATGCGTGCGATGGCGGATTTACGATCCTGGCCGTGGGCGATGAGCTTGCCGATGAGCGAATCGTACTGAGGCGGTACGGTGTAGCCAGCGTAGAGGTGACTGTCGAGTCGGATGCCCGGCCCGCCGGGGGTGTGGAGCACGTTCACCGTCCCCGGAGATGGCATGAAGGTGTCGGGATCCTCGGCATTGATGCGGCACTCGATGGCGTGACCGCGAAAGGCGATATCCTTCTGCCGCAGACCCAAAGGCTCGCCACTGGCGATTTGCAGCTGTGCGCGCACGAGATCGATGCCCGTGATCTGCTCCGTCACAGGATGCTCCACCTGCAGGCGGGTATTCATTACAATGAAATAGAACTTTCCGCCCTCGTAGAGAAACTCGAAGGTGCCGGCCCCGCGGTAGCCGATGTCCCGCGCCGCCTTGGCGCAACGCTCGCCAATCTCGCGGCGGGTTTTCTCGTCGAGACCAGGTGCCGGCGCCTCCTCGATGATCTTCTGGTGGCGGCGCTGCATCGAGCAATCCCGCTCGCCGAGATGGACTGCGTCGCCACTGGCGTCGGCAAGCACCTGAATCTCGATGTGGCGAGGATTCTCGAGATATTTTTCCAGGTACAACGTGTCGTCACCGAAAGCCGCCGCCGCCTCGGTGCGTGTCAGTGAGATGGCGTTGAACAAGGTTGCCTCGCTGTGCACCACGCGCATGCCGCGTCCACCGCCGCCCCCGGCCGCCTTGACAATGACGGGATAACCCAGCGCGCGGGCGATGCGGGCGGTCTCCTTGGCATCTTCGCCGATGGGACCGTCGGAGCCGGGAACGCAGGGGACGCCCGCCTTTTTCATCTCGGCGATCGCCGAGACCTTGTCTCCCATCAGGCGAATGGTCTCGGGCCTGGGACCGACAAATATGAATCCGCTCTGCTCCACGCGCTCGGCAAAGTCGGCATTCTCGGCGAGGAAACCGTAGCCGGGGTGAATGGCCACCGCATCGGTGACCTCGGCGGCACTGACCACCGCCGGGATATTGAGATAGCTCTCGGCCGAAGGCGGCGGCCCGATGCATACGGATTCATCGGCGAGTCGTACGTGCTTGAGGTCGCGATCGGCCGAGGAATGCACGGCGACCGTCCTTATGCCGAGCTCGCGACAGGCGCGCAGGATGCGTAAAGCAATCTCGCCCCTGTTCGCGATCACCAGTTTCCCGATTGCCGGCATCACACCGGCCTCGCGATGGCGGCGCCGCGCGCCTCGTCAGGCCTCATCGTCGCTGATGACAAAAAGCGGCTGACCGTACTCCACCGGCTGGCCGTTCTCGACGAGGATTGCGTCGATGACACCGCTGCGATCCGCCTCGATCTGATTGAGAATCTTCATCGCCTCGATAATGCACACGGTATCACCCACCTGCACGCGCTGGCCGACATCGACGAAGGGTTTCGCCCCCGGAGACGGCGCCTGATAGAAAGTGCCGACCATGGGCGAGATGATGATGTGGCCGGCCGGGAGCTGATCCTCCTCGTCACCACCGCCGCCGGCCACCGGGTGCGCGCCCTGCGCGTGCAGCACGACGTCCGGTGCCGCCGCCGGCAGCGCCAACGCGGCGGTGGCCGGCGCTGCGGGCGCCAGCGGCCGGTGGCGACTGATACGCACCGACTCTTCGCCTTCGTGAATCTCGATCTCGTCGACGTTGGACGAGTCCAGCAAGTCGATGAGCTTCTTGACCTTGCGGATGTCCATGGAAAATCTCAGGCCTCATTCGTCGTCGGAATCGTCGTCGAGCTGCGCGACGGCGGCCTGGAAAGCCAGCTCGTAACCCTGCGGCCCGAGCCCGGCGATGACCCCTACGGCAATATCGGAGAAATAGGAATGGTGGCGGAACGCTTCGCGTCGATGAATATTCGAAAGATGAACCTCGATGAACGGAATGCCCGAGGCGAGAAATGCATCGCGGAGCGCAATACTGGTATGCGTGAAGGCGGCCGGATTGATGATGATGAAGTCCACCCCAGCTCCCTGGGCCGCCTGGATGCGTTCCACCAGCTGGTGCTCGGCATTGCTCTGAAAGCTCTGCAGCTCGTGCCCCTCGGCAGCGGCCAGATCGGCGAGGCGCGCGTCGATGGCGTCGAGACCGGCCCGACCGTAGTGCTCAGGCTCGCGCTGGCCGAGCATGTTGAGATTGGGTCCATGCAAAACGAGAAACTTTGCCATGCCAGCCGTTACCGGATGAAGAAGATGCGCGCAAGTTCATGGGAGATAGCAGCAGAATAGCACATATTCGCTGCTATAGTCGGATACTTCCCAGGCGTATGCGCCAACCGGAAGCGATTGGCACCCCGCCGCCCGGCGCGTGACGCACCCGCGGCTACAGCATTCGCTCGATCAGCGCGGTCGCGGTTTCCTCGTCGAGCACCCCGGGATGGCGTGCCACGATCTGGCCGGAGGGGTCGATGAACACGGTGAACGGCAGCCCTCCGCTCGCATTGCCGTAGGCGCCCATCACCTCGATGGCGTCCAGCTGACCGTGAAGTGTCGGGTAGTTGAGTCCGACCCGCTGGGCGAACTCGCGCACTTTCGCCGCCTCATCGATGGCGACGCCGAGAAATTGCACGCCCCGCCCCGCATAGCGTTCCTGCAGCGTAATAAACATGGGGATCTCGTGCAGGCACGGTGGGCACCAGGTCGCCCAGAAGTTCATGACCACCAGCTTGCCGTCCCACTCGGAGATGCCGCGGCGGGTGCCCCGAGGATCCGACAGCCAGAATTCCGGTCGCCGGCCGCCCTGGGCAAAATCCGTTTCCGTCTGCTTGACGGTGATAATCGCCGGTGCCGGAGGATCGAGGCGCTCGCGCATGTACATGCCGGCGGCGAGCGCGGCACCTGCGACGATCACGGCGACGAGCGAGAGAAGCAGTGATTTCATCGATTCGACAGCGGCAAGGGCGGTTGCAGCGCGACTAGGATGTGTGACCGAAGCCCGCCCGGCGAGTTCGCGAGCGCGCGGCCCGAATAGACCACGGCCGACGGGGCATTGCAAACCGCCGACCGCGCCCCCAACGTAGACAGTTCGGAGGTCGACACGTTGTCCGGTGGCGGGCGACGTCTGGAGCGCGCGTGTTCTTCTGGCTGTTGCTGCTGTTCTTTACCGTCCCGCTGGTGGAAATTTATCTGCTTCTCGAGGTCGGTGGCGTCATCGGGGCGCTGCCGACCATTGGCCTGGTGGTCCTGACGGCGGTCATCGGCGCGGCGCTGATTCGCGCCCAGGGCATAGCCACGCTCGGTCGCGTGCAGCAGGAACTCGATCGCGGCGAGCTGCCGGCGATGGGCATCGTCGAGGCGGCCCTGCTGCTGGTGGCCGGCGCCCTGCTCCTGACCCCGGGATTCGTCACCGATACTCTCGGTTTCCTCATTCTGGTGCCGCCGCTTCGACGCTGGGCCATCACGTCTTTCATCACCCGCCGTCTGGCCGCAGCGGGCGACCCGTCGGGGGCAGGTGGAGGAGGCGGATCCCCCGTCATCGAGGGCCAGTTCCGCCGCGAGGACGACCCGGGCGGGAGCCGCGGCCGCGGCAAGCCCCCCGATAATCCGTAACCCCTTGACTTCGCGCAGTTTGCCCATATTATTAGCACCCACTCGAAAGGAGTGCTAACAAACCGCCGGACCACGGCTCGGGCGGCGGGGCACCCGTTCAGGCCAGTTTCGTTGTTTCGATAACTTTCAGGAGAAAATTGCATGAAAATCCGGCCATTACACGATCGCGTGATCATCAAGCGCAAAGAGGAGGAGCGGACGTCTCCGGGTGGCATCGTGATCCCTGACTCCGCGGCCGAGAAGCCCATCCGAGGCGAGGTTACCGCAGTCGGCAAAGGCAAGATCCTCGAGGGTGGCGATGTGCGCCCCCTGGACGTCAAGGTCGGCGACGAGGTGCTGTTCGGTAAGTATTCCGGCACCGAGGTGAAGATGGACGGTGACGAGCTGCTGGTGATGCGCGAAGAAGACATCATGGCGGTGATCGAGAAGTAGTCGACGCCCCGCACAGCCAAATTAAATTCAAGCCACGACTTACGAATCAGAAAAGTAGCGAACTTCACAGGAGTCAAACATGAGTGCGAAAGATGTACGCTTCGGTGACGACTCACGACAGCGCATGGTGAGAGGAGTCAATGTTCTCGCCAACGCCGTGAAAGTCACTCTCGGCCCGAAGGGCCGCAACGTCGTTCTCGACAAGAGCTTCGGCGCCCCCACCGTCACCAAGGACGGTGTCTCGGTCGCCAAGGAAATCGAGCTCGAGGACAAATTCGAGAACATGGGTGCGCAGATGGTCAAGGAGGTTGCCTCCAAGACCTCCGACGTCGCCGGCGACGGCACCACCACGGCCACCGTGCTCGCCCAGTGCATGCTGCGCGAAGGCCTCAAGTCGGTCGCCGCGGGCATGAACCCGATGGATCTGAAGCGCGGCCTCGAGAAGGCCGTAGTAGCCGTTGTCGACGGCTTGCAGGAGCTTTCCAAGCCCACCGTCGATGACAAAGCCATCGCACAGGTTGGCACGATCTCCGCAAACTCCGACGAGAAGGTCGGCGAGATCATCGCCGAGGCCATGACCAAGGTCGGCAAGGAAGGCGTCATCACGGTCGAGGAAGGACAGGCCCTCGAGAACGAGCTCGAGGTGGTCGAGGGTATGCAGTTCGACCGCGGGTATCTTTCACCCTACTTCATCAATAACCAGGAAAGCATGAGTTGTGAGCTCGAAGAGCCGATGATTCTGCTGCACGACAAGAAAATCTCGAACATTCGCGATCTGCTTCCGGTGCTCGAGTCGGTCGCCAAGGCCGGCAAGCCGCTGGTGTTGATCGCCGAGGACGTAGAAGGCGAGGCGCTCGCGACGCTGGTCGTGAACACCATTCGCGGTATCGTCAAGGTCGTCGCGGTCAAGGCCCCCGGCTTCGGTGATCGCCGCAAGGCGATGCTTCAGGACATGGCCATCCTCACCGGCGGCAATGTCATCTCCGAGGAAGTGGGCTTGAGCCTCGAGAAGGCGACGCTCGACGATCTCGGCACCGCCAAGAAGGTCCAGGTCACGAAGGAGAACACCATCCTCATCGATGGCGCGGGCTCGAGCAAGGACATCGAAGCACGTGTCAATCAGATCCGTGCCCAGATCGAGGAGACGACCTCCGACTACGATCGCGAGAAGCTGCAGGAGCGGGTCGCGAAGCTCGCCGGCGGTGTGGCCGTCATCAAGGTCGGTGCGGCGACGGAAGTCGAGATGAAGGAGAAGAAGGCTCGCGTGGAAGACGCACTGCACGCCACGCGTGCGGCGGTCGAGGAAGGCATCGTCCCTGGTGGCGGTGTGGCGCTCATCCGGGCGCTGTCGAAGCTCGACGGGCTCAAGGGTGAAAACCACGATCAGGATGTCGGCATCGACATCGCGCGTCGCGCCCTGCTCGAGCCCCTGCGTCAAATCGTCGAGAACGCGGGCGCCGAGGCTTCCGTGGTCGTCAACAAG
Source organism: Gammaproteobacteria bacterium (assembly GCA_041581935.1). GTDB lineage: Bacteria > Pseudomonadota > Gammaproteobacteria > HK1 > HK1 > JAABYT01. The sequence goes on along the minus strand of JBFICP010000003.1, from coordinate 15,849 downwards.
GTCAAGGACGGCAAGGGCAACTTCGGCTTCAATGCGGCCACCGAAGAGTTCGGCGACCTGGTCAAGATGGGCATTCTCGACCCGACCAAGGTCGTGCGCACGGCGTTGCAGAACGCGACCTCCATCGCCGGTCTCATGATCACCACCGAGGCCATGGTGGCGGAGCATCCGAAGAAGGATGAGCCGGCCATGCCGGGTGGCGGCATGGGCGACATGGGCGGCATGGGTATGATGTAACACATCATTCCTAGGTGTTCCCGGGCGAGTGCCCGCGAATCAGGCCCCGCCATACGGCGGGGCCTTTTTTTGTCCGCGCCGCGGCCAGACCCGGGCACCGGAGTTTGACCCGCCCGCCGGCATACCCGATAGACTTGCGTCACCATGAACGGTGACGACTCCGCTGTGAAGCAGTCGATGGCGGCGCTGCCCGCGGCGCTCTCGCGCAGCGCCCGCGAGCGCTACGCGGCGATGCGCCAGGCCGTCGACAACGGGCTGCCGGCCCTCGAAGAATTGCCCGGAGACGCCGCCCGGGTGCTCGCGTGCAGCGACTACGTCGCCCTCAACTGCCGCCGCCACCCGGAGATGCTGCGCGAGCTGCTGGGCAGCGGCGATCTCGAGCGCGCCTACGATGACGCAGGCGCCGGGCGCTACCAGACCACGACCGCGCGCATCGTCGAGGATTGCAACGAGGAAGCCGGACTCATGGTCGGCTTGCGCGCGCTGAAGCGCCGCGAGATGGTGCGCATCGCCTGGCGGGATATCGGCAGGTTGGCAACTCTCGAGGAAACGCTCGGCGAAACCTCCGCGTTCGCGGATGCCGTGCTGCGGGCAAGCGTCGACCGTTTGCACGCATGGCTTGCAGACGAAACCGGTGAGCCGTTCGCATCCGACGGCGAGCCTCAGCGCCTGTTCGTGCTGGCGCTCGGCAAGCTCGGCGCGAGCGAGCTCAATTTTTCCTCGGACATCGATCTCATTTTCTGTTTTCCGCAAGCCGGCGCGACGCTCGGCGGGCGCAGGGAGTTGTCCAATGACGAGTACTTCCGGCGCCTCGGTCAGCGTCTCATAAAGGTTCTCAGCGAGCGAACCGACGCGGGCTTCGTGTTCCGCGTCGACATGCGTCTGCGTCCGTTCGGTGCGAGCGGTCCCATGGCGCTCAACTTCGATACCCTGGAGGATTACTACCAGAACCACGGCCGAGACTGGGAACGCTACGCGCTCATCCGTGCGCGGGCGGTCACGGGGGATGCCGCTAGCGGCGAAGCGTTGCTGAAGCGACTGCGACCGTTCGTTTACCGGCGCTATTTCGATTTCGGAGCGCTGGAGTCCATTCGCGAGATGAAGAATCTGATCACCGACGAGATCGAGCGCAAGGGACTTCATGACAACGTCAAGCTCGGGCCCGGGGGCATCCGTGAGATCGAGTTCACCGGGCAGGCGTTTCAAATGGTGCGCGGCGGTCGTCAACCAAAGCTGCGCGATCGGCGAATTCTCAACGTCATCCGTATTCTCGGCGAACAGGGCCATCTGCCGCCCTACGCGGTGAAAGATCTTTGCGACGCGTATTGCTTTCTGCGCACCACCGAGCACAGGCTGCAACAGGTCGCCGATCGTCAGGAGCATACCTTGCCCGACGACGACCCCGGTCGCGCAATCCTGGCGGCGGGCATGGGATTTGCGGACTGGGAGAGCTTTGCCCGAAAACTTGATCAGCACCGTGAGCGCGTCAACGCACAGTTCTCTCAGGTATTCGGAGGTGACGTGGAAACGACCGACGGCAACGAAGCGCTGAGATCCCTGTGGTCGGGAAATCTCGAAGCCGAGCAGGCGGTCGCGGTGTTGACGGCAGAGGGCTATCCGGAGCCGCAAGCCGAAGAAGCCTGGAAGCACATCGTGCGAATTCGCGAAAGCCATCCTCTCAGGCTGATGGATTCCCGGGGCCGCGCTCGTCTCGCGCGGCTCGCGCCGGATCTGCTGCGCGCCGTGGCCCAACAGTCCGAGCCGCTTGCGACGTTGCAGCGTGTATTTCACATCGTCGAAGCGGTTGCGCGGCGCAGCGCCTATCTCGCGTTGCTTGCCGAACGGCCGCTGGCGCTCTCGCAGCTGGTGCGCCTTTGCGCGGCGAGCCCCTGGATAGCCCGCGAGCTCGCGCGCCATCCGATTCTCCTCGACGAGTTGCTCGATCCGCGGTCCCTATACGCGCCGCTGGACACCGCGGCGTTGGAATCTGACATCGATCAACGCCTCTCGGTCGTCGCTGACTCGGATCTCGAGCAGGAGATGGAAGTGCTTCGCCAGTTCAAGCACGCCAACGTGCTGCGCGTCGCTGCTGCGGACGTCTCCCGGGTCATGCCGCTGATGGTCGTGAGCGACCACCTGACGGCGATCGCCGAGGTCTCACTGCGCAAGGTTCTGGCGCTCGCGTGGCGCGACATGGCCGCCCGCTTCGGCGAGCCACGCATGGGCGAAGACGGCGAGCGACGTTCGGCGCCCTTCGCCGTCGCCGCCTATGGAAAGCTCGGCGGAATCGAGCTCGGATACGGCTCGGATCTGGACATCGTCTTCCTGCACGCGAGCCATGGTACGCGTCAGCAGACCGACGGCGAGCGCAGCGTGGACAACGCGGTGTTCTTCGCGCGCCTCGGCCAGCGCATCGTCCACTACCTGACCACGGCCACCGCCGAAGGCACGCTCTACGCGCTCGATTTCCGCCTGCGGCCCGCCGGCGCCAAGGGCCTGCTGGTAAACGGCGTGGAGCCGCTGCGGGATTATCTGTTCAAAGAGGCATGGACCTGGGAGCACCAGGCGCTGGTGCGCGCCCGGGTGGTCGCAGGGAGCCCGTCGCTCGCCACGCGCTTCGCCGAGATCCGCCGCGAGGTGCTGCTCATGGAGCGCGACCCGGTGCGCCTCAAACGCGAGGTGCGCGAGATGCGCGAGCGCATGCGCCGGGAACTCGGCAGCGGTGCGAGCGGTGGATTCGATCTCAAGCAGGACGCCGGCGGTATAGCGGATATCGAATTTATGGTCCAATATGCGGCCCTGCGCTGGGCGTCCCGACTTGGGGATTATCTGGACTTCACCGACAATATCCGGCTTCTCGAGGGCATCGCGAAGGCCCGCCTGATGAAGACCGAGGACGTCGAGCTCCTGACCGACGCCTATCGTGCGTACCGCGCACGCGTCCACGCGCTCGCCCTCCAGGAGGAGTCGAGCGCGACGGGTGATAGCGCGCTCGAGCATTACCGCGAGGACGTGCTACGTATCTGGCAGGCGCTCATGGAGGACTGAATTCTCGTTGCCTTGTGACGGCATCAGGCGGCATGTTGATGGGGACTGTTCGATGAGTTTTGCGGATCGGGATGGAGTCATCTGGCTTGACGGCGAGCTCGTGCCATGGCGCGAGGCGAAGGTGCACGTGCTGACTCATACGTTGCATTACGGCATGGGCGTGTTCGAGGGTGTGCGCGCCTACAAAACGGACGCCGGCACCGCGATCTTCCGGCTCACCGAGCATACCGATCGCCTGTTTCGCTCGGCACACATCCTGGGCATGAAGATGCCCTACGACAAAGACACCTTGAACGAGGTCCAGCGCACGGTGGTGCGAGAGAACGGACTGGAGACCGCATACATACGACCGATGTGCTTTCTCGGCTCGGAAGGGATGGGTTTGCGCGCGGACAATCTTTCCACCCACGTTATGGTCGCCGCCTGGGAATGGGGCGCGTATCTGGGCGCCGAGGCGATGGAGAAGGGCATCCGCATTCGCACTTCCTCGTACACGCGCCATCACGTCAACATCACCATGTGCAAGGCCAAGGCCAACGGCAATTACATGAACTCGATGCTGGCGTTGCAGGAGGCACTCACCTGCGGCTACGACGAGGCGCTGCTGCTCGACCCCGAGGGTTACGTGGCCGAGGGCAGCGGCGAGAATATCTTCATCGTGCGCAACGGCACGATGTACACCCCGGATCTGACCTCGGCGCTGGAGGGCGTGACGCGCGATACCATCGTGGTTCTCGCCGACGAGCTCGGCATCCCGCTCGTCGAGAAGCGACTCACTCGCGACGAGGTGTACGTGGCGGACGAGGCGTTTTTCACGGGAACCGCCGCGGAGGTGACCCCGATCCGGGAGCTCGACAACCGCACAATCGGTACCGGCACCCGCGGTCCCGTCACGGAGAAGCTGCAGAAGTCATTCTTCGACCATGTGCACGGGCGCACGAACTCGCATTCGGAATGGTTGACGCCGGTCGCGTGAGGGCGCGGCACCCGGAGGAATCGAAGGTGAAACTGGACCCCCACCCGGGCGAGGGACTCATCGAGGCCAACGCGGAAAATCGCTACGAGGTCACCCGCAAGGACCTGCCGCTCAGTTGCCCGATGCCGGGCATGAGCCTGTGGAACTCGCACCCGAAGGTCTATCTGCCCATCGAGAAGACCGGCACTGCCAAATGTCCCTACTGCGGGGCGGACTATTCTCTTATAGATGACTGATCAGCTGCGCCGCCCGCTCGTGCCAATGACCGACGCCACCTCCGACGCTCAACCGCTTCAAGGGATGACCGGCAAGGAGCTCTATTTGCGCCTTCTGCGCCACGTCGTGCCCTACTGGCGGATGTTCGCGCTGGCGGTTTTCACCATGGTGATTCTGGCGGCCACCGAGCCGGCGCTGCCGGCGCTGCTGAAACCTACCCTTGACGGGAGCTTCGTCGAGAAGGATCTGGACGCGGTCGGCTTCATGTCCGTGCTGATCGTGCTGTTGTTCGTCGTGCGCGGTATCGCCACGTTTGTCACGACCATGGCGCTCACGTGGGTGGGCGGCAAGGTGGTCATGGATCTGCGCAACGAGATGTTCGACAAGCTGGTGAGTCTGCCGTCGAGCTATTACGACAAAAAATCATCCGGCTCGCTCATCTCCAAGGTGACCTTTGATGCGACTCAGGTAACTGAGGCGGCGTCGAACGTGTTGCTGATAGTGGTGCGCGACACGCTCGCCATCATCGGCCTTCTGGCATGGATGTTCTATCTGCAATGGCAGCTGACGCTGATTACCTTCATTACTGCGCCGGTCGTGGTGCTGACGGTGAAGTACTTCACCAAACGACTGCGGCAAACGAGTTATCGCCTTCAGGAAAGCATGGGCGACGTCACGCACGTACTCGAAGAGACCATCGACGGACAGCACGTTGTGCGCAGCTTCGGTGGGGAAAGCTATGAGAAAAGCCGCTTTTCCCAGACCGCCGAGCAGGTGCGTAAATTCCAGTTGAAGTTCATGGCCGCGTCTACCGCCAACTCACCCATTGCTCAGGTCATCATTTCCATCGCTCTGGCGGTGATTCTGTTTCTGGCCGCGCACCTCTCGGCGACGGGCGAGATCACCATCGGCGGATTCGTGAGCTTCTTCACGGCCATGGCGATGCTGTTCTCGCCTATCAAGCGCCTCACCGGCGTCAATGGTCTGCTGCAACGAGGCATCGCCGCCGCCGCCAGCGTATTCGCGCTGGTCGACGAGCCTTCCGAGCCCGATCGCGGCACCCGCACCATCGGTCGCGCACGCGGCCATCTGGAGTTTCGCGACGTGTCGTTCATGTACGAGAGCGGCGACGTGCCTGCGCTCAGGAACGTTTCGATCACGGTGGAGCCCGGGCAGACGCTTGCGCTGGTCGGGCACTCCGGCAGCGGCAAGAGCACGCTCGCGAGTCTCGTGCCGCGCTTCTATCTGCCCGATTCGGGCACCATCTATCTGGACGGTATCGATATCGGCGCGCTCACCCTCGCATCGCTGCGTGCCAACATCGCGCTCGTGAGTCAGGACATCGTGCTGTTCAACGACACCGTCGCTGCGAACATCGCCTATGGCCCGCTCGGCTCGGCCAGCCGGGATGCGATCATCGCGGCCGCGAGAGCCGCCCACGCCATGGAATTCATCGACAACCTGCCGCGGGGTCTGGATACCAACGTGGGCCAGAAGGGCGTGCGCCTGTCCGGCGGTCAGCGACAACGCCTGGCGATCGCGCGCGCCTTTCTCAAGGACGCGCCGGTTCTGATCATGGACGAGGCGACATCGTCGGTGGACAACATCGCCGAGCAGCACATCCAGGCGGGCCTCGAGCAGCTGCGCAAGGGACGCACCACCATCGTCATTGCGCACCGGTTGTCGACCATCGAACGCGCCGACAATATCGCGGTGATGGACGCGGGCCGTATCGTCGACGTCGGCAAGCACGCGAGCCTGCTCGAGCACAGCGCTCTGTACGCGAGCCTGTACCGCTTCCAGATCGATCGCCGCGCGGAGGAGGCCGCGGCCGCCGGCGCCAGCTAGCATGAAGCGTGTTGCGAAGCCCGCGCGACCGCTCGTGGTGTGGCGCTTCGCCGACGGGCTGCGCGGGCACGAGAATCAAAGCGACGGTCTCATCAGCGCGCTCGCGGATCGCGCTGCGCTGTCGGTGCACACGGTATCGACGCCGCGGGCACACCGCTCGAGCGCGCTGTGGCGCGCGCTTCGCGGTGCCGACACCGGGTCGCTGCCGAATCCGGATCTGGCCATCGGGACCGGCACTACCACCCACGTGCCCATGCTCCTCGCGCGCCGCCGGCGTGGAGGACGCATCGTGGTGCTGATGAAGCCGGGACTGCCGATGGCATGGTTCGATCTCGTCATCGCTCCGGCTCACGATCGCCTGGCACCGAGGGCCAACCTGTTGATTACGCGCGGCGCACTGAACCGCATGCGACCGGCGAAGGAGAAGAACCCGAGCGAAGGGCTGCTGCTCATCGGCGGTCCCGAGCGACGACATCCGTGGGTACCCGAGCTGCTCGAGGCGCAGATAACCGCGATTGTCGACCGTCACCCGGGCATCCGCTGGTTTGCCGTGTCGTCGCGACGAACGCCCGCGGATTTTCTGCCCCACCTGCGCGCGCTGCGGCGTGCGAATCTCGACACTGTGGCCGTGGACGAGGTGGATGGCGACTGGCTGCCGGGCAGGCTCGCCACCGCCACCACCGTGTGGGTCACCGAGGACAGCGTCAACATGCTCTACGAGGCCCTCACCGCCGGCGCCGCCACCGGGCTGCTGAGCATGCCGCGCCGCCACAAGCGGGCTTCGAAGCGCAACCTGGGCGACGGTCTGGTCGCCCAAGGCCTGGTCACTTCCTTCGACGCCTGGGACAAGGGGGCGAGTCTGTCACCGCCGGCCGCGCCGCTGGACGAAGCCGGGCGCTGCGCCGACTGGATTCTGCACGAATGGCCGGGGCGCGCGCGCTGAGCGTGGTGCAGGTGGTGCCGGAGCTCGACAGCGGGGGTGTCGAGCGCGGCACTCTGGTGGTGGCCGGGGCGCTGGTCGATGCCGGGCATCGATCCCTGGTGATCTCCGGCGGCGGGCGCATGGTGGCGGATCTGGAAGCCGCCGGCAGCGAGCATCTCAACTGGGCGATCGGGCGCAAGTCGCCCCTCACCTGGCGTTTCGTGCCGCGTCTGCGCCGCCTGCTGGCGCAACGCCGGGTCGACATCCTGCATGCGCGCTCACGGGTGCCCGCGTGGGTCGCGTATCTCGCCTGGCGAGGGATGCCGACGGCACGGCGACCGCGCTTCATAACCACCGCCCACGGCGTTTACTCGGTGAATCGTTTCAGCGAGATCATGACGCGCGGTGAATGCGTCATCGCGGTCTCGGAAAGCATCCGCGAGTACCTGCACGAGAGCTATCCGCGCGTCGACATGGGGCGCGTGCGCGTGATTCACCGCGGTGTCGACGCGCGTGCGTTTCCTCCCGGATACCGGCCCACCGCGCACTGGATAACCGACTGGCACCGGCGGTTTCCGCAGCTCGAGAACAAGTTCGTGCTGACGCTGCCCGGGCGGCTCACGCGCCTAAAGGGCCACCAGGCATTCCTGCGCCTCATCGCGCGCCTGGCCGCGGACGACGAGGCGATTCACGGGCTGGTGGTCGGCGCCGCGGACCGCAGCGGCCAAGCCTACGCCGAAGACCTGCAACGCGAGATCGCCAGCCGCGCCCTGCCGGTTACGCTGACCGGGCACCGCGACGACATGCGCGACATTTATGCCAGCTCCGACCTGGTGCTTTCCCTGTCGACACATCCGGAGTCGTTCGGTCGAACGGTCCTGGAAGCGCTGAGCATGGGCGTGCCGGTGCTCGGCTACGATCACGGCGGGGTCGGCGAAGTGCTGGCCGGCGCGTTTCCCCAAGGCCGAGTCCCCCCCGGGGACGAGGAAACCCTCTACAAGCGGGTGCGCGAGCTTCGCGAGCACCCGGCACGCCCACAAACACCGGTGCCCTTCGCCCTGTCCGCCATGCTCGCGAAAACGCTGGCGCTTTACGAGGAGCTCGCGGGCGCGCCCGCGCAGCGCTGAGCGCCCGCGCCAATGGACCGGCCGGCATGGACCGTCGCGTGGACCGAGCGAAGCCAGCTCGCGATGCTGCTGGTCTGGTCGTGCCTGCTGGTGCTGCCCGTCGGGCGCCTGGTGGAGGTGCCGGTCATGCTGATGGCGATCGGCGGCGTTTACCTGCTCATCAAGCACTGGAACCGTTTTCTCGCCAATCCCGCCTTCAAATTATTCGGCGTCGTGTTTCTACTCGCCTGGGTACCCATTCTGATCTCGCTCATCGACGCCGTGCGCCCACAAACCACCGCCACGGTCGCTCTCAACCATCTGCGCTTCGCCTTCAGCGGCATTTTCATCATTCACGCGCTGTCGAGTTTCCAGGCGCACCGGCGCTTCGTGTTTCTTTGCGCCTGGTTGGTGCTGTTCTGGCTGCTGGACGGTATCGTGCAGGCGGCGTTCGGACGGGACCTGTTCGGCTTTGCCATCCCCGAAAGCGAGCCCGGCGTGGAACGCATCAACGCGCTTTTCGGAAATGAAGGCCCGGTCTACCCCACCGCATTGACGGTGTTTTGCCCGCTTCTCTGGGAACATGCGCGCAGACATTGGAACGTTTGGGCGCTGGCAGTCATCCTCGTCGGCACGATTTCAATAGTGCTCATGGCGGGAACGCGATCGGCGTGGATCAGCATTGTCGTGCTGCTGCTCGCGTACTGGATATTGGTGTGGGTGCGCTACCGGCGCGTGGCCCTGCGAATATCGGCCACGGCCCTGGTCGCGGCCGCCGTCACCGTGACCGCGCTGACGTTCGGCTCACAGCAGTTCGCCGCGCGGGTCGAGAGCAGCGTCGGGACGCTGACCGGTTCCACCGGCGTGTTCTCCGATGCCCTCGGCCATCGCTATTGGATCGCCCGCGGAGCGATCAACATGATCGCGGCGCATCCGGTGAACGGCGTCGGCGCACAGGGATTCCGCTACGCGTATGCCGAACATGCCGCCGCCGGTGATCCCTACCTGAGCGCCGACCCCCCCATCGCCCCGTATCACTCCCATCAGCTTTGGTTGCAGATCCTGGCCGAGAGCGGCGTCATCGGTGGTGTCGGGTTGGCCGCGCTGCTGGTGCTGCTGCTGATGGCGGGGGTGCGCGCTCCTGCGGCTGCGCGGCAGTGCATGTGGCCGTACGCCTTGTGTCTGCTCGTCGCCTATTTCCCGATCAACAGCCACATGGCGATCTACTCCTCGTTCTGGTCCCAGATCGTGTGGTGGCTGATCGCCCTTTACTGCGCGGCCTACGGCGCCGGCGCAGCCGAGCACGAAGGCGCCCATCACGGCTCCGGGTAGGCGCGCGGCGACTCCTACTTGCCGAGACAGAAACGCGAGAATATCTCACCGAGAATGTCGTCGCTGGTCACCTCTCCGGTGATCTCGCCGAGCGCCCGCTGCGCCTGGCGGAGCTCCTCGGCGGCGAGCTCGCCGGCGCCGCGCGTGCTCAGCACCTCGCGGGCCGCGTCGACGGCCGCGCGGGTGCGCGCGAGCGCATCCAGGTGGCGGCGCCGCGCCATGAAGCTGCCCTCGTCGCAGAGCTCGTAGCCGACGCACGCCTTGAGGGCTGACTCCAACGCCTCGATGCCGCTGCCGGTGGTAGCCGACAGGCGCACATGCAGCACGTCGGTTCCCTGGGCGCTGCCGGGATCGGCACCGCTCAGATCGATCTTGTTGTTGACCACGATGCGGGACACGCCGGCGGGGGTGCGCGCGAGAATTTCCCGATCCGCATCGACCAGGCCGGTGCGATCGTCGATGACCAGAAGCAGGGCATCGGCGTTTTCGATAGCGCTCCAGGCGCGTTCGACCCCTTGCGCTTCGACGGCATCGCCGGGTGCGCGAATGCCGGCGGTATCGATGACGTGCAGCGGCAGACCGTCCAGCTGAATGTGCTCGCGGAGAATGTCGCGGGTGGTTCCGGGAATGTCGGTGACGATGGCGGAATCGCGGCCGGCGAGCAGGTTCATGAGACTCGACTTGCCGACGTTCGGCTGGCCCGCGAGGACCACCCGAACTCCCTCCTTCAGCAGCACGCCGCGGCCGGCCCCGGCGATGATCGTTGCCAGCTGCTCGCGGAGCGCGGACATGCGCCGCTCGAGCTCGGGGTCGGCGAGAAAATCGATCTCCTCGTCGGGAAAATCGATGCAGGCCTCGATGTGGGCGCGCAGCTCGGTCAGTGACGCGCAGAGCGTATGCACGCGCTCGGCAAAGACACCGTCCAGGGTACGCATGGCCGAGCGCGCCGCGGCCCGCGACCCGCTGTCGATGAGATCCGCCACCGCCTCGGCCTGGGACAGGTCCATGCGTCCGTTGAGAAAGGCGCGCTCGCTGAACTCCCCGGGTCGTGCCGGGCGCGCGCCATGAGCGAGCGTCGCGGCGAGCAGCATGTCCATGACCACCGGGCCGCCATGACCCTGGAGCTCGAGCACGTCCTCACCTGTGAAGGAGGCCGGCGCCGGAAAGTACAACGCCACACCGCGATCGATGACGCTGTCGTGCTCGTCGCGGAACGCGCAGTAGTGCGCCCTGCGGGCCGGTGGCAGGGCACCGGTCAGGGCCTGCGCAATCATCGCCGCGTCGGGGCCGGAGACGCGCACGATACCGATGCCGCCGCGCCCGGGCGGCGTCGAAACGGCCGCAATGGTGTCGTTAGCGTCCATAAACGTCGTAAGGATTAATTAAACAATACCATCCAAACAAGGAGTTCCCCCCTCCCTTGATGGGAGGGGGGACAGGGGGGCGGGTGACATCAAGGAGCGCCGGGAAATACAGCCCACCTGAACCTGCGTTGCACTTCCCCTCCGTCCCAACGGGGGACAGGGGGGCGGGTGAAAACGAGGAGCGCTTGCAATTACGACCGACCACGATCGGCATTGCGCATCCCCTCCGTCCCAACGGAAACAGGGAGGGGGTGATCTCAGGGAGCGCCGAGCGAAGCCCGCAGCGTCGCGCTTCTCGACGGTCGCGTGAAAAGGCTCAGGTGGTACCGACGATCTTGCGCGTAATGACCCACTGCTGCGCGATGGACAACAGGTTGTTCACGAACCAGTAGAGGACGAGCCCGGAGGGGAAGAACAGGAACAGGAAAGTGAACACGAACGGCAGGGCCATCATGATGCGCGCCTGCATGGGATCCGGCGGCGCGGGATTGAGCTTCTGCTGGGCGAACATGGTGACGCCCATCAGAATCGGCAGGACGAAAAACGGGTCGTGGACGCTCAGGTCGTGGATCCACCAGATGAACCCTGCCTGGCGCAGCTCGACGCTTTCGAGCAGAACCCAGTAAAGGGCGATGAAGACCGGAATCTGCACGAGGATCGGCAGGCAGCCGCCGAGCGGATTGATCTTCTCTTTCTTATACAGCTCCATCATCGCCTGGTTGAGCTTCTGCTTGTCCCCGGCAAACCGATCGCGCAGATCCATGATGCGCGGCTGAAGCTTGCGCATGCGCGCCATGGACTTGTAACTGGCGGCGGAGAGGTGGAAGAACGCCAGCTTGATGAGCAGCGTCAACACGATGATGGCCACGCCCCAGTTAGCGACGAAGCCGTGGATCCACTTGAGCAGCCAGAACAGTGGCTCGGCAATGAGCCACAGCCAGCCGTAATCGACGGTGCGTTCGAGGTTGGGCGCAACCGACTTGAGCCGCTCCTGGATCTTGGGCCCTGCATAGAGCTTGAGCTCGACAGTGCCGGAGTCATCGGGCGCCACGGGGAGCTCCGGCGTCATCACGCCGAGCACGAATCGGTCGCTGGCGACGGCCTTGGAATAGAAGTAATTGCGCTCGTCGGCGGGCGGAATCCAAGCGCCGGTGAAATAGTGCTGAATCATGGCTATCCAGCCGCCGGTCTCACTACGCTTGAGATCGACGTCACGCATGTCCGAGAAATCGATCTTCTCGTACGGTTTTTCCGGCCCGGAAATGACACCACCGGTATAGGTGTAGGTGCGAAACAGCCCGCCCTCCGGCGCCACTTCCGAGCGCTGGAACTGGCCGTACATGCGTGCGCGCCACGGCTCGCCGGAGCGGTTCGTCACCTTGTAGCGGACACCGATCAGGTAGCTGTCGCGACGAAAGGTATAAATCTTCCTGACTTCGACACCGCCCGCGCTCTTCCACAGAAGAGTCACCTCGACGCTGTCGACACCCTCGGAGAGTGTGTACTCACTTTTCTCAGCGGTGAACTCGGCATGGTGATCGGGGATATTGCTGTCGCCCGTAGCGGACTTACCGCGCAGACCCGACTGAGCGAGAAAGATGTTCGGCGGCTGATACTCGATTAGCTGATAGGGCGTGTCCCTCTGCTCCAGTGAGACGGGATACCTCAGAAGCGCGAGACGTCGAACGCCACCACCGCGCAGGTTGATGTCGACATCGAGAACGTCGGTACGCACCTTGACCTTCTCGTAGCTCGGCGCCGCCGGGGCGGTCGTCGCTTCGGGAGCCGCCGGCGGGGCGTCCTCGCTCAAGCTTGGCAGTGACGGGACGTCTTCCTCGAGCACCGGAGCGCTCGGGCCTTCCTCGCCCGTCGCGATCGACGGCGTCGGCGCCACAGGCTTGGGTCCGTAGTCCTTTTGCCAGGCCTGCCACAGGAGAAAACCCACAACGCACAGGGCGATGAGCAACAGATTTCTCAGCTGTTCTATAGCCACGTCGTTTTCTCTCGATGCTCAGTCCGCGCCCGCGTCCGTGAAACGCGTGCTGACCTGCTGCCAGTGCTTCTCCAGACACCGGAACACGCACCGTGAATTCTTTGCAGCAAGCTCCGTTCTCCCGATGACGACCACATCCAGGCCGCTCAGCAACGCCTGATGACGGCGAAAGCTCTCCCGAATGAGCCGTTTAACGCGGTTGCGTTCCACCGCCTTACGGATCTGCTTGCGGGGTATGGCGAGACCGAGGCGCGCACTGTCCCGGCCGCTCTGCCGAGCCAACACCGTGACTGCCTTGCTGCTTGAACGTTGCGCGTGTTGAAAAACACGTTCGTAGTCAGCGGCCTTCAGCAAGCGCATGTGCCGCCGAAATCGCAGACCCCTCAGCGGCTCTACCAAGTTGTTCTGACCGGGACGTTACGCGGAAAGACGGGCTCGACCTTTGGCGCGCCTGGCATTGATTACCTTGCGACCCGCCTTCGTCGCCATGCGGGCGCGAAAGCCGTGCCGCCGCTTACGCTTCAGTCTGCTCGGTTGAAATGGACGTTTCATGACGCGACTCCCGTGGCGCGAACCGGCAAGTCATTGCACATGCACGACTCGCGAAAAGGGGCTGAATGCTAACGTCACGTTTCATGGCCTGTCAATTCTAATGGAGTTGTCTCACCGTTATGGATTAGACCCGACAACCGTTATAAACTGCTCGTCTCTGTTTTTGTGCTCTCCAACAAGGCTGCCAGGAGGACCGCGGGGGTGGGACCGACGCTGTGGAACAGGTGTCTCGATCGCCTCGAAGGAGAGTTCTCGCCACAACAGTTCAATACCTGGATTCGACCACTGCACGCCATCGAGGATGGTGATTCGCTGCGATTGCTTGCGCCAAATCATTTTGTACGTGATTGGGTGAACGAGCATCTTCTCAATCGTCTAACCGAAGTGTTGACCCGGCTGCAGCACGGTCATGCCGCGAGTGTCGTCGTTCAAATCGGCAGTAAGGAGTTTCGCTGCGATCCGGAACCCGTGTCGACACCGACCGCAAAACCCGTCAATGAGGCGGCGGTCAACGGCACGCCTCGCAATGCCTCCAGGGGCAAGCGCCAGGGCACCGGGTTACGCCCGGCCTTCACCTTCGAAACCTTCGTTGAAGGGAAATCCAATCAAATGGCACGCGCCGGCTCCATGCAGGTCGCGGAGAATCCCGGCGGTGCCTACAATCCGCTGTTTATTTACGGCGGGGTGGGGCTTGGCAAAACCCACCTGGTGCACGCTATCGGCAACGCCATCGCGCGTAGCACACCGTCGGCAAAGGTGGTGTATCTACACTCGGAGCGATTCGTCGCCGACATGGTGCATGCGCTTCAGCATAATGCCATCAACGATTTCAAACGCTTCTACCGCTCCGTCGACGCGCTGCTCATCGACGATATTCAATTCTTCGCGCGCAAGGAGCGATCCCAGGAGGAGTTTTTCCACACCTTCAATGCCTTGCTCGAAGGGCAGCAGCAACTGGTGCTCACCTGCGATCGCTTTCCGAAGGAAGTGGACGGACTGGACGATCGCCTGAAATCACGCTTTGCCTGGGGCCTGTCGGTGGCCATCGAGCCGCCGGAGCTCGAGACGCGTGCGGCGATTCTAATGCGAAAAGCGGCGCTCGCCGGCGTCGAGATAGAGAACGACGTCGCTCTGTTCGTGGCACAGCGAATTCGTTCGAACGTGCGCGAACTCGAAGGGGCGCTGCGCCGCGTCATTGCCACCTCGAATTTCACCGGTCAGCCCATCGACCTCGACCTGGCCAAGGACGCCCTGCGCGACCTGCTGCTGCTGCACGACCGTATGGTCACCATCGATAATATCCAGAAGACCGTCGCCCAGTACTACAAGCTGCGCGTCTCGGATCTGGTGTCGAAGCGCAGAACCCGCTCCATCGCCCGTCCCCGTCAGGTCGCCATGGCGCTCGCCAAGGAGCTCACCAATCACAGTCTTCCGGAAATTGGCGATGCGTTCGGCGGACGCGATCACACCACCGTCATGCATGCCTGCCGGAAGGTGGCCGAACTCCGGGAGAACAACACCAGCATCAATGAAGAGTATGCAGAGTTGCTCAGGAGCCTCAGCAGCTGATGCCGACGACCTGTGGATAAGCTGGGGCCATCGGCGCCGGCAAAACTTGTTCACATTTGCTCCACAGGTGTCACGGGCACTACACGGGTCTCCTCGAGCCTGCTTATGAAGCATAGAAGTCACTGAAAAATAAAAGGTTTATTTAGTTATCCACAGAAACTGGCGCGGCTACTAATAGTAGTAATAGATCAGGATCTTTTTATTATGAGATTTACAATGCACCGCGATGACCTGCTCAAACCCCTGCAGGCGGTTCAAGGTGTGGTTGAGCGCCGACAGACCTTACCGATCCTGGCGAACTTTCTGCTCGCCATCGACGCCGGTCGACTGTGGGTGACCGGCACCGACATGGAGATCGAGCTGGTGGCGAGCACGCCGCTGCCTGACGCCGAGCCCGGAGAGGTCACGGTGCCGGCACGTAAGTTTGTGGACATTTGCCGGTCGTTGCCCGCGGACGCCGACATTCGTCTGGAGGTGGACGGTGAGCGTGCCCAGGTACGCTCCGGGCGCAGCCGGTTCACCTTGTCCACGTTGCCGGCCGACGACTATCCGAGCAGCGACAGCCTGGCGGGAGAGCTGACCTTGAACGTGTCACAGGGCGCACTGAAGCGTCTCATCGAGCTGACACACTTCGCCATGGCACATCAGGATGTGCGCTACTACCTGAACGGCCTTCTGTTCGATAT
>JBFICP010000002.1:0-35504 GCA_041581935.1 Gammaproteobacteria bacterium | reverse complement strand
TCGAGCGTGAGCGAGCATAATCGTGTACCGCCACTCGGCGAGTTGAAGGCGACGCGCCGGGACGTGCGCGATCGGCCGAATCGGGCACCGGAACCCGCAGCCCTCGGCGCCAGCGGCTATCGGGAATACGATCTGCTGCTGAGGGAATCGCCGCCGCGCGCACTCAGCATCTTCCATCAGATGCTCGCGATCTTGGTGCGCCTTTTGGGGCTGTGCTTTCTGGTCATCGGAATCGGCGCTGCGGTGATGATCTTGCGCGAAGCCTGGACGCTGTACCAGGAGCCGGCGCGCATCGAGCCCTTCGCGGCCGCCATCGAGCGCGGCTCCAACCTGGACAAGATTTTCGCTCTGGCGCCGGGCGAGAGCGGTGCGACCGGCGGCGAGAGTGAGTTAGCGGGCCAGGAGGGCACGCAGCCGCGCGACACGAGTCTGCGGCTTTCTTATTTCGCGGGCTGGTTCCTGGTGCTGCTGCTGATGCTGGTGGGGAGTATCGTGGCCATCTCGGCGGTCAGCGCCGGCGGCCGCCTGGTGCTCTACGACACCGATATCCGTCAGCTCTCGAGGGCCGTGGTCAAGGAAGTCCGCCGTAACAGGGGCCACTGAAAGCGGCCGGCCTCCTCGGGCGGGCAGCGAGCCCCTAGTCGGGCAACGACCTCACCTCTTCGAGCGCGGCGATGAACCGCTCGATCTCTTCCTCGGTGTTGTAATAGTGAATGCCCACTCGCACGACCGCGTCGAGACCGCGTGCGTGCATGTCGAGCTGCGTGCTGGTGGCGCGCGATACGCTCAGGTTGATGCCGCGATCGAATAGTCTCTTGACTACTTCGCCCGGCGCCAGGTTCGCCACGGTGAAGGACACGATGCCGCACTGCCGGCTGCCGCGATCGCGCACGCGCACGCCGGCGAGCGCCCCGAGGCGTCGGCGGAGCCGATCGGCGAGTGCCGATACGCGGGTTTCGATCGCATCGAGTCCCCATTCGAGGGCGTAGTCGGCGGCCGCGCCCATGGCAATCTTGGCTGCCACGTTGCATTCCCAGTTCTCGAAGCGCCGTGCATCGTCACGCAGCCGATACTCGTGCGGGGATACCCAAGTGGCCGCATGCAGATCGAGAAACGGTGGCTCGAGCTTCTCGATCATGTTTCTTCGCACGTACAGAAATCCCATGCCCCTCGGCCCGCGCAGGAACTTGCGCGAAGTGGCGGACATCATGTCGACGTTGAGCTCGTCGACGTCGAGGGGCATCTGGCCGGCCGACTGACAGGCATCGAGCAGAAAGGGTATGCCATGGTCGTGGGCCAGGGTGCCGATCGCCGCCGCCGGATTCACGAGCCCACCGTTGGTGGGCACGTGGGTGACGGCTATGAGCTTGACGCGCTCGTCGATGCGTGTGCGCAGCGCCTCGACATCGACCGCGCCATGTTCGTCATCGGGCATCGTCTCGATCACCGCTCCGGTCTTTCGCGCTACCTGCAGATAGGCGATGTAGTTGGAGGCATACTCGGCCGAGCACGTCAGGATGCGATCCCCCGGCGCGAATTGCATGGCGTAAAAAGCCATGTCCCATCCGCGAGTGGCATTTTCCACGACGGCAATTTCCTCGATGTCGCAATTGAGCATGCGGGCGATAGCAGCATAGGTGCCTTCGACCTGCTCGTCGGCCGCGCGCGCGGCCTCGTAGCCGCCGATGCGTGCTTCGAGGTCGATGTGTTGCTTTAACGCATCGATGACCGGTGTCGGCATGAGTGCGGCACCACAGTTGTTGAAATGAACGCGTTCGGAGCAACCCGGTGTTTGCTCGCGTGCCCGTCGGAAGTCGATGCTCACGAATCCTCCATGGGAGTCTCAGTCGATTGCCTGCTCGAGGGCATGCATCAGACGATCCACGTCGCCATCGTCGTTGTACAAGTGTGGCGTAACGCGCAGGCTCTCGCCCCGAACGCTCACGAACACGCGTGCCCTATGGAGCGCATCGAGCAGCCCTTCGGGGACGCCGTCGGGAAATCGCAGTCCCAGAAAATGTCCCGCACGCTGTCCGGCATCGAGGCACTCGAGACCGAGCGCTGCGGCGCGCTCGGCAATACCGGCGTTGCGCGCCGCCAGTGTCTCGGCAATGGCCGGCACGCCCCAGTCGAGGATTTGCCGAAGGGCGGCAATCACAGCGGGCATGGTATGGAAATTGGCGCACTCGCCGACGTCGAATCGAAGCGCGCCAGGCAGGTACCTGTCCTGGTAATTCACGAGCCCGGCGAAGTTCTCGCTGCCGAGCCGAGCGCGCCAGTTGTACTCGATGGGCTTACCGTCCTGGTGCTCGGGAGCGACGTACATGAATCCAACGCTATATGGCCCGAGCAGCCATTTGTAACAGGCGGCGACCAGGAAGTCGGGCCGGATCGCGGCCACATCGAGCGGCATCACGCCCGCTGATTGGGTCACGTCGAGAACCAGGCTCGCACCGACCTCGCGCGTGCGTCGTGCGATCTCGACCAGATCGAGCAGCGCACCGTCCGCCCAGTGGCAATTGGGCAATGATACGACGGCGGTGCGCTCGTCGAGCGAGGCCAGCACCGCGCGCGTCAGGTCGCCGTCGTGGGGACGCTCTACCGTGACGATGCGCGCACCGGCGTTGCCGGCAGATTCGCGCCAGGCATACACGTTTGAAGGAAACTGTTCGGCCAGCAACACCACGTTCCGGCCTTTTTCGAGCGGCAGGTTGCGCGCGGCTACCGAGACGCCGTAACTCGCGGCCGGAATGATGGCGACATCCTCATCGGCGGCGTTGATGATGTTCGCAAAAAGCCCCCGTGCGATCTCCGTCTCGGTATAGAAATCCTCACTGCCGATCTCCCACGGGTGAGCCTTTCGGCCCGCAGCCTGACAGCCGGCGTCGACGACAGCGCGCGACAAAGGACCGAGATACGCGCAGTTCAAGTAGGCGATATCGCCCGGAATATCGAACAAGTGACGCTGGCTCGGTATCATGTGCCGCCCCGTCGCGAAAAACCACATCTTGCGGTCACGGCGGTGGGACAATCAATACTGGTCCTGCATCGAGCTGCCCGGACAAATGCCTGCGAAGAGCCCGCAAAGAAAACGCTGCGCCTGGGTCGGTGACGATCCTCTGTATCTCGCTTATCACGACTGCGAGTGGGGCGTGCCTGTTCGGGATGACGGAAAGCTTTTCGAGATGCTCATCCTCGAAGGCGCGCAGGCGGGATTGAGCTGGATTACCGTGCTGAAAAAACGCGAAAACTACCGGCATGCCTTCGATGGATTCGATCCGCGCAGGGTCGCGCGTTACGACGCGCGCAAGAAACGCGCGCTACTTAGCGATGCGGGTATCATCCGCAATCGACTTAAAATCGATGCCGCTATCGGAAACGCGCGTGCCTTCCTCGAGATCGTGCACGAGCGCGACAGCTTCTCGGATTTTCTTTGGGACTTCGTCGACGGGCGCCCAATTGTCAATCGTTGGCGCAGGCCCTGCGATGTTCCGGTGTCGACCGAAAAATCCGATGCGCTCAGCAAGGCTCTGAAACGCCGCGGCTTCAAGTTCGTCGGCAGCACCATCTGCTACTCGTTCATGCAGGCGGTGGGGATGGTCAACGATCACACGCTGGACTGTTTTCGCCATACGCAGATTTCGCGCGCGCGGCGTTGAACTCAGCGCAATCTACGGGGCCAATCACGGCGGTCATTTTTCTTTTTTCTAGGTCTCGCGGACCCGCGACACCGCTTTCGACCAGCCGGCCAACAGGCGTTCACGCTCGGCGGCATCCATGGCCGGATCGAAGCTGCGCTGCCTCTGCCAGTTGGCGGTGACGTCGTCCAGAGAATCGAATACGCCGACCTGCACGCCGGCGAGATAGGCGGCGCCGAGGGCGGTTGTCTCGGTAACCACGGGCCGTTCCACGCGCAAGCTCACGATGTTTGCGAGAAACTGCATGAGCCAGTCGTTGGCGACCATCCCGCCGTCGACCCGCAGGGCCGCGAGTCGCGTGACGCCGTCGTCGGCCGCGGCCTGGAGAAGGTCGTGGGTCTGGTAGCAGACCGATTCGAGCGCAGCCCGAGTGATCTCCGCGACACCGGTATCGCGGGTGATGCCGAACAAAGCCCCGCGCGCGTGCGCATCCCAGTGGGGCGCGCCGAGGCCGGTAAAGGCCGGTACCAGGTAGACGCCGCGATTGTCCGGAATGCCGGCCGCGAGCGACTCGGTATCGGCGGCCGTGCCAATCAGTCCGATCCCGTCCCGCAACCACTGCACCGCGGCGCCGGCGATAAAAATCGAGCCTTCGAGTGCATACGTGACCCGGCCCTCGAGCCGATAACACACGGTGGTCAGCAAACGGTTTCGCGACCGCGCCGCCTCGGCTCCGGTGTTGACCAGTGCGAAGCAGCCGGTGCCATAGGTGCTCTTGATCATTCCGGGTAAAAAGCACGCCTGGCCGACCGCGGCCGCCTGCTGGTCGCCCGCGATTCCGGTAATGGGTATCGATCGTCCAAGCAGCTCCGCATCGCTATCGCCGAAATGTCCGGCACAGTCGCGCACTTGCGGGAGGATCCCGCGGGGCACACGGAACATCTCCAGCAGCTCGTCGTCCCAGGCCTGCGCGTGGATATCGAACAACAGCGTACGCGAGGCGTTGGTGGCATCGGTGGCGTGCACGCGCCCGCCGGTCAGACGCCAGAGCAGAAAGCTGTCCACGGTGCCGAAGGCGAGGTCGCCGCGCTCGGCCGCCTCGCGCGCACCAGCGACATTATCGAGTATCCAGGCTACCTTGGTGGCGGAAAAATACGGGTCGAGGAGCAAGCCGGTTTTCTCGCCAACGCGCGCCTCGTGACCCGCCGCGCGCAGCTCCTCGCAGTGCGCGGCGGTGCGCCGATCCTGCCAGACGATGGCCGGATGAATCGCTTTGCCGCTACTCCGGTCCCAGACGATGGCCGTCTCGCGTTGATTGGTGATGCCGATTGCGGCGACCGACTTCGCATCGACACGGCTTTCGCTGAGCACTCGCCTGCAAACCTCCAGGGTGCTCGACCAGATCTCCTCCGGATCGTGCTCGACCCAGCCATCCCGGGGGTAGTGCTGCGCAAACTCTTTTTGCGCGATGCCGAGCGGGTTGCCGGCGGCATCGAAGACCATGGCGCGGCTGCTCGTGGTGCCCTGGTCGATGGAGAGAATTCTCGTCGCTTCGCTCATGCGTGCTTCTTGTACTGTTTCGCGCCGAAGAGATTCTCCCGCGCCTCGGCGGTGATGGTGCCGGTGCGCTGATGCTCGGCTAGCACCGCGACACCGCGTTGCACTGCCGGGCGTGCGGCGATGGTGTCAAACCAACGCTTGAGGTTCGGAAAATCATCGTGGCTCTGACCCTGTCGCTCGGGACGGCGCAGCCAGGGAAAGCACGCGATGTCCGCAATGGAGTAATCGTCGGCGAGAAACTCGCTCTCGGCGAGACGTTGGTCCATGACCGTGTACAGTCGCGCTGCTTCGTTGGTATAACGCTCGACGGCGTACGGTATCTGCATCGGAGCGTAGATTCGGAAATGATGCGCCTGTCCGAGCAGCGGTCCGATGCCGCCCATCTGAAACATCAGCCATTGAATGACGCGGTAGCGACCCGCCATATCCGTCGGCATGAAGCGGCCGGTTTTCTCGGCGAGGTACATGAGAATCGCGCCGGATTCGAATAGGGAATACGGCTTCGCACCCGGACCATCGTGGTCGATCATGGCCGGCATCTTGTTGTTGGGGCTGATGGCGAGGAACTCGGGCGCGAACTGATCGCCCTTATTGATGTCGATGGGAAACACGCGGTAATCGAGGCCGGTTTCCTCGAGCATTATGTGCACCTTGTGGCCGTTGGGTGTCGGCCACGTATAAAGATCGATCATGAATGGTCGCCTGAGTGGGTTGTTGCGTGAGGGACCGATTCTACGGCAGATCGTTCGCCCGCCACAGATACCAGCTGGCCACCGATCGGTAGGGTCGCCAGCGCTCGCCGTAGCGCAGCAGCTTCTTCGGTTCGGGCAGCTTGCGCCCACCGTGGGACAGCTGAAAACCCTTGCGTACACCGAGATCCGTGGCCGGCAGCACATCGGGTCGCCCGAGCTGGAAGATCAGCATCATCTCGGCGGTCCATCGGCCGATACCGCGCACCTGAACGAGGCGCTCGATGATCGCGTCGTCGTCCATGCGCTCCAGCTTAACAAGCGTCGGCACCGTTCCGTCCAACGCTTTCTCGGCCAAGTCACGGGCGGCGCGCATCTTCGCGCGCGACATGCCCGCTTCGCGCAGGGCATCGTCGGAGATTTTCCCGAGCTTGCGTGGGCCCGGCTTGCGGCCCGGAAACAGCGCCACCAGCCGGGCATGGATGCTCGCCGCCGCCTTACCGGAAATTTGTTGATAGACGATGGAGCGCAACAGCATCTCGAACGGGCTCATGGCCTCGCGGGTCGGCATGGCGAAGGGACCCACCTGCTCGATGAGCCAGGCGAGCTTCTCGTCCGCCGCCGACAGCCGGTCGATGGCAACGCGCGGGTCGTACTTGAGCGGCGCGGGCATATCGCAGGCGCTGAAGACCCGGCGATTCAGGGACCGCGCTTGCGCGCACGCTCGCGTTCGCGCAGCTCGATGCGGCGGATTTTCCCGGTCGTCGTCATGGGCAGCGAATCCACGAACTCTATCTCGCGGGGATACTCGTGGGCGGCGAGGCGTTGCTTGACGCTCTGACGGATATCCTCCTTCAGCGCCTCGGTCGCGGTCCTTCCCTCGGCGAGTATGATGAACGCCTTGACGATCTCGCCGCGCAGCGCGTCGGGACTGCCGACCACGGCGGCCTGGGCGACGGCCTCGTGCTTGATGAGACAGTCCTCGATCTCGCCCGGACCGATGCGGTGCCCGGCACTCGAGATGACGTCGTCGCTGCGCCCGACGAACCACAGATAGCCGTCGGCGTCGCGGTAGCCCAGGTCGCCCGTGCCCCAGTACTCGCCGATGTATTTCGCCCGGGTCGCCTGCTCATTCCGCCAATAGCCGAGAAAGAACACCGGGTCGTCGCGCCGCGCGGCGAGCTCGCCCACCGCGCCGTCGGGCATCGGCGTGCCCGACGGGTCCACCGGCTCGACATGGTGGCCCGGGTAGGGCTTGCCCATGGAGCCGGGGCGCACCGGCATGACGGCGCTGCAGTTGCCCACCAGGTAGTTGAACTCCGTCTGGCCCCACATCTCGTTGACACGAACCTCGAGCACCTCGCTCGACCAGCGCACGACCTCGGCGCCCACCTGCTCGCCGGCCGACATGATGGAGCGGAGCTCGAGACCGTACTGGCGCTTCGGGTCCTCGACCTGCATCAGCATTTTGAGCGCGGTGGGCGGAATGAAGGCGTTGCGCACGCGATACCGGCCCATGAGCCTGCAGGCCAGCTCCGGGTCGAATCGTCCGCCGACGAAGCCGAGCACCGGGATCCCGTGGTGCAGCGCCGGCAGCAGCGCGTCCAGCAATCCGCCGGTCCAGGCCCAGTCGGCCGGCGTCCACATGAGATCCCCGTCGCGTGGATAGAAATTCTGGGAAAGCTCAAAGCCGGGCATGTTGCCGAGCAGGCACCGGTGCGCATTGAGCGCACCCTTGGGCGGTCCGGTGGTACCGGAGGTATAGATGAGCAGCGCGGGATCGTCGCTGAGGGTGGCCTCGGGCTCGAAGCTTTGCGACGCCGACTCGAGCAAATCCCAAAACGATCGGCCGACGCCGCCGGGGTCACACACGAGGATCGTTTCGAGCGCCGGCAGCCGCGCCCGGATGTCGTTCAGCATCTCCATGTGGCCGGCATCGCTGATCGCGACTTTGGCGCCACTGTCGCCGAGGCGATATTCGAGAGCGTCCGGACCGAACAGCACCGACAGGGGCAGCGCCACGGCGCCGAGCTTGTACACGGCGATGTGCGCAATCACGGTTTCTTCGCGCTGCGGCAGGATGATGGCGACACGATCGCCGCGTCCCACGCCGAGTCCGCGCAGGACGTTCGCAAAGCGAGCCGAGCGCTCCGTGAGCTCACCGAAGCTCACGCTGTACGCACGACCGTCGGCGTTCTCGAGGTGCAACGCCGTTCGCTCCGAGCGCTGCGCGTGCTTGTCGCACACGTCGAAGCCGATGTTGTAGTGCGTGGGAATGCGCCAGCGAAAGTCTCGGCGAAGCTGCTCGAAGCTCAAGTTATTGTTCTCGAAAAGGCTCATGGCCGGCCCGATTTCCCGGTTAGCGCGCCGCCGACAATAGTATAGGATGCGCTAATCGGGGGCACGGCAGGCCCTTCGTGGAGGAGTCATGGAGTCGTTCCGCGCATATCGTATCTACGAGGAAGGCGGCAAGGTCGAGGGCCGTCTGGAGACCACGGATCTCGATTCGTTGTCGCCGGGCGACGTGGTGATTCGCGCCGCGTGGTCGGACGTGAACTACAAAGACGCGCTCGCCGCCACCGGCAAAGGCAAGATCCTGAAACGTTTTCCGCTGGTCGGCGGCATCGACGTGGCCGGACGGGTGCACGCGTCCGACGACGCGCGCTTCAGGAAGGGCGATTCGGTGCTGGTGGTGGGCTGCGGGCTGAGCGAGAACCACGACGGCGGATACGCGGAGTTCGTGCGCGTTCCCGGCGACTGGGTGGTGGCTCTACCCGAGGGACTCACATTGCGCGAGTCTATGGCCATCGGAACCGCCGGATTCACCGCCGGCATCGCCGTCGATCGCATGCAGCACAACGGACAGCGCGCCGACGGAGGGCCCATTCTTGTCAATGGCGCGACAGGGGGCGTTGGCAGCTTCGCCATCGACATGTTCGCCGGGCTGGGTTTCGAAGTGACCGCGCTCACCGGAAAGCGCGACGCCGACGACTACCTGAAGGCTCTCGGCGCCAGCGACATCTGCTACCGCAGCGATCTCGACATGGGCACCCGCCCGCTGGAAAAGGCGTTGTGGGGCGGCGCGGTGGACAGCGTCGGCGGCGACGAGCTCGGCTGGCTCACGCGCACCGTCATGCCCGGCGGAAATATCGCCTCCATCGGTCTCGCCGGCGGCTTCAAGCTGGAGACCACGGTCATGCCCTTCATCCTGCGCGGCGTGAATCTGCTCGGCATCAACTCGGTGTACATATCCGCGCACGATCGCGACCGGGTGTGGAAGCGCTTGGGAACGGATCTGCGGCCACGGCACTTCGACAGAATCGTCACCCGTACCGTCGATCTCGACACCCTCCCCGAGGTTTTCGACGATTACGTGAATGGCAAGAACACCGGGCGGACGCTCGTGAAGATCGCCGATGAATGATTCGAAGCACGTCGCGCTGCCGCTCGTCGTCGAGCCCGAGGAGTTGGCGCAGTGCCTCGGCCGGGACGATCTGCTGATCGTCGACCTCTGCAATCCGCAGACCTCGGCTTCGGCACAGGTGCCCGGCGCGGTGCGGCTCGAGTACACGAGCCTGCTGGCGAGCCGCTTGCCCGCGGCCGGGTTGCTTCCCGACGCGGCCACGCTCGGCCGCGTGTTCTCCGCGCTGGGGCTCACCCCTGAGCATCACGTCATCGCCTACGATGACGAGGGTGGCGGAAAGGCCGGGCGTGTCGTGTGGACTCTCGACATGCTCGGCCACGGCCGTGCGTCGATGCTCAACGGCGGCATTCACGCCTGGGCGAACGAGGGCCATCCGCTCGCGAAAGCGCCGGCTTCTCCCGCGCCCCGCGATTACGTGGCGCAGATACGCGGAGACGCGGCGGCTGACAAGGACTATATCCTCGAGCGTATCGGCAACCCCGACGTCGTATTGCTCGACACGCGCACCCCGGAGGAGTATCGCGGCACCAACGTGCGCGCCGAACGCGGCGGCCACATCCCGGGCGCCATCAATTTCAATTGGATACTGGCCATCGACCAGGAACGCAACCTGCGCATGAAGCCGCCCGGTGAACTGCGTACCCTGCTCGAAGACGCCGGCGTGACGCCGGACCGCGAAGTGATCGCCTACTGCCAGACCCATCACCGCTCGTCGCACACCTACGTCGTGTTGAAGTCGCTCGGCTACCCCCGCATCAAGGGCTATCCGGGTGCATGGTCGGAATGGGGCAACCTCGCCGACACACCGATCGAGACGTAGATCAACGTGCCGGTACCGCTGCGCGCGCGGGTGACCCGGCATCGGCGGAGAAAAACGCTCACAAGGCTTCGTTTAACGTGACGCCATGTTGGCGGTGCGTTCGTGCTCGACCAACGCCTCGACCACCTTGATCATGTCCTCAGGGGCACCGGCCAGGCTCCCCGATACCCGGTATTTGCCGTTGACGATCACAGTCGGTGTGCCGCGCACGCCGTAGCGTTGCTGCATCACTTGGGATTTGCGCATCAAGGTCTCGACCGCGAATGAGTCGTAGGTTTTGTTGAAATCATCGTTGCTGACACCGTGCTGCTCGAAGAATTTCATCAAGTCGTCGCGGTTATCCAGCGGTTGCTTGCGCACGTGAATCGCTTCGAACAACGGACGATGGATGCGTGCGGTGACACCGAGCAGGTCGGCGGTGTAGAAGGCGCGCGCGTGTGCCACCCAGTTTTCGCGGAAAATGGCCGGCATGTGGCGAACCGCGACGTAATCCGGTGCGGTCTTCGCATATTGCTCCATGACGGGAAGAAAGGTGAAGCAGTGCGGACAGCCGTACCAGAACACCTCGACCACCTCCACCTTGTCCGGTGTGTCCGTGGGCTGCGGCGGCTGCACCAGATCGTACTTTCCGGTGGGGTCGATGCCCGCCGCACGGGGCGTCGAAACGGGCAGAAGCGCCACGCAAGCCGCCAGTGCGAGCGAGGCGATCAGGGAAACTGTTCGGTTCATTGCCGGGTTCTCCACTCGAGGCCGGGTTGTGCCGCACGCCGCGTGAAGCCGAAATCGGTTCCAGTACCCAGCATAGCGTTAGTGACCACCAGCATCGGCAAAGTTCCGATGGCGTGCAGAGAACGTGCTGGCGGCCACGTCGTTTCCGGCCTCCGACGGGAGGCGGGCGCGCGCGGGCGGGATACTCAGTGCAGACCCGCGACGTATTCGGACACCGCGCGGATCTCCTCGTCGGTCAGGTAGCGGCTGACGCCACGCATCATGCCGTTGGGATCGTTGGATCGGCTGCCGTTGCGAAAGGCCATCAGCTGACTGGCCGTATAGGTGATACGCTGGCCCGAGAGCGCCGGTATCCCGGCCATGGGATCGCCCGCTCCCGTGGGTCCGTGACAGGCTATGCATGCCGGCACGCCCGAGTCATGATTGCCGCCACGGTAAATGCGCTCGCCGAGCGCCAGGCGCTCCTCGCTGACGAATCCGCCTGCCGGGTTCAGGGTCGCGAAGTAGGCGCTGAGATCCGCCATGTCCTCGTCGCTCAGTGTCGCGGCCTGTCCCGCCATGATCGGATTGATGCGCTGGGTGCCGGCCTTGAAGTCCGCAAGCTGCTTATGCGTGTAGCGGGCATGCTGACCGGCGAGGTTCGGCCATTCGGCATTCGTGCTGTTCCCGTCCGCACCATGGCATGCCGCGCACACCTGGGCCTTGGCTTTACCGGCCTCAACGTCACCGGCAAGTACCGTCGGGTGCATGCCCGCCAGCGCGAGCATCATGACCACCAGTGAGTACCTGCTCTTCATGGTGCCGATTCTTTACTTCTGCTTCTGTGATGCGTAGTACGCGGCAAGATTTTCCATGTCCGTTACACTGAGCGGCGCCGCCATCGGCGCCATCACCGGATCCTTGCGCGCTCCCGATTTGAAATCCTTCAGCTGCTTCACCATGTACGCTGCGTGCTGGCCGGCGAGGTTCGGCCACAGCGGATTGGTGCTGTTTCCGTCGGCGCCGTGGCACGCGGTGCACACGGCGGATTTCGCCTTGCCGGCGGCTGCGTCGCCTGCGGCATCCGCGATGGCAGGCATCGCCAGTCCTGCGCCGACGATACCGGCGAGCAACACGCGTCTCACGGAATAGTGCTCCCTCGACCGTTGTTCTTATGGGCACCGCTCGGGCCCGTGCCGAACCAGGATCCCTCGCCCCTGGAAAGGGGGCTTATATAACAGGAGTCTCCGAGGAGGGTCAAATACGCCTCCGACCGGTGCGCGGTATCGGCCGCGCACAGATGAACCGTGCCCCCCGGCCGTGTCACTTCGGGTACTCTTCGACTCCATGCACGGCGCCTACCGACAGGCACGTTTCCTCAAAGGTGTCGCCCGCCTCTCGGCGCTTCCGCCGGACACGGGCGCCGAGGTGGCGTTCGCCGGGCGTTCCAATGCCGGCAAATCGAGTGTCATCAATGCGCTGACCGGGCAAGCGTCGCTCGCGCGTATCAGCAAGACCCCGGGACGCACGCAGCTGCTCAACTTCTTCGTGCTCGACGACGCACATCGCCTGGTGGACCTGCCCGGGTACGGTTACGCCAGCGTGCCGATCGCCGTGAAGCGGCGTTGGGCGAGTCTCGTCGAAGGCTACCTGATCGAACGCCGCTCGCTCGCCGGCGTGGTGTTGATCATGGACGTCCGCCGACCGTTCACGCAGGCCGATTCCCAGCTCGTCGACTGGTGTCGTGACGCGAGGGTCGCCAGCCACGTGCTGCTCAACAAGGCCGACAAGCTGAGCCGCGGGGCCGGGGCCCGGGTGCTTGCGGACGCGCGCAAGCGCCTGGCCGCGTTTGGTCCCGAGTTCGATGTGCAGCTGTTCTCCGCAACCCGCAAGACCGGTATCGAGACCCTCGGCGCACGCCTCGATGCCTGGCTCGGCTATACGAAAAAAGAAGCCCCGGCTCCTTGTTCGGGGGGGAAGGGAATAAGCCGGGGCTGAAATTCCCGACCGGGGAAGTCGGGAGCAATCCCGCTCAGGGAGGGAGAGCGGGGAGCTTGCACGCCCCGGTTGGAACAACCGGACTCGCTAGACGGCCGCGCGCAAACTCTGTCAGATGAGAGTCCGGGAACGAGGAAAAGTTCCCGCTTTCGGGGCCCTGCTGGTCAATTCATGCACAAGCCCGATAGGGCCAATTGCGGCGTCCGGACCCGGTCCCACGGCGACTCCCGCACGGATCGAGCCCGGTGGCGTAACCTACTGAAGTCAAAGAAATTTCTCTGCGCTGGTCAAAAAATCGCAGATCTGAAAAAAAGCCTGCGCGGACCGTGGGTTGGAACCTTTGCGGCGAATTCATCCACAAAGTTATCCACAGATTTTGTGGATAACGTTACCAAACGGTAATCACCCCCGGCGCGCCCGCTCAGGACCTCAGTCGAGCACCTTGAGGGCCGACGGATGGCGCACCGTCATGCGCAGCTGGCCGCGCCGCTTGTGAATCCAGCCACGCACCTCGAGGCGGCGTCCCGAGAGCCGACGCGGGTCGATATCGCCGAAGTAGGCCAGATCCGATCGCGGGATCCGCACGGCCATTTGCCGGGACAGATTGAGCCAGACGTTATTGCGGCTCTCGCCGACGCGTTGCACGCGCCCCGTCACCAGGTGAAATCCGCGCGCCGTGTCGCGCAGCGCGTTGGCCGGGATCGGCTGATAGGCCGCCAGGCGCCACACCCCGCGCCGTTGCGCGCGCGCCCGCGCCTCGACCGCGGCGTAGCAATCCGCGGACCATTGGTTCGGCGGCACCACCAGGGTGGTTGCGAAGCCGGCGTCGAGCAGCCGTGCCTGCACGTTGGTGCCGTCGTCGAGAAAAACATGCGCGAGGGTGCGTCCGTATCGATCGAAGCGCTCGCTCTCCCGGCGCAGACGCAACCCCTCGCCGGGCCCGGCAAGATCGGCCAGCAGCGACCTGGCATCCTCGGCGAGCGGCTCCGCGGGCTTTCCGTCGCGTGCGAGCTCCGGCGTGTTGATGCCCAGCAGCCTGACCGTGCGGCCGTCCTCGAGAGCCAGGGTATCGCCATCGAACACGACCGCGCTGATCGCACGCTCATCGCTGCGATCCGCGGCGCACGCCGTGGCATCAGCGAGAACCGCGCCGGGAGCAAGCAGCGCGGCGAAGACCAGTGCCGCCGCTGCGCGAGCCCGGTCACCGGGCGAATTCGAGGGTGTTTGCACGCGCGAACAGTCCGGGCTCACGCGTCGACGCGCCCCGGATGCGGAGCCGGAATTCAGCCCATGCCGTATTTGCGGCGGAACTTGTCCACCCGGCCGGCCGTATCGAGGATTTTCTGCTTGCCGGTGTAGAACGGATGGCACTGGGAGCACACCTCCAGGTGAAGGTCCTCCCTGAGCGTCGACTGCGTCTTGAAGGTATTGCCGCAGCTGCAGGTGACGGTGATCTCGCCGTACTGCGGATGGATCTCCGCTTTCATCTCGTTGCCTCTCGGGTGTCTCCGGCG
Organism: Gammaproteobacteria bacterium; assembly: GCA_041581935.1. GTDB lineage: Bacteria > Pseudomonadota > Gammaproteobacteria > HK1 > HK1 > JAABYT01. Next base: position 21,153 of record JBFICP010000002.1, on the reverse strand, counting down.
CCCGGATGAACTTCCGACACCGGAAAAGGCGCGTAGCTTAGCCCACCGGCGGTGCGCTGCCAAGCCCGCGGCCGGACGCGGTTTGACGTCCACGCGAGCGTGACGCCCGGCTATTGTTCGTCGTCGATTCCGAGCTCCGCCCACAGGGCGTCGACATGCGCGCGCACCTCGGCGCTCATGCGGATCGGGCGGCCCCAGCGCCGATCGGTCTCGCCGGCGAGCTTGTTGGTGGCGTCGAAGCCCATCTTCGAGCCGAGTCCGGACACCGGCGACGCGAAATCCAGGTAGTCGATGGGCGTGTGCTCGATGATCGTGGTATCACGCGCCGGGTCCATACGGGTTGTCATCGCCCACACCACGTCCTGCCAGTCGCGCACGTCGACGTCGTCGTCGGTGACGATGACGAACTTCGTGTACATGAACTGGCGGAGAAACGACCACACCCCCATCATCACACGCTTGGCGTGTCCGGGATATTGCTTGTCGATGCTCACCACAGCCATGCGGTATGAGCAACCCTCCGGAGGAAGATAGAAATCGGTGATCTCGGGGAACTGCTTCTGAAGCAGCGGCACGAATACCTCGTTCAAGGCGACGCCGAGCACCGCGGGCTCGTCCGGTGGCCGACCGGTGTAGGTGCTGTGGTAAATCGGATCCCGGCGGTGGGTGATGCGCTCGATGGTCATCACCGGGAACTGCTCGACTTCATTGTAATAGCCCGTGTGGTCGCCAAACGGTCCTTCGGGCGCCTCGTCGCCGGCTTCGATGTAGCCCTCGAGGACATACTCCGCGCTCGCAGGCACGGGCAGTTCATTGCCCATGCTGGTGACGATCTCGGTGCGCGTGCCGCGCAGCAGCCCCGCGAAGGCGAGCTCCGAGAGCGAGTCCGGCACCGGCGTCACGGCGGCCAGAATTGTTGCCGGATCCGCCCCGAGCGAAACCGACACGGGGAAGCGCCGACCGGCATGCGTCTCCTGCCATCGCTTGAAATCCAGGGCGCCGCCGCGATGGGCGAGCCAGCGCATGATGACCCGGTTCGGGCCGATCACCTGTAGGCGATAGATGCCGAGATTGATGCGCTCCTTGCCGGGTCCCCGGGTGATCACAAGTGGCCAGGTGATGAGCGGACCGGCGTCGTCCGGCCAGCAGGTCTGCACGGGAAGACGTGACAGGTCGACATCGCCGCCCTCGACGACGACTTCCTGGCAGGGGGCACTGCGCACCGTCTTGGGCGCCATGTCCAGAACCTTCTTATATATGGGCAACGCCCGCCAGGCATCCTTCATTCCGCGCGGAGGATCCGGTTCCTTGAGATAGGCGAGCAGACGGCCGACTTCGCGCAATGCGCTGACGGATTCTTCGCCCATGCCGAGGGCAACGCGTTGTGGCGTGCCGAACAGATTGCCGAGAACCGGCACCGAGTGTCCGGTGGGATTCTCGAACAGAAGGGCGGGACCGCCGCGTCGCAGCGTGCGGTCGCAGATTTCGGTCATCTCGAGGCGTGGATCGACCGGTGCCGTAACGCGTTTGAGTTCACCGCGTGCTTCGAGCAAGGCAATGAAGTCCCTCAGATCGCGGTATTTCATCGGGCATCCCCTCTCAAAGAGAGAACTCCGCGTATACCGGCGCATGATCGGATGGCCGCTCGTGCTTGCGTGGACCGGTATCGATGACCGCGCCCGTGCAACATTCGGCAAGGCCCTGACTGGCAAGAATCAAATCGATTCGAAGGCCGCGATTTCGACGAAACGCCGCGGCGCGATAGTCCCACCAGGAGAAGCTCTTTTCCGGCTGTTCGAATTGGCGAAACACGTCGATCAGTCCCTCGTCGAGCAGGGTTTTCAAGGCATTGCGCTCTGGCGTGCTGCACAGGATCTTCTCGCGCCACAGCTCGGGGTCGTGCACGTCGCGGTCATCGGGAGTGATGTTGAAATCGCCTAGAACCACTAGATGACGATACCTGGCGAGCTCCGCGCGCAGGTAAGCGCGCACCTGTTCGAGCCAGTGCAACTTATATCGGAACTTCTCCGAGCCCACTTCCTGCCCGTTTACGACATAAAGATTGACGACGCGCACGTCATTCACGGTTACCGCCAGGATACGCCGCTGAGGATCGTCGAGCGACGGTATGTCCGTCACCGGATCGGAGGTCTGCGCCGTGGATAGCACCGCGACACCGTTATAGGTTTTCTGACCGGAGAAACGCGCCTGGTAGCCGGCTGCATCGATGGCATCGCGGGGAAAATTCTCGTCGCTCGTCTTGGTTTCCTGCAGTGCAAGCACATCGGGACGCTCGCTTTCCAACCAGTCGAGGACCTGAGGCAGGCGAACCTTCAGTGAGTTGACGTTCCAGGTCGCGATTTTCATCAGCTGTCGCCGGAACGACTTCGCTTCATTTCACTCAGATGCGGAAGCCGCCGTGACGTCGCCGCGATTCCCAATCAACGGCGTATCCGCCCGCGGCGAATGCGAGCAACAGAATCGAACCGAACAACAGCCACTGCCACGGCGTCCAGGATTGCGCTTCGTCGCTTATCGGCCCGTGCCAGATGCTGTTTTGTTTTACGTCCGCGCCCGCGATTGCGCTGTCCGCGAGAGATTTTTCGGTTGCAACACGCGCCGCTTCCAGCTCGGCGATGCGGCTCTTGAGTTCCAGGTTCTCCTCGGATAGCGCCCCGAGCTCGCGGTTTACCTCCTCGAGCTTTGCTGCCTTTTCACGCGTCTCGAGCAACGCGGGCTTAGCGATGCCCGGGGAGGTGAGTCCGGGTTTGGCGGCGGTGGCCGCGTCGCGTTGCAACTCACTCACCCGTTGACGCAACACTTCGACTTCGGCCCGCGCATCGCCGAGCGAACGCACCGCTTGCTTCAGCTTTGCGTCGTATTCGTCCACCACTGCCGTACCGGGCGCGTTGGTCACAACGTAGCGAGCATCCACCCAGCCTTTGATACCGTCCGGTGTGGTGACCTCGACGAACTCTCCGTCTTTGTCGATAACTGTGAGCGGTGTGCCCGATGGAATCACCGCGACGATTACGCTGTCGAGATTTGTATTCTCGTGTACGCCGATCTCGAATCGGTCGGTGACGTAAACTGTCTCCGCGCTCGCCGCAAGAGCGACGACAAGCAGCGAAATCATTGCCGTCAGCCTCTGCGAAAGCGCCGATACGCTCATGCCGCAATTCCGTCGATGATGCCGCTGTGACGCAGCAACGCGTCGATTTGCGGCGTGCGGCCGCGAAACTCGACAAACAGATCCATGGCGTCCCGCGAGCCGCCCTGCTCGAGTATGCAGCGCAGAAACTCGAGCCCGGTCTCCCGATTGAAGATGCCGGTCTCCTCGAATTTGGAGAAAGCGTCGCTCGAAAGGACTTCCGCCCATTTGTAGCTGTAATAGCCCGCCGCATAGCCGCCACCGAAGATGTGGGAGAACGCGTGAGCGAAGCGATTGAATCTGGGCGGAATCACGACCGCCACTTCAGAGCGGATCTCGTCGAGCAGCGCATTGACGTTTGCACCACGTGCCGGGTCGTACTCTAAGTGAAGCCGGAAGTCGAACAGCGCGAACTCGATCTGGCGCAGCATCTGCATTCCGGATTGGAAGTTCTTCGCGTTCTTGAGACGCGTGAAAAGCTCCGCCGGCAGTGGCTTGCCTGTCTCCACGTGCGCGGAGATCACCGAAAGCGCCTGCTCTTCCCAGCACCAGTTCTCCAGAAACTGGCTCGGCAGCTCTACTGCGTCCCAGGCGACGCCGTTGATACCGGAAATGCTCGGATGGTCGATTCGGGTGAGCATATGATGCAGTCCGTGACCGAACTCGTGGAACAGGGTGGTGACCTCGTCGTGCGTCAGCAGCGACGGCGCATTGCCGACCGGTGGAGTGAAATTGCAGGTCAGGTATGCCACCGGTGTCTGAACGCCGCTGGAAGTTCGCATGCGTACACGGCACTCGTCCATCCAGGCGCCGCCGCGCTTGTGCGGGCGCGCATAGAGATCCAGATAAAATCGTCCACGCAGCTCGCCGTTGGCGTCGCGGATCCGAAAAAAGAGCACGTCAGGGTGCCAGGTTTCGACATCGTCGACCGGCTCGATGTCAACGCCGTAGAGTTTGTGCACGACGTCGAACATTCCGTCGAGCACATTCGGCGCGGGAAAGTAGGGACGCAGCTCTTCCTGAGATATATCGTGCTTCGCCTGGCGCAGCTTCTCGGAGTAGTAAGGTATGTCCCAGGCTTCGAGCGACTCGTGGCCGCATCGACTTGCGGCGAATCGCTCGAGCTCGGTGAGCTCCTGTCGTGCCATCGGACGCGCACGATTGGCAAGGTCTTTGAGAAACTCCATGACCTCAGTAGTACCGGGTGCCATCTTGCGCGCGAGCGAGTACTCGGCGTAGTTCGCGAAGCCGAGCAACGCGGCGCGTTCGTGGCGCAGGCGCATGATCTCTTCGATGACCTCGCCGTTGTCCCAGGTGCCGGCGTTCGGTCCCATATCGGAAGCGCGCGTGCAGTTCGCCTCGTAGACCTCGCGTCGCAGCGCCCTGTCGTCGGCGTAGGTCAGCACCGGGTGAAAGCTCGGAAACTCGAGTGTCAGCAGCCAGCCGTCGAGGCCCTCGCGCCGGGCGGTGTCGGCGGCCAACGCAAGCGCCGAGTCGGGAAGACCGCTCAGTATCCCGGCATCGTCGACGTGCTTCTTCCACGCTTGAGTTGCATCCAGCACGTTCTGCGAGAATGTCGACTGCAGCTCCGACAGGCGCTTGCTCAGTGTTTTGAAGCGCGCCTTCTTGTCCGGCGGCAGGTCGACGCCGGCGAGACGGAAGTCGCGCAGCGCGTTCTCGAGAACCTTGTGCTGCGCCGGGTCGAGTCCCGGGGTCTGCGCGACGCGTCGGTAGCTGTGATAAAGCCCCTCGTTTTGGCCCATCTCGGTGGCGTACTCCGAGAGCAGCGGCAGGGCGGCGTTGTAAGCTTCGCGCAGTTGCGGGTTGTCGGCCACGGCGTTCAAGTGCGCCACCGGCGACCAGGCACGGCCGATCCGGTCGTCCATCTCCGCCAGCGGCTGAACCACCGATGCCCAGGTGGGCTCCTCGGCCGCGTCGAGCACCTCAGCAACCCGGGCGCGTCCGCGCGCGAGCAGCGTCCGCACCGCCGGCAGCACGTGCTCGGCGCCGATGCGAGAAAACGGCGGCAGCTCGCGGTCCTCCAGAAGGGGATTGCTGTTATTGTCAGCCACGCTCAGCAGGCAGTGGTAGCTAAAGCCATTGCGGCTGCATGCTATCAAGCTCCCCGTGCGACGAACAACGCATCGTGCGATGCCCCGGGTGTGGGCGCCTGGGTGCTACCCGCCCGCCGCTCTGGAAGCCCGGGCACCGGCGGTCGCGCTGCACACGGGACATTCGGGATCCTTGCCGAGCTTCAACGTGCGAAGCTCCATCGCCAGCGCATCGATCACCAGCACCCGCCCCACCAGGGGCGTGCCCATCCCCACGATGAGCTTCATCGCCTCGGTTGCCTGGATGCTCCCGACGATGCCGAGCAGCGGCGCCAGCACGCCCACCTGGGAGCAGGCTTCGCCCTCAACGGATTCGTCGCTATACAGGCATCGATAGCAGGGGCTCGTCGGCTGTCTCGGGTCGAACACGCTCACCTGACCATCCATGCGCATGGCGGCGGCGGACACCAGGGGTGTGCCGAGCCGCCAGCACGCGGCATTCATTTCGAAACGGCTTTCGAAGTTGTCACAGGCATCGATGACGACGTCGGCCGCGCGGATCTCGCGGGCCAGATCCTCGTCCGCAAGCGCCCAGGGAAAGGCCGTGACCTGGATCTCCGGATTGAGATCCCTGATGGCCCTGCGCGCCGACTCCACCTTGTTCTCGCCAACGTCGTCGGTGTGATGAATGATCTGACGCTGCAGGTTCGAGAGCTCGACGACGTCGAAGTCCGTGAGCACCAGATGACCGACTCCGGAGGCCGCCAGGTACATGGCTACCGGTGAGCCCAGGCCGCCCATGCCCACGATCAGCACGCGCGCGGCCAGCAGCTTTTCCTGGCCTTGACGGCCGATCTGAGCCAGCAGCATGTGACGGCTGTAGCGCGATTCCTGATCCGGGGTCATGGGACTAGTCTCCGCCGAGCGCGTGGTTCACGCAACCGACGGGTGATTTTCAAGGCGCATCGCAGCGAAGCCCGCCTACAGGATGCCCGCCACGACGCGATCGTTACCCGCCAGGTCCCGGTAACCACGCACGTCCCGATAACCGTGGCGACGCAGGAGGGCGCGCACCGCGGGACCCTGATCGTGACCGTGCTCGAGCACCAGCGCGCCATCCGCCAGCAGGTGCTCGCGCGCCCCCGCGGCGATGCGGCGAATGGCTTGCAGACCGTCGTCGCCGCTGCGAAGCGCGATGGGTGGCTCGAAGCGCACGTCGCCGCTGGCCAGATGCGGATCGCGCCGGGCCACGTAAGGAGGGTTCGAGACGATGAGAGCGAAGCGATCGCCGCCAACGCCGCCGGAACCGGCCGAAGCTCCGGCCAGCCCATCGGCCAGCCCATCGGCCAGTCCATCGGCGAGTCCATCGGCGAGTCCATCGGCCAGAGCATCGCACCAGTCGCCCTGCCGCAGACTGACATTATCGAGCCCGAGGCGCTCGATGTTGCGGGCCGCCACCGCGAGTGCGCGCGGACAGATGTCCGTGGCGACGATGCGGCACCCACGGCGTTCACTGGCGATGGCCGCTGCCACGGCGCCGCAGCCGGTGCCGAGGTCGGCCAGGGTGAACGCCGCTGCGTCGGGGATCCGCGCCAGGGCCACCTCCACCAGACGCTCGGTTTCGGGGCGCGGAATGAGGGTGTCCCGCGTGACCTCCAGGCTCAGTGACCAGAACTCGCGCAACCCCGTCAGGTACGCGACCGGCTCGCCGCCGGCGCGCCGCGCGATGAGCGCGCGGTATCGGGCGGCCCGGCTCGGCGTCACCGGCGCGTCGGGCCGCGCGTGCAAGCGTACCCGCGGGGCATCGAGTGCGTAGGCGAGCAGGACCTCCGCATCGAGACGCGCGCCGGTTTGTTGGGGGCCGAGCGTCGCGACCGCCGAGGCCAGCAGCTCGCCGCTGGTTTCCACCCTGCCGCTCATTCGGTCCGCGCTCATTGCCTCGGCGCTCATGTTCCGAGGGCCGCCAGCTTCTCCGCCTGCTCCTCGCGAAGCAGGGGCTCGATGACCTGGTCCAGGTTGCCGGCCATGATCTCGGAGAGCTTGTAGAGTGTGAGGTTGATGCGGTGATCGGTGAGCCTTCCCTGGGGGAAATTGTAGGTGCGGATGCGTTGCGAGCGATCGCCACTGCCGACCAGCAGGCGACGCGTCTCGGCGCGCTCGGCACTTTGACGCTCGCGCTCTGCCGCCACCAGCTTCGCACGCAGCAGCGACATGGCTCGGGCGCGATTTTTGTGCTGCGAGCGCTCATCCTGACACTCGACCACCGTGTTGCTCGGCAGGTGGGTAATTCGAATTGCTGAATCGGTCTTGTTGACGTGCTGACCGCCGGCGCCCGAGGCGCGGTAGGTGTCGATACGCAGATCCGAATCATCGATGGCCACGTCTTCGATCTCATCGACCTCCGGGAGCACGGCGACGGTGCACGCGGAGGTGTGGATACGGCCCTGCGATTCGGTTTCCGGCACCCGCTGCACTCGGTGACCGCCGGATTCGAACTTGAGCCGGGCATACGCGCCGCGCCCGATAACCCGCGCAATGACTTCCTTGTATCCGCCGTGCTCGCCGGGGCTCTCGCTCAAAGGTTCGATCTTCCAGTCGCGCAGCTCCGCGTAGCGGCAGTACATGCGAAACAGATCCCCGGCAAACAGCGCCGCCTCATCGCCGCCGGTGCCGGCGCGAATCTCGACGAAAATATTGCTGTTGTCGGCGGGGTCCTTCGGAATCAGTAATGTCTCGAGCTGCCGCTCCAGATCGCCTTTTTGCGCCTGTGCCTGCTCGAGCTCTTCCTGTGCCAGCGCTTTCATGGCCGGATCGGTGTCATTGAGCAGCTCTTGCGCCGACGCGATGCTTTCCATCACCCGGTTGTACTGCTGGAACGCATCCACTACCGGCGTGAGCTCGGCATGCTCCTTGGCGAAGTTTCTGAAGCGCTCCTGATCGGCAATGACGCCGGCGTCGGCGAGGAGCGAGCTGAGCTCCTCGAGGCGCTCACTCAGGCCCTCGAGCTTTTCCAGGGTGGACGGATTCATGACGCACTTCCGTCGCCGCTTGCGTCGCTCTCCTCGTTGCCTTCGTCCGCGTCGGTGTCGCGCGTGGCATCGCCGTCGAGCTCGTAGAGCGTGCGGGCGGCGGCAATCAGCTCATGGCGCGCGCCGGCGCCTGCGTCCCGGATCTGTACGGTGGGGGTGTGCAGCAGCTTGTTGGTGAGCGTGTACGCGAGATAGTCCATCACCTCGTCGGCAGGCACACCCGCGGCCAGGCGCCGGCGCGCCTTTTCCAGCACCGCGTCGCGTGCCTCCTCGGCGCCGCCGCGAAACGCGCGGATGGTTGCGAGCACCTCCCGCGTTCCGAGCCAGCTCATGAAGCGACCGACATGCTGATCGATGATCTCTTCGGCCTGGCGCGCGGCGTCCTCTCGCGAGCGAAGGTTGTCCTCGATGACGTCGTGGAGATCGTCGACGGTGTACAGGTAGACGTCCTCGAGGGTGCCCACGGCCGAATCGATGTCGAGCGGCACCGCGATGTCGACCATGAACACCGGGCGGCGCTTTCGCGCTCGCATGGCGCGTTGCGCGTCTTCGAGGCGCAGGACGGTATCGGGGCTGCCGGTCGATGCGATGACGATATCGGCTTCCGCAAGGTGAACGGGGATCTCGTCGAGCTCGATGGCGTAGCCGGCGAACTCCGACGCCAGTCGATGGGCATTCTCGAGGGTGCGGTTGGCAATGATCATGCGCCCCAACCCGCTTCCGGCCAGGTGCCGCGCGGCGAGCTCGATGGTCTCGCCGGCGCCGATGAGCAGCGCCGTGTGCGTCGACAGGTTGCCGAGGATCTGCCGCGCCAGTGCCACGGCGGCGAAGGCGACGGAGATCGGGCTCGAGCCGATGGCGGTGTCGGTGCGCACGCGTTTGGCGACGAAAAACGCCTGCTGGAACAGCTTTCCGAGCAGCGTTCCGAGGGTGCCGGAGCTGCGCGCCGCGCCGTAGGCGGATTTCAGCTGGCCGAGAATCTGCGGCTCGCCGAGCACCATGGAGTCGAGCCCACTCGCCACCCGCATCACGTGCCGCACCGCGCCGTCCTGCCGGTGGATGTACAGGTGACGCTCCAGCTCGGCGCTGCTCAAGCCGTGATAGTGCTGGAACCAGCGCTTGACCGCCATGTCAGCGCCATCCTCGAGCCCCAGATAGAGATCCGTTCGGTTACACGTGGAAAGAATCGCCGCTTCCTCGACGCCGTTGCAGCCGCGCAGCTCGCCGAGCGCCCGCGGCAGCTCCTCGGGTCCGAAGACAACCCGCTCGCGCATGCTCACCGGCGCCGATAAATGATTTACTCCGCAAGCGAAGAGAGTCATATCGCGAATTCGACAAGCAACCGAAAAAATACTGCGGCATGGTCGGCGCGAAGATCAAGCGGCGCCAGCCGCGCCTCGACCGGGTCTCCCTCGGCGGTGCCGGATTGGAGGCAAAATCCCTGTCGACTCGGTAGTTTACGCATGGAAAAAGCGCGATTATAGTGCGGGTTTCCACTACCCGGTGGAGGCCTCGAGATCCGCCCGGCGCCTCCAGGGCATGGCAGGGACGCGAACCCCGACACTGTTCCGGACGCCGCGACTGACTAAGCTACTGTTACCGGGAACGCGAGCCACGCCGGAGACTCAAAATATCTATGAGCACGACTGCAATGAACAGGTCGATATCCGGCCTCGAATCCGCTCGGTGCCCCGGCGCCGCCGCGCTGCTTTCACCGGGCGGCTTGATCCTGGCCATGAGCCTCGCCGTGGCCGGCTGCGCCGAGATGATACCCACCAAGGACGAAGCGGCTCCCGCCGAGCCCCCGGCAGCGCTCGAAGAGCCATCGGCGCCGGCCAGCGCTACCCCTGAGGTATCCGCAGCGCCCGGGGCCGAGCCCTCCTCCGGGGACAATCTTTACAAGCTGCTGGTTGCCGAGATTGCCGGGCGCCGCGGGCGCCTCGACATTTCCCTGCAGAACTACCTGGACGTGGCCCGCGAGACCCGTGACCCGGCGGTCGCCGAGCGCGCGGTGCGCATCGCGGTTTTCGCCCGTGATCAGGAAGGTGGTCTCGAGGCGGCCAATTTGTGGACGCAAATGGCACCGGAAAGCACCGATGCCCGACAGGTCTACGCTGCCCTGCTGTTGCGTGCCGGCGAGATCGATACTGCCGTACGCCAGCTCGATGCGGCCGTTCCCCACTATCCAGGAGGCTCCGCGGAAGCCTACCCGCGCATCGGCGACATGCTCGCGCGCGAGCGGGACAAGACCATCGCCGTTGCAGTGATGGCGCGACTGGTTGCCGGTCGCCCCGACGATGCGCACGCTCAGGCTGCGTTCGCACAGCTTCTGGCGCGTGCCGGTCAGACCGATCGCGCCGTCGAGGTCTACGAAAAAGTGCTGGCCCTGGAACCGGACAGTCCGCAGACCCTCATCATCTATGCGCGCTTGTTGCAGCGCCAGGGCAAGACCGAATCGGCCCTCGACACGCTCAACGAGGCGCTCGAGCGGCGCCCTGATTCCGATCGCGTTCGTCTGACCTACGCGCGCCTGCTGGTCGACGCCAAGCAGTACGAGGACGCTTTGGAGCAGTTCCGGCGGCTATCGGAGCGAGCGCCCGACAATTCCGACGTGCGCTATGCCTACGGCTTGCTGCTCCTGCAGACCAATCAGCTCGATAAAGCTGAGGCGCAGTTCGAGGAGCTGGTGGCACGCCGCGAGCGAGTGTCGGTGGCTTACTACTACCTCGGTCAGATCGCCGAATCGAAGGAAGACATCGAGGCAGCGCTCGCCGCGTACCGCAGGGTCACCGACGGCGAGCATCGACTGAATGCGCAGGTGCGCGCCGCGGTGCTGCTGGCCGAAAGCGGGCGCCTGGTCCAGGCGCGTGCCCACCTTCACGGGCTTCGCAGCGACAACACTCAGCAGGCGATACGCATCTACCGCGCCGAGGCGGAAATCCTCACCAAGCGCAAGGACTACGAGGAGGCGATGGCGGTCTACAACGGCGCGCTCGCCGATTACCCGGACGACACCGACCTGCTGTACTCGCGCGCCATGCTCGCCGAGAAGATGGATAACCTCGAGCTTCTCGAGCGTGATCTGCGATCCATTCTCTCGCGCGAGCCGAACAATGCCGATGCGCTCAATGCGCTCGGATACACGCTGGCGGATCGCACCGATCGCTATGACGAGGCCTACGAGCTCGTCAAGCGAGCCTTTGAGCTCAAGCCCGACGACCATTACGTGATCGACAGCATGGGCTGGACCCTCTATCGCATGGGGCGGCTCCAGGAGGCGCTCCAGCATCTGCGCCGGGCCATGGAGCTCAACGGCGATCCGGAGATTGCCGCGCATCTGGGCGAGGTTCTGTGGGTAATGGGCGACAAGAAAGGCGCTCACGAGATCTGGGACTCGGCGCTCAGGAGCAAACCCGACGACCCGCGGCTACTGGACGTGAAAAAACGCTTCGAGCAATGAACACTGCCGTTCGAGCGGCGTCGGGCGGCGCGGCCCGTTGCGTCGATTCGGACTGTTGATCTCCGACTCCCCGAGCAGACGTTTCGCGCGCCGCGCACCACACACCTTCGTGCTGTGCGTGATGGCGCTGCTCGGTGCCTGCGAGACGATTCCCGAGACGGTCGCGGTCGATGACCCGCAACGCGCCTGGGTGCAACGCCAGGCGCGCCTCGCAAACATCGACCGGTGGACCGTTATCGGCAAGCTCGGCATACGGTCCACCCGGGATTCCTGGAGCGCCGGCATTCAGTGGCAGCAGGATCGCGACAGTTACAGCATTCGTCTCAGCGGACCGCTGGGACAGGGCCTGATGGAGCTGCGCGGCGCTCCCGGTCAGGTGGAGATGCATACCTCCGACGACGACGTCTACCGGGCGGGCACGGCGGAGGAGCTGATGCAGGCACATGCCGGCTGGCGCGTGCCGCTGACGGGATTGCGTTACTGGATCCTCGGACGTCCGGACCCTGAGTCGCCGATCCGCACCTTGGCGCTCGACCCGGCCGGTCGGCTCGCCGAGCTTCACCAGCTCGGCTGGGTGGTGCGCTTCGAGCGCTACGGCGAGTTCGACGGCGAGACCCTGCCGACCAGGATGACCCTGGAAAACGTCCGGGTGAGGGCAAAGCTGGTGCTGCGAAGCTGGCAGACCGGGCCGCATTCGACGTAGATTGCGCTTGGCCACGCCGCAACCCGGGTAACGATTGCGCTCGAGGCGCAGGCTCGCTCCTACGGGCGGCATTGGTTCGCGTTAATCTCGACCTGGTTGATCCCGATTCCACATGACCACCACCGTCTGGCCCGCGCCCGCTAAGCTGAATCTGTTCCTGCGCGTCCTCGGCCGGCGCGACGACGGTTATCACGATCTGCAGACGGTGTTTCAGTTTCTGGATTTGCAAGACCGGATATCGTTCACGCCGCGGACCGACGGTCGCGTACGCAGAGTTTCCGCGCTCGCCGGTGTGGACGCCGATGCCGATCTGGTGGTGCGCGCGGCGCGCCTGCTCAAGGAGCGCACCGCCTGCCCCGCCGGGATCGATATCGCCGTCGAGAAGCGTATCCCCATGGGCGCCGGTCTCGGCGGTGGCAGCTCGGATGCGGCGACCACGCTGCTCGCCCTCGACAAGCTCTGGGCGCTCGGCCTCGGCACTGCGCGGCTCGCCGAGCTGGGGCTCGAGCTCGGTGCCGACGTGCCGGTTTTCGTGCACGGCCGGGCGGCGTTCGCCGAAGGCGTCGGTGAGCGTCTCGAGCCCGTCGAGCTGGAGACGCCCTGGTACCTGATCATCGATCCGGGCTGCGCGGTTTCCACCGCCCGGGTGTTCGCCGACCCCGCGTTGACACGCAATAGCACGCCGCTGAAAATACGCGACTTTCTGCCGCCGGACGGCGGCCAGGTGCTGTCCCTGCACGCGTTGCTCCGATCCGCTGGAAACGACTGCGAGGCCGTCGTTAAAACGCTCCATCCCGAGGTGGGCGAAGCGCTCGAGTGGCTGGCGCGCTCCGGTGACGCACGTATGACGGGAACCGGCGCCTGCGTGTTCGCGCCGTTCGCGCAACGAGACGAGGCCGAGCGCCGGCTGCGTGCGCTCCCGGATGACTGGCAAGGATTCGTCGCAAGGGGAATGAACCGCTCGCCGGTTCTGGCGTTGGTGTAAGATCTCTTCAATGGGGGCGCCAGCGGCGCAAGCGGCCTCACCCCATCATCGACGTCAGTCAGGTATTGTTTCGAGCGTCATGTTGGGGCGTAGCCAAGAGGTTAAGGCACGGGACTTTGACTCCCGCATCCCAGGTTCGAATCCTGGCGCCCCAGCCACCCACATCGGGGATTGAGCGGCTGTGAACGAGCGGCATTTCAATAGCCAACCCGGCAACGACGTTTTCGTCGGCGAAGGCCTTCACGAAGACAGCTCCATGATGGTTTTCTCCGGCAACGCGAATCTGCCGCTTGCCGAGGAGATCGTGGCGCGCCTGAACATTCCGCTGGGCAAGGCGACCGTCGGCCGCTTCAGCGACCGCGAGGTCATGGTGGAGATCATCGACTCGGTGCGCGGCAAGGACGTGTTCCTCGTCCAGTCCACCTGCCGGCCCGTGGACGAGAATCTCATGGAGCTGCTGGTCATGACCGACGCCATCAGCCGCGCGTCGGCGCACCGGCTGACTGCGGTGATTCCCTATTTCGGTTACGCCCGCCAGGATCGCCGGCCGCGTTCGGCGCGGGTCGCGATTTCGGCCAAGCTGGTGGCCAATATGGTTTCCATGGCGGGCGCCAATCGCGTCCTGACCATGGACCTGCATGCCGACCAGATTCAGGGCTTTTTCAACATTCCGGTGGACAACATCTACGCGTCGCCGGTGCTGCTCGGCGATATCTGGAAGCACAAGTACGAGAATCTGATCGTCGTGTCGCCGGACGTCGGCGGCGTGGTGCGCGCCCGGGCCATCGCCAAGCGTCTGGATGACGCGGATCTCGCCATCATCGACAAACGCCGCCCCCACGCCAACGCCGCCGAGGTCATGAACATCATCGGTGACGTCGACGGACGCACCTGTGTGCTGGTGGACGATATGGCCGATACCGCGGGGACGCTGTGCAGTGCGGCCGCGGCCCTCAAGGCCGAGGGCGCGTCGCGGGTGGTGGCCTACTGCACCCACCCGGTGCTCTCCGGCAAAGCCGTGGAGAACATCGAGGCCTCGCAGCTCGACGAGCTGGTGGTGACCAATACCATTCCGCTGGATGCGCACGCCAACGCCTGTGCGCGGATTCGCCAGCTCAGCATCGCCGAGCTGATCGCGGAGAGTATCCGCCGCATCAGCCACGAGGAGTCCATCGGCGACCTCTTCATGGACTGACCAAGGGGACGCTCACTGATCCCTTTCTGCCGCGATTCCCGGAGGGGAGCATCAACAGAACAAGTGTGTCGCCTTTTTGACGCCCTTCCTGTGCGGCGGCTTCTTTGTATATCATTAGCGGTTTACACGACCGAACCCCGGGCGTCGAGCATCCTGGAGACCTGGACATGAACGAATTCGAACTGCAGGCGGAGCCCCGTGAAGGCGGCGGCAAGGGCGCGGCCCGCCGGCTTCGCCGCCAAGGCATGATCCCGGCGGTTCTCTACGGCGCCGACAAGGATGCCGTGCCGCTGAAGCTCAACGCCAACACGGTGCACAAGCAGCTCGAGAACGAGGCCTTCTTCTCCCACATTCTCGACATCAAGGTGGGCGGCGAGGGCACTCAGGCGGTGCTCAAGGCCCTGCAGCGGGATCCGGCCACCGATCGGATCGTGCACCTGGATCTGCTGCGGGTCAGCAGCACCCAGGAAATCACCATGCACGTGCCGCTGCACTTCATCAACGAGGAGACCTGCCCGGGTAAGAAGGCCGGCGGCGTCATCAATCACCTGCTGGTGGATTTGGAGATCAGCTGCCTGCCGAAGGATCTGCCCGAGTTCATCGAGGTGGACCTGGGCGCCATGGACATCGGCGACTCCCTGCACCTATCGGAGCTCAAAATTCCCGAGGGCGTGACCGTGATCGCCTTCCAGCAGGATCCCGAGCACGACCAGCCGGTGGTCTCGCTGCAGCACTCGCAGAAATTCGAGGAAGAGGAAGAGGTCACCGAGGAAGGCGAGGAAGGCCTGGAGGAGGGCGCCGTCGAGGCTGCTGCCGAAGGCGAGGAGCCGAAGGCCGCTCCGGAGGAAGGCGACGAGAGCTAGGCGCGCGACGCCCAGGGCATCCGTTGTCCAAACCGATTCGACTTCTCGTAGGGCTCGGCAATCCCGACCCGCGCGACAGGAACACGCGCCACAACGCGGGCTTCTGGTTTGCCGATGCCGTCGCCTCCCGCTGGGGCGGAAGCTTCCGTTCCCAGTCGAATTTCTTCGGAGACGTTGCCGATTGCCAGGTGGGCGACGCGCGCCTGCGCTTGTTGAAGCCAATGACCTACATGAACAACAGCGGCCGATCGGTCGCGGCGTTCGTCAACTTCTACAAGCTCGGCAGCGATGAAATTCTCGTCGCCCACGACGAGATCGATCTGCCCCCGGGGACGGTTCGCCTGAAGCGCGGCGGCGGCCACGGCGGGCATAACGGCTTGCGCGACATAATCCCCCAGCTGGGCAACGCCGAGTTCGCCCGGCTGCGCATCGGCGTCGGTCACCCGGGGGACAAGAACGCCGTCGTCGGATACGTGCTGAAGGCCGCCCCGGCCGACGAGCAGCGGGCCATCGACGACGCGGTGGCGCTCGCGCTCGATCACTTCCCGGATATCGTTACCGGCAAGCTCGAGAACGTGATGACTTTCCTGCACCGCAAGTCCCCGTTATCGGAGTCCGAAAAAGCGCCGTGAAGTCGATCACCCGCCGGCGACACGATGGGATTTAGGTGCGGCATCGTCGGCCTGCCGAACGTCGGCAAGTCGACGCTGTACAACGCCCTCACGAGCGCCGAGATCGCGGCGGACAACTATCCCTTCTGCACCATCGATCCCAACGTCGGCGTGGTGCCGGTCCCTGACGATCGACTCGAGCGAATTGCCGCCATCGTCTCGCCGCAACGCGTCGTGCCGACGACCATGGAATTCGTCGACATCGCAGGACTCGTCGAGGGCGCGTCAAAAGGTGAAGGCCTCGGTAACAAGTTTCTCGCCAATATTCGCGAGACGCACGCCATCGCTCATGTGGTGCGCTGCTTCGACGACGGTGACGTCACTCACGTCGCCGGTAAGGTGTCGCCGGCCGACGACATCGCCATCATCAATACCGAGCTCATGCTCGCCGATCTCGAGCAGGTGGAACGCGCCCGCGAGCGCGCCGTTAAGGGCGCCAAGGCCGGTGACAAGGAATCCCTGGCAAGACAGAGGCTGATGGAACGCGCTGTCGGCGCGCTCGATTCCGGCAAGGCGTTGAGGACGCTCGCACTCGACGACGCCGAGCGCGACTGGATGCGCCAGCTTCAGCCGCTCACGGCGAAGCCGGTGCTCTATGTGGCCAATGTCGCCGAGGGCGGGTTCGAGGACAATCCGCTGCTCGATGCCGTGCAATGCATCGCCGCAACGGAGAACGCACCGGTAGTGCCCATCTGTGCCGCCATCGAGGCCGAGCTCGCGCGACTCGACGAAAGCGAACGGCTCGAATTTCTCGCCGATATGGGACTCGCCGAGCCGGGGCTCAATCGATTGATCCGTGCGGGCTACGCGTTGCTCGATCTCCTCACGTTCTTCACCGCCGGCCCCAAGGAGGCGCGCGCCTGGACGGTGCGCCGCGGCGCGACCGCACCGCAGGCGGCCGGGGTCATTCACACGGACTTCCAAAAAGGATTCATCCGCGCCGAGGTCGTGGGCTACGAAGACTTCGTTGCGCTGAACGGCGAGCAAGGTGCGAAAGAAGCCGGCAAGTGGCGCCTGGAAGGCAAGGACTACGTGATTCGCGAAGGCGACGTGGTTCACTTCCGCTTCAACGTTTGAGCGCGGCGACACAAGGCGCGTATTCTCGATGACAGGTCCACTTCGCGGCGTGGCGCCTGCAAGCGGTCGGCCGAGAGCCGGGTTCGTGGTACAGGGCCTCGATTCGTCCGCTTGATAAAACCAGATCGGTGATGCATTTTGCCGTTACATCGGGTATTCGATCCCGCCGGGAGCCGTAAAGATGGAGATGATCTACCTCGACGTACCGACCGAGCTGAGCATGCCGGTTGGTGAAGCGATGTTCACGCAACGGGCGATTCGGCGCCTCGATCACGACAGACCCGTCAGCGACGCGGATCTGAAAACCGTGCTCGACGCGGCGTCCAAGGCGCCGAACGGCGGCAACACGCAGCCGGCCCGCTTCCTCGTCATCCGCGATCGAGAAGCGATTGAAGCCTTTGGAAAGCTCTATCATGAAGCCTGGTGGGCCAAGCGCCGCGACGAGTACGGCTGGAAGGACAAGTCGGATATTCCCGAAGGCTCCGTCTACAGAATGCCGGCGTTGCTCGCGGACGAAATGGTGCACGCGCCGGTCGTCGTGCTCGCCTTTACCACCGGAAGGCCCGGTGGGGCATCATCAGTTTTTCCCGCCGTTCAGAATCTGCTGCTCGCGGCGCGCGCGCTCGGGATCGGATCGGTCCTGACGACGCTGCACGCCGACGTCATGGAACGTGTGTACGCGATGTTCGATGTGCCCGCCGACGCCGAGTTTCACTGCTGCATTCCCCTCGGGTACCCGCGCGGCAACTTCGGGCGCACACGCCGCTTTCCAACCGCGGATACCACCAGCTGGAACCGCTGGGGCACGCCGCCGCCGTGGAAATGAACCATCGGGCATCGCGAGCGGTCGGAACAGAATAAGGGCGCGTATTTAGCCCGATGATAGTTGGGCCGTCCCCTGGAAGAGCGAGCCTGCTCGCGAATCAGGGTTCATTGGTGAGCAAGCCCGCTGCTACAAGGCAGCGTTCGACCCAGGCGCAGCAATGAACGGCATGCGTACATCGATCACGACGCTCGCGACGTGCGCACTCCTTTACGGAGCACACTTCGCTGTGCTCGCCGGCCCGGTGGCTCTGGGCGATGCGGAACGCGCAGCCCTCGCGACGCTCGAGCCACTGCGCGGAAAAGCACCCGAAGTTTCCGATCTCCGCGAAAGAGCCGTCATCGTCACGTTCTTCGCCAGCTGGTGCCCGCCGTGCCGGACCGAGTTCGGTCACCTCAACCGGATCGCGACGGAATTCGAGAACGCCGACCTGACTATCGTCGCGGTCAATGTCTTCGAAGCGTTCGACGACAACGACGAGGTGCGGCTGGCGCGTTTTCTCGACGATACCGAGCCGCGCTTTCACGTGGTGAAAGGTGACGCATCCATTAGGCGCGCGTTCGGCGAGGTCGAGCGCATTCCCACGGTGCTCGTATTCGATCGCGCGGGCAAACCCGTCATGCACTTCATACACGCGCGGGGCGCGAAAAAAATGTCGGTGACCGAAGACGAGCTTCGCGCGGCCCTGGCTCGGGCGCTTGGGCAGTGAGTCGCGCTGCAAGGAACCCGAATGACCACGAGCGTGTGAAAATGGTGCTCGTCCGGCGCGCAGGCGGACGCGTGTTGCCCCGGCGCGTTCGGGTGTACACTTGATGCGCCCCGGGGCCCCGGGTTCGCCCCGCACGGGGGCATCGCGATGACTTTCTTCACCGACGACGAGCACACGGTTCCGCGGGACACGCGCGAGGTACTCGAAGCGTCCTCGCTGCTGCAGATCACCGAGTTCCATCTCTTCGAGCTCGCCCACAAGCGCTGGTTCGGCAGGCAGGCGCGGGAGCGCGAGCTGGAAACCTGGTTCGCACGCTACATGTTCGCCGCCCGGGCGCCGTACTGGGTGCGGCAGTACTGCCGCGAGGTCGCGACAATGGACCGGCGCGGCACGCTCGACCCGCTTGCATTCGGGGTGCGTCCACGGGTGGTGCCCGACACGCCGATGAGACGCGTGCTTCGCCACGCCTCCGCGATGCTCCTCGTCGTGGTGACGCTGCATCTCATCGCTATCCTGATCGCCGTCACCTGAGCCGGTAAGGAAACACCACGGCGGTGCAGGGCGTTAGCCGGGCGTTATCGGCGCGCCGCCGAGTCGTGCCGATTCGTAGACGGCAAGAATGATGGCGACGGCCTTGCGGGCTTCGTTGCCGTCGATGGGCGGCGACCGGCCGGCGTCCAGCGCGGCCAGGAACTCCGCGAACACCGCCCGGTGACCCTCGCTGTCGAGTCCCGCCGACGGATTCGAGGCGCCGATGCCGGGTCCGGGGAGCGTCATGAGTCGCGCGCGGAGCGCTTCATCCTCCGGCGTTTCGTCGCGGAAGCGCCATACGAGGAGATTGGTATCGGCGAGCACGGCGGTGCCCTCGGTGCCGGCGATGGAGATGGTGCGAAAGTGGCCGGGCCACATGCTGGTGGTGCAGGCGATCGTGCCGAGCGCACCGTTTTCGAAGGTGAGCGCCGCGGCGGCGGTATCCTCGACTTCCACGTTCTCGTGGGCGAGCGTGGCGGTGCGCCCGCCGACACTGGCGACCGGCGAGTCCACCAGCCATTGCAGCAGATCGATGGAGTGGATGCCCTGGTTCATGAGGGCGCCGCCGCCGTCCAGCGACCAGGTGCCTTTCCAGTCCGAGTCGTCGTAATAGCTCTGGTCGCGCCACCAGGGTCCCACGGCGCTCGCGAACGTCAAACGGCCAAAGCGTCCGGCCTCAACGGTGCGCTTGAGCAGTTGCGCCGCTTCGCTGTAACGGGTGTTGAATATGCCGCCGAGCAGCGTACCGGCGCGGCGGTGGGCGGCGATCATGGCGTCGATGCGATCGAGGCGGATCTCCATCGGCTTTTCCACGATGCAGTGCTTGCCGGCCCCGGCCGCTTTCACCGCGGCCTCGTGGTGCAGCCCGCTCGGTGTCGCGATGGTGATGATGTCGATGTCGTCGCGGGCTACGAATACATCGAGATCGTCCGCGCCCGTCGGGTCCAGCTCTGGAGCAATCGCACGACCGCGACCGCTTCCGTTGTCCATGATGCCGGCGACCTCGGCATCGGGCAGCGCGCGGATCGCCGCCACGTGAATCGGCGCGATCATGCCGCCGCCGACGATGCCGAAACGCCGGGTCATGACGAGACCCGCTCGCGGGCCCGCGCGAGCAGCTCGTAGCGCACGCGAATGCCCGGGCTCAACCAGACCGGCCAGCGACCCGCATCCAAATAGTCGAGAAAGCTCTCCAGCACCATCGCAAAGTGGCTCTCGTGGCTCGTTCGCAGCGCCCGAGGGATCACATAGCGGAATCCGCCGTCGATGCTTTCGAGATCGAGTCCTGGAAAATCATCCTGCCACGCCGCCAGCGCCTCCCTCAGCGCCGGCTCGAGATCCGTGTCCGCGCATGGCTCGAGATCCAGCTCGGCAACATATCCGGTTTCGGGTCCGTGACGCGTGAACACGGTGAGCTGCGTGCCGTGAATCGTGCAGGGGTGGCGATCGCCGGTGCCCTCGGGCTCGCGCTGGCCCCACTCGGCGCGTTGGCGCACCCGCACGCCGTCGAGCCGGTACTCGATCTCGCCGTTGCACGGAAGCGTGAGCACATCGTCTTCGACATAGCGCGAGAGCGCGTCCGGAAACGTCTTCTCGCGCGTTGTGTCGCGGAAGAGCGCGAGCGGAACCGAAGTGCTCCAGCGCCGCGCGTCGAGCAGCTCGACATCGCCATCGAAGTCGTTCGGTGTGTCACCGGAGACCATCCATTGCACCTGATCCACGAGATGTGACTGGATATCGACGAGACCGTCCCCCTGGACCGCGACGTCGTAGTACCACCAGGGACGTTCGAGCGGTCGGCCGTTAACGACCTTGTAAAGATGGTGAATGGACGCGATTTCGATGGCGGGTCGAGCGGCTTCGCGACTGAATTCTCCAAACAGCTCGGGGCTCGAGACGATGCGC
>JBFICP010000001.1:0-40544 GCA_041581935.1 Gammaproteobacteria bacterium | reverse complement strand
CGGTGCCATGACCCTCGAGGTCGAACAGTCGCTCGAGCACGGGCTCGCCCCCCTTTTTTGCCTCGTCCCGGATCCGAGTCCACCGTCGCCGCGCCAGTCGCCACTCACGGGCCGGGGCCTCGATCGGTAGTCGAAATTCCCGCTGCGTATGATATCGTCTTGTCCTGGCAGACACGAAGCATGCTTCCCGCCGGGTCCTTTGACAGCCTCTTGCCGGCACTCGCGTCCGCCTTCCAGCTGCAGTGAGGAGAGATCGTGGTGTCAAAAAAAGTAAAAAACGGCACTCGAAAGGACGTCGGCGCCAAGCCTTGCATCTATTTTGACGGATACTGGATTCGGTACTACGCCCCGCCCGAGGAATCACTGACCGCCAAGAAGCGCCTCATCGATAGCCTCACCCGGCGGCTGTTCCATCATACCGAGCACGGCATCAACACTCCCGGCGAGAGCCTTGACCTCGCGCGCAGCGCCTTCGACGCCGAACCGGACCCCGCCAGGAAGCGCGTCAACGGCGCCATGCTCGCGGGCGCGCTATTCAATCGGGCCGCAGACATTTTCACAACGGTGGTCGATCTCGGAGAAAAAGGCGTTCACATCAGCCCGGACAACGAGCTCATGCGCCAGTGCGGCGACTACTTTCAGGAGGCGCTGGAGCTCGGAAAGACCGTCAAGCACTACAGCGGTCATGAGGGCATCGACGAGCTGTGGGGCGAGCCGCTCAAGGCATTCACCATGAGCATCGAGGATTTTTACAACTCGCGCTACGTCAAAATCGCTCAAACCATGCGCAACATCGACATGATCGGCGCAAGGATGTGCGAGCTGTTCGCCGACGATCGGGCTTTCTCCGGGGCTGGCCCGCTCATCAAGGAAGTTTGCGAAGCAGCCAAGCTCGAGAGCGAGACCATCCGCACCGATACCGCCATATTCGAAATCTGGCCGCGCTTCGTAGCGGCCGGCGAGGCACTGCTCGGGTTCCGGCCGCAGATCTCCAAGCACGCCTCCAGCAGCGAGCTGCGCATGATCGATCAGGGCATGCGGCTGATTTCCGATGGTAATGACCTGCTCACCTATATATCGGGTGCGCGGGTGCCGATGCCGAAGAGCACCAGAGAATACCTGGAACGTTGCGACACCTACGAGGAGGAGCGGCGCGCGTTACCGCTCGCCGAGGCGCGGCGCAGGCGCAACACGGCCTGAGGAAGCTGATTCGTATTCGGGGCCGTGCGCCTGGCGGTCGCGCACACGGTTGGCAGGGACGGCGCTCCGGCGCCGGCTTAACACGCCCTTCCCCAGCGGGGTGCTGCCGGGCAAGCTGGGGCGGGGGACCCCCTCCGCGGGGTCCTTCGATTGCTGCCGGTGGCGTTCAAAAGCTGTGAAATAGGCCGCAGAGCGTACGCGCGGAATCGCTAATCTGCGGTTGTCGACGAGTCCTTGGGCTAAGCTTTCGATCAGGGGGAGGTGCGGTGCTGATGGGCCCGCACTTCAGCATGCCAGTGGCCGCACCCAGCCAGCGAAGTTCCGCGTGAGAAAGTATAAAAGAGACTATCCGAGGGTCCCGGCGCATCTTCCCGTGGAGGTGTCGACAGCGAGTGGCGAGCTCATCCACGCCATCACCGTCAACCTGTCGCCGGCGGGTATCCAGATTGCCTGCGATCGGATCACGGTAAACAGCATTCTGCCCCTCGACCAGCGCCGCCTTCCCAGTAGCACCCGGGAGGTGGACGTGCGGCTGCGCTTTCCCGAGTCCTCGGGCATGCCCGACGTCATCGACACGCGCTGCACGGCGGTATTCTCGCGCCGGGTAGCGGAAAACGAATACCGCATCGGATTGCGGTTCAAGAGCTTCGACGGCGACGACTATCAGAAGCTGGAGCATTTTCTCGACGACGGACTTCAGCGGGTCGGCAACTGAGCCCGGTCGAAACGCCCGCCCCTGCGGCAGGTTGGATTCGAATTCCGGTGAGACCGGGATCGACATTTTTTTGCGCCGCGATGTTAGGCTAGCGCCGATGCGCAAGACGACGCGACTCAAAGCCCTCATCGAGCGGCCGGAGATTCTGCTCTGTCCCGGGACCTACGATGCCTATCTGGCACGCATGGTGGAGACGGCGGGATTCGAGGCCGTCTACATGACCGGCGCCGGTGTTTCGCATTCGCGCCTCGGCGTGCCGGACCTGGGGCTCGTTAGCTTTTCCGAGATGCTCGACCAGGCTGGGCGAATCGCGGATGCCGTCGAAATCCCCCTCATCGCCGATGCCGATACGGGTTATGGCAACGCCGTCAACGTCATGCGAACCATTCGCGCCTACGAGCGGGCCGGCGTCGCAGGCTGCCACATCGAAGATCAGGAGATGCCGAAACGTTGCGGGCACTTTGACCACAAGCGCCTGATCCCGGTGTCCGATATGCTCGGCAAGCTGGCGGCGGCCCTGGATGCCCGCCAAGACCCGGACTTCATTATCATCGCGCGAACCGATGCGCGTGGTGTGCTCGGCCTCGACGAAGCCCTCGAGCGTGCACAATCTTACGCGGCGGCCGGCGCTGACGTCATCTTTGTCGAGTCGCCCCGCAGCGAGGCGGAGCTCGAGCGAATCGGCAAAAGCCTTGACGCGCCACTGCTCGCGAACATGGTGGAAACGGGCATGACGCCGCTGCTGCCCGCGAAGCAGCTCGAGCGGCTGGGGTTCTCCATCGTCATACACCCGGGTGCAATCGGGCGCTTCATCGGCAAGCAGCTGCAGCCGTTTCTCGAGACACTGAAAAGAGAAGGAACGACCATCTCCCAGCTCGACAAGATGCTCGACTTCGAGTCCCAGAACGCAATCGTCGGGTTACCGGAAATGCTCACCAGAGCAAAGCGCTATCGGACCTGACGGCAACCCAACGCCGGCAGGAAAAAATTCTAGTCATGAAGATCGGCCGGCGGCCGAGATTGTGGGCGACGTCTTACGCGGCTGCCAAGGGCGCCGGCCGTTCGGCAATTCCGAAATCCTGGGCAACGTCGGCTGCGTCCCGTCCTGCAACGCGCTGAACAGGTACATCGTGCGATTTTGATGGCGTGGCCGAATGCAAGCGACGGATGACGCCTTGTCGCCGGGGGACGAGGTGTTTGCGCACCGTCTCGCTCCGGGTGTCCCGCCTCCACCGAATGAACGATGTGACGGTAAACCCAAAGGCCGGGACGAATTCCTATCAATTACCGACGAAGACGGCCGATCCTTTCTGCGTATGCGAGCCTTCAGCTTTGAAAAGGAGCCCTTCCCAAACACCGCGGACCGCGCGTTCTACTTCAGCACGCCGGCCCTCACCGCGCGCCTCGAAGAGCTTGGCCGGGCGCTCGAGCACGCCAACGTGTTGCTGGTCGACGAACCGGGCAGCGGCAAGAGCACCATGCTGGATATGGTCGCCGCAGCAGCAGCCGGACGATTCAGGGTTTTCTACCTGCGGGGGCTTGTCCAATACGATGCCAAGGCGCTCACTCACGCACTGGTATCGACTTTCGGTCTGCCGCTGCGCGAACCGGTCGTTGCCGAGCTGAGGGATGCGGACACGTTTCTCGAGATGATCACGGCTCGCTCGCGCAACGTCGTCATCGTCATCGATGACGCCCACCTTCTCGAGCCCGATGCCCTCGGCCAGCTCAAGTACCTTGCCAAGCGCTGGGAGAAATACGGGGTTCGGTTTCTGATCGGTGCCGAGCCCGACTTGATGCCGCACCTCGAAGCGCTCCCCGGGACCGCTCGCTTTTCGGGTGCCGTCGCCACGTTCGATATGCCTCGATTCGACCACGAACAGGTCAGTGATTATTTGCACATGTGTCTGTGTCGCGCCGGTCTGGTCGGCGACAGCCCGTTCGATGCCGATCTGGTATCGATTGTCACGCGCAGATCCCGCGGACTCGTCGGCGCCGTCGGCTCCGTCGCCAGGGAACTCCTCGAGCGAATCATGGCTGGCGAAAAAGGTCCGCAACGCCGACCGTGGGGATTGTTGCGCCGATGGCGCGTGGCAGTCGTCGCCGCGGGCGCTCTGGGTGTCGTGTTGACGATCGCGATTCCCGATGCCTCGACGATGCCCGACGAGGCGCAGGCGCCCGACCGTGGCCAGGCATTTCAGTCGGTCATTACGCCGGCACCACGGCTCGGTGCCGATCGCCGCCGCAAACCGTCAGCTTCCGCCGATGTCGTTGCGCCTTGAACGCGTGCTGGAATGCTGAAAGTAGCTGGATGATTCGCGCCCGGCACTCTTGGGCGGTAGCGGCGGCTGCGGTTGAGCGTAGAACAGCAGCTCCTGCTCGTCGGTTCGGTTCCTGAACGGCAAGCGCATCTTCACCTTCGTTCCTTTTGCCTCCGCCTCGCGCTGAGCGCCGTAGAGCTGCTTGGCCAGCTCCTGCGCCCAGGGCAACCGGTAGGCACGCGGCTCGTCGGCCTCCGCCAACTCGATCCACAGATAGATCGCTTCCCCCTCTCGCAGCTTCGAGCCGACGACTGTGGCTTCAGACGCATCCCGGTGCCACCATTCCAGACTGGCGGGCTTCGGGCGGCTCAGCAGATCAGAGTAACTCATGTACACCGTGGGGATGAAAAGCGCAGTTGCTACCAATGCCGTCACCTTGGCGGTCAGCTTGCGATGCGACCAAATGCTGATCATCGCCAGAAGAGCAGCCAGCGCCGTCGACGCGGCAAACAAGATATAGAGCTCGGTCACAATTTCACCCTGCTGCGCAGCGCGCGCGGAAGATCGTGCACGCTTCCTGCTATGAGATCGCCATTTTCGTTGAGCTGAAAGCGAAACACCGTGGTTTCCTGTCCTTCACGCAGAAGGTCCAGCTTCGTGTTCAGCAAGCGTTGTGACGACGAGGCGTCGTTACCTTTCACGCTGACCGCGACAGTGACCGGAATTGGATAGTAATGCCCGCTGTTTCGATACAAATGCACATTGACCGTATACTCTCCCGCGGGGACGCCGCGGCTATACGAGAACTCGTAATTGAGATCGGTCAGGTCTGAATCGCGTCCCAGGTCGTCTCGCAGCAGATTGAACACCCTTCCATCCTTGTTCGAATATCCGACCGGTGAATCATTCGGGCCCTCCACCCAAAGGTCCACGTCTGCGTCAATGTGGTCGGGCCAGCGCAGCTCGACGATGACGTTTCCAGGGCTGCGTGCTTCCTGCTCTTCAGCGGCACGGGGATTGATGTGCGGGAGAAGCAACATGACGATCATCACGAATCCGGCGAGCGCCAGCATGATCACGTCGCGAAACACGGTGGCGCCGCTTTCGTCGTCGAAAAGGTCAATCTCGCGCATGGATCTCCGCCATTTCCACCAGTGCCGTGATCAGCTTCACGGTGCCGCCAGCGAGAACCTGGTGATTCGCCATCAGCCAGACATTGAGCACGGCGCCGATAAGAGTCGTGTAGAGTGCCGTCGACATGCCCTGAATCAACGTCGATACCATGGGCGCAATGGCTTTCACATCGGATGCGTGCTCGGGATCGACGCCGCCGAGCGCAATGATGAAGCCGACCACCGTGCCGATCAGTCCTAGCAGAACCAGGCTGTTGGCAATGTGGCGCACCACCGCGGTGCGGTGGGCAATCTTCATTCGCAGGGCTCCGACCAGGTTGGCGCGGCTGTCCGCGTCTCCGTCCAGCATCGGGGCCAGGTAGCGAGCCGCCGGAGAGTCGTCGCCGGATTCGAAGTCGCGCACGCTGTTGAGCTCATGGCTGGTCTGCCAGACCTTGTGGGCCGATAAGCCCAGCCCGACGAGAAACACCAGGAAGATGACCAGCGACAGATAGGTCCGATCGGCTTCCAGAGCCATGGCCACGAGCCCGTGGGCATAGGCCGCGCCCAGGAGGCCGAAGCCGAACAGATTCAGAAGGGTGAAGCGCAGAAGCAGGACGTAGCGATAGGGGTCCGCGCCGCGTTTTTCAGGGTGCAGCTGCAGCCAGGCAACGTGCCGCCTATCGGCATCCCGGGTATTCGGGGCCTCTTCTCCTGCTTCGGCCGGCGGTTCCTTGTCCGAAGCCGGTATCTTGGGGATGGCGTAAGCCATGGCTCACCCCTCTGGCGGTTAACTAAATTCCTAAAAGGAGTATCGGCCGGATCCGGCATTCCTTAAACCTTGGGCGCTACACCGCTGTGACGATTGACGCCCCGGAAGCACGCAAATTGCCGACTCCGTCACGCTCGGGACACCTCCACCGCGCGAACCGGGCGAATCGCGCACCCCCCGCACGCCGGGTGAGCCGATCGCGGCCCTCGCCCGCGGCTCGGGGCCGTGCCGGGGCCTCGGATGGCTAAACTATCCCGGGATCCGGCCGATAAAGGACATGTCGAAGCGGTGCGTAGGGACCGTTTCCGAACCCACCATCTAAGGACGCACGAGCCATGACCAAAGGCACTCAGGAATCGGCCAGCACGAGAGATGACCAGAATCCGGGCTCCAGGGCCACGCCGCCCCCGGGCGCCGCCGCCGACCAGGCAGCCGCCGCTCAGCAACCGCGGATCGTTTCGCGCCCCGAGGACGTGGCTGGCCTGGTCCTCATGCAGATCGACCTGGTCAACGCGAGAAAGGACGACCTGACCATCGCGATCAAGGGGCTGTCCGATCTCACGCGACAGCTCGTCAGAGCCTACGGTGAGAACATGCAGACCATCGACCAGCTTCAGTCTAAGCTGAAGAAGCTGGGTAGAGACGGAAGGAGCTCCAGCTCCTCGTCGAACGGCAAACGCAAGTCTTCCCGCTAGGATCCGGCAGCGCAGTCGTCGCTGCCTTCGTTCACCCACTGTGCCATGGCGTTCGCGAACGGCGCGCCGTGGCGACTCGTCTGTTTGATTTGTACCGTGCTCTTTTCGAGTCCGTCGGCGTCGATAACGATGCGCATCACGTGGGAATCCGCAAAATAGAGGTCGTTCTGGAATCCGACGCCCGTGTCCACCGAAATCTCCGCGTGCCGTGCATCCGGGTCGTAGTTGCCCCGAATACGATAGTAACCACTCGTGCACCGGTACAGCATGGTGTAGATGCGTCGATAGGTCATTTCCGTGTTTCGGCTGGAAATGAAATCGGTCTCCTTGAGATACTTCGGATTGCGGTCCGCCGGATTGACGTAAATCGTTCCGCAGCTCGCGAGTATCATTAGCGCGCAACTAACGAAGACGCGTCGTAAAAGCGCGCTTGCCCGTGAACACCGACGCCTCCGGTTCGCGAGCGCGCTCATTCCCGGAAGGTAACTCGCTCCTGCAGAGCTGCGCAGGCGGCGATCAAGCATCGAGCGTATGGTCGCGCTCCCATGGGGTAATGGTGGTCGAGTAGCTTTGCCACTCCTTGAGCTTGAGCTTCACATAGCTGCTGATGAGCTCATCACCGAAGGCTTCGCGTAGAACCTTGCTCTTGTCGAACAGGCGTACGGCATCGAGCATGTTCAAGGGAAGCCGGCGGATTCGCCGCAGCCTTTGTCCTTCTGTGTACATGTTGATGTCCAGCCGCTCGCCCGGATCCCTTGCGTTAGCGATACCGTCCAAACCCGCGGCCAGGACACCGGCCTGCAGCAGGTACGGATTGGCAGCGCCGTCCATCAAGCGTAGCTCGAAGCGGCCGGGATCCGGAATTCGAACCATGTGTGTGCGATTGTTTCCGGAATAGCTAATGGCATTGGGCGACCAGGTGGCGCCGGAGAGCGTCACCGTCGCATCGATGCGCTTGTAGCTATTGACACTGGGATTGAAGATTGCTGCAAGCGCGTCGGCATTGTGCAGCACGCCGCCAAGGAACTGATACGCAAGCTTCGATAGGCCCATCTCGTCGCTGTCATCGGAAAATTTGTTCACGCTTCCCGACTTGTCCCACACCGATACATGGGCGTGACAGCCGTTGCCGGTAAGATTCGGAAACGGTTTCGGCATGAAAGTCGCTCGCAGTCCGTGTTTCTCGGCAATCGATTTCACCATGTACTTGAAGAACACATGGCGATCTGTTGTCACCAGGGTATCGGTGTAATCCCAGTTCATTTCGAACTGACCATTAGCGTCCTCGTGGTCATTCTGGTAGGGATTCCAGCCAAGCTCGATCATGCAATCACAAATTTCGCTGATGACGTCGTAGCGGCGCATGAGCGCCGCCTGGTCGTAACAGGGCTTCTCCTGAATATCACGATCGTCGGAAATCGCAGTGCCGTCTGAATTGACCAGAAAGTACTCGCACTCGACACCGGATTTCATGTAGAGATCCTGCCCCGCGGCCTTCTCGATTTGGCGCTTGAGTGCGATGCGGGGCGATGCCTCCACCGGTTTGCCGTCCATCCACAGATCCCCGGCAAGCCACGCGACCTCCGGTTTCCAGGGCAGCTGAATGAGACTCTCCGGATCGGGAATGGAGAACATGTCCGGGTCGGCCGGGGTCATATCCAGCCATGCGGCGAATCCCGCGAATCCCGCGCCGTCGGCCTGCATCTGGGCGATGGCGCGCGCCGGAACGAGCTTCGAGCGCAGAACGCCGAACAGGTCGACGAAGCTGATGAGAAAGTACTTTATGCCCTCGGATTTCGCGATCTTGTCGAGATCAACGGCCATGGTGAACCTCCCATTCGTTTTTTGATTTTCTCATGTAGGAGCACCGTCGGTTGGGCGAAGCGCAGCCAAGCCCAACCGACGGTGCTGCTACAGGATCGAATTCCCCTGCCCGCGAGAGAATATCGGATTCCCCGAAAACGCTCTACGCCGGGCGCAGTCCGGTCAGCGGCACGCCGATCGCCTGCGAGGTCGCGATGGTGATCGCGCGCAGGTCCTCCGGCTCGAGGTTGTGCAGATTCGTTTTGCCGGTGCAGCGCGCCATCATCGAGGCTTCGCCGGCGCTGGCGTTGACGATATTGACGATGCCGCCGCTGCGCTCTTCCTCGCTCCAGTCCGGTGCGAACTCGAGGTTGGCACCAGCGGAGATGGCCCCGCCCGCGGCGATTCCGAGCGCCGTGCCCAGCACCACCGCCTTGACGCCGAGCGCGATGAGCTTGGCGGAATCGGTGCCCGAGCGCACGCCGCCGAAATACACCAGGTCGATTTCCTCCTCCTGCCCCAGGCGCCGGAGAATGGCGATGGCGTCACGGAGTATGCTCGGATTCGGCGTCCCCGAGAGCTCCGGCCAGCGTCCCTCGATTCCACGCGTGGCGTCGAGCAGCAGCATGTCGAATTCGTGCTCCAGGGCATGGACGATGCACTGCTCGAGAATTTCGGTGGATGAGACCGCCATACCCAGCAGCTGATCCGCGTGCAGGCGAGTCAGCGCCGGTGGTTGAAAGACGGACTTCTGCACGTGCACAAGCGCTTTCGCCGAGGCGCTCGGATCGGACTCGCCGGGCACGACGAGCTGCAGCCAGGGCACGCGGCCGTCGGCGCGCTCATCGATGGTGCGCTTGCCCACGTAGCTCAAACCGAGGGTGGCTAGCGCCGTGGCCACGGCGATGCGCACATCCGTCGGTGCGTCGTCGAATCCGGTCGCCAGATACGGCATCTCGAGATCCAGCTTGCCCCCGAGATCGGTGCTGATCCGGCACGCTTCGCGGTACGGGTCGATCACCAGGCGCGACAGGTTGGCAGGCAGGAATATCAAATCGTCGAGGCTCGGTGCACGACCCTCGGGAAACGGGTTTTCCCGCAGTCGCAGGCGGCGATCCAGCATCGCCTTGTGCTTGACGTGATCGACCACGTTGGTGCGCGCCATGGAGAACAGATCCTCGCGATGACGCACCGAGTAATCGGCGGATCCGGTCTCCGCATCGCAGCGGTAACAGCGTGCTGCTTCCTTGCGTGCCGTCTCCTCGTCGTAGGTCGATTCGATCTCCGGAAATTCGATGGGGTTTTTACCGAGGCCGAAAAATTCGGGTTCCTGCACCGGCAGCTTTTCCCACAGCAGATCCTGGGCCACCGGCACGCGCCGCGTGCGATAGGGTGTTCGATAGGGCATCGGTTCGTCGCGCCCCTCCAGGAACGCCTTGACGTAGTAGGCCGCGCGCTGGCCATGACTCATGGCCATGACGATGGTGGATCCCCCGAAGGCCCCGTCGCCGGCCGCGAAGACTTTCGCGTCATCGGTGCGCATGCGATCGAATTCCGCGCGCACACGATCGGGTCTCATCATGCCGCGCCGATCGAGCTCTTCACACTCGGCCTGCTGGCCGACCGCGGCGATGACCATGCCGCAGGCGATGTCGTGCTCGCTGTCCGGCACGATCACCGGCCTTCGCCGGCCATCCTCGCCGGGCTCGCCGGCCTCGGTGCGCACGCAACGAAGACTGAGCTGATTGCCGTGCGCGGCCACCGACACCTGCTGGGTGTTGTAGACGAACTCGATGCCCTCCTTGACGGCGCCTTCGAGCTCGATGCGCCGCGCGGGGATCTCGTCGGGTCCGCGCCGGTAGATCACCTTGACGGTCTTGCAGCCGGGCAGGCGCTTGGCGACACGGCAGGCGTCCATGGCGACATCGCCGCCGCCGACAACGACCACTGTCTCGGGAAGCTCCGGACGTTCACCGGCGTTCACGCGCCTCAGGAATCCGACGCCGTCGACGACACGTTCGTCGTCCTCGCCGGGAATGCCCATGGTCTTGCCCCACCAGGAGCCGATGGTGAGCAACACCGCGTCGTGGCGCTGCTTCAATTCATCGAGGCTCATGTCGCGTCCGAGCGCCGTCGAGAAGTGCATGGTGAGCCCCGGGCAACGCTGCCGGAGGCGCTGGATATCTTCCTCGATGATGCCCGGCGGCAGGCGAAACGCGGGAATGCCCCACACCATCATGCCGCCCGGCCGATCGGTCATTTCGTAAACATCCACCGAGTAGCCCGCCGCGCACAAATCGTGTGCAGCGACCAGTCCCGCGGGGCCCGCGCCGACGATGCCCACGCTCTGGGACTTGGTCACGGGTATGGCGGGCGGATCGTACCGATGGCCCACCTTGTCCATGACAAAGCGTTTGAGATTGCGGATCTGCACGGCGCCGTCCGCGGAAGTCCGCCGGCAGGCGGGCTCACACGGCGCGTCGCATACGCGCCCGCAGATGGAGCTGAACGGATTGGTCGCCGTGATGGCCTCGAAGGCCTCCTCGTACTTGCCTTCCCAGATGTAGGCGAGATAGGAAGGCGCGTCGGTGCCGACTGGGCACGCCACCTGACAGGGCGCCGGCACGTAATGTATGTCGGCGGTATCGTCTCGGTACTCGGGCGGCGCCTTCGGCACGAGAATGCGGTTGATATCGTAGACGGCCACGTCAGCCCGCCTGCACCGAGAGCTCCGGATTGCGCTTGCGGTACTCCGGCGCGTAAGGCAAGCGCGTGATGGCGGCCGCCTCCGGTGTCAGCGCCACCAGATCGTCCCGATTGAGCGCGCGCACATCGTCGTAACCGAGCCCCTGGGTGATGGCGGCAATCTGCCAGCGTACGCCTTCCAAAAACCGGTGGATGTTCTCCGCCTCGACGTTGGGCTTGTAGCGCTTCTCGTGCTCCGGGTCCTGGGTCGCGATTCCGGTGACGCACTGGCCCACGTGGCACTGCATGCAGGCGATGCAGCCGCCGGCGATGATGACCGAGGTGCCGAATGCGGCGGCGTCCGCGCCCAGGCACAGCGCCTTCACCGCGTCGACGCCGTCGCGCAGCCCGCCCATCAGCACGATCTCGATGTCGTCGCGACGCCCGATCTCCTCGAGCGCGTCCAACGCTTCCATGATCGCCGCGAGCGTCGGAATACCGACGAAGTCGATGACCTCGCCGCTGCCGGCGCCGGTCGAGCCCTGCATGCCGTCCAGCTCGACGAAGTCGAAACCGTCCTTGACCGCGATCTTGATATCGTCGCGCACGCGCCCGGCACCGAGCTTCACGCTCACCGGCAACCGGTAGCCGGTGGCTTCGCGAAACTCCTCGATCTTGATGACCAGATCGTCGGCGCCGAGGATGTCCGGGTGCCGCGAGGGCGAGCGGAGATCAATGCCGTGGGGGATTCCGCGGATCGCCGCGAGCTCCTTGGTGACTTTCTTGGCCATGAGCTGGCCGCCGAGTCCCGGCTTGGCGCCCTGGGAGATGTAGATCTCCAGGCCGTCGGCGCGCTTCATGTCGTGGATGTTCCAGCCCAGCCGTCCGCCGAGGCACTGAAAGATGAGCTGCCCGGCGGCGTCGCGTTGCGCGTCGCTCATGCCGCCCTCGCCGGTGTTCTCGGCGATTTTCGACATCGCCGAGGCCATGGCCACCGCCTGCTTGGTGGATCGGCTGAGCGCCCCGTAGCTCATGGGCGCGATCATCACCGGCATGCTGAGCTTCAGGGGCTCGGCGCCGTTGATGCCGCCGATCTCGGTGTACATCCGAACCTTGGAGATCACGTCGGGGTCGCGCCCCGCCCCGGAGAGGTCCTTCTTGAACGCCAGATCGGCCACATGCGGCAACGGCCGCGCGCCGCCGTAGCCGCGAATGCGGTAGCGCCCGCTCTGGGCCTTGATGTGGATGTCCTCCTGGACCTTCGGGTTCCAGTACTCGGAGGTGCCGGAGAAGCCGAAGAAGGGAAGGCTGCGCATCTGGCGCTCCGCGGAGCCGTAACGCAGCTTCTTGCCGGCATTGACGATCTTGCTGAACGTTCCGCGGTGCTTGATCTGGTAACGATCGAGAAACTCCAGGATCGATTCCTTTTCGGCGTCCTCGATATCGACCTGCTCGGCATCCGAGCCCAGCGACTGCACGTCGCCGCCGACGAATATGGTGCCGCCGGTCATGTCCTCGCCGACGCGCTCGCCGGAATGCCCGAGAATAATGATACGCCCGCCGTACATCATGTAGCCGGCCATGAAGTTGGCATTGCCGGCACAGGCGAGCGTGCCCTCTTTCATGACCTGGCCGGCGCGCGAGCCGATGTTGCCGTGGACCACGAGCTCCGCGCCGCGGATGCCGACGCCGGCGATGGCGCCGGCGTTGCCACGCACCACCACCGATCCGCTGTACATGTTGTCGCCGAGCCCCCAGCCGACGTTGTTATCGACCTCGAAGCGCGCCCGATCGGTCAGGCCCGCGCAGAAGTACCCGGCCGATCCCTTGACGTGCACGTTGATCGGGTCGGTGAGCCCCACGCCGATGTGATGGCGGGCATCGGGATTGACGATGGTGACGTCCTCACCCGCGGCTCCGTGCTTGCGGATGAGCTCGTTCGCTTCACGAACCCGGATTTTCGCTAGATCGATCGTGACCACGTATCAAAAGTTCCCGGTGGTGGCTCCACGGTGCTGAGCGCCTGGCCTGGAAAAAGTCGATTCAGCGACACTTCTTCCGAAGCCACGGCGATCAGATCGTCGGTCTCGTACATGATCATGGGTTTCGCCGCCAGACGATCCTTGGCGTAGCCGATCTCGTCCTTGGTGGAAACCAGAAACGAGAACGTGCCGTCAAGATCGTCGATGGAAGTCGCCAACGCGTCTTTGAGTGAGATGCCCTGGGACAACTTGTCCGCGAGATAGACTGCGATGAGCTCGCTGTCGTTGTCGGTGGTGAACTCGAAGCCGCGTCGTTCGAGCCGCCGGCGCATTTTCCAGTAGTTGGTGATCTGGCCGTTGTGGACGATGGCCACATCGGCGAAGCCCGTGGCCCAGAAGGGATGCGACGCCTCGGGCTTGACGTCGGACTCGGTGGCGAGGCGCACGTGGCCGAGTCCATGGGTACCTTGATGCGTGTGCACGCCGTAGCGATCGTCAACATCGTGGGCGCTGCCGACGTCCTTGACGATCTCCAGGCTCGAGCCGATGGAGATCACCTTGGCGGCGTGCTCCATCGCGTAGGCGAACTTCTGCAGGTCGCCGTCGAAGTTCACGGTGCAGCGGTAGTTGTTGCCCACCCGCTGCTCCTCGACGATGGCGGCGCCGTGCTCGTCGAAGCGCTCCTTGATGCGCGCCACGGCCGTGTCCGCCTCGTCGCCTTCGCCGACGAAGAAGCGCAGACGCAGCCGGTCTTCGGCGGCGTCACCGTAGAGCGCGAATCCGGTGGAGTCGGGGCCGCGATGCTGGCAGCCGTCGAGCATGTCGATGAGCGCCCGACCGGTGCCTCCCAGAGCGCCCCGGGTCTTGTACATGATGCCGGCTATGCCACACATGGTGCCTCCTGGTGAGCGACTGTGCTCGAGCCAATGGGACCGAATTCCCGAGCCCGATGAGCGTAAACCCTCGCTCGGGCCGGATCAACCTGCAAGAGAAAAACTTTCCCCACATGAATGAGCCCCTTCCTAATGGGCCATTTCACGAATCCGCGCCCCGGGGCTCGACGATGACGGCCAGAAAGCGAATCGGGAGGTCCACCAGCTCCTCCGGGCCGTGGGGCGCATCGGCGTCGAAGAACAACGAATCCCCCGGGGTCAGGCGGAAGGTCTCGCTGGCGTGGCGATAGATGACCTCGCCGGTCAGCATGTAGATGAACTCGACCCCGTCGTGCTGAAACAGCGGGAAGACATCGGACTCCTCGGTCAACGTGATCAGGTACGGCTCAACGAACACCTGCTTGCCCACCGTATGGCCCAGCAGCTGATACTGATGGCCGGCGCGGGTGCCGCGGCGCTCGATGTTGAGCCCCTGACCGGCCTTGACGAAGGTCGCATCGCGTTCCTCCTCGTACTTTCGGAAAAATGCCGTGACCGGAACGTTCAGCGCACCGGAAAGCGCCTTCAAGGTCGCCAGTGACGGCGAGGTCAGACCGTTCTCGATTTTCGACAGCATGCCCGGCGACAGATCGGCCTGGCCGGCGACCTCCGCCACGGTCATGCTCAGCTGCTTGCGAAATGCGCGCACCTGCTGACCGATGGCGATCTCCAGCTGATTGGCGGGCGCCGCTCCCTGTACGCGCCGTGTGGTCGGAGCGCCTGGCGTGCCGGAGCCCTTTTCTTTCAAAGTCTTGGGAGCCATTAGTGCCGACCGATCCTGTCGTGTGTTGAATATTTGTTGCACATTGGGAAAGAATTTCCAGTATATTAATCCTCTGTTGGTTCGTGTTGCACGCGCGAATCATCGAGGAGGAAATCGGGGGAAGATGAGAACCGCGACAACTTCGCGTCGGGGGGACACATCCATGCGGGGGTTTTCGGACGTTCCCCGTTGCTGCCCGCTCGCGTTTCGTTCGTTGCGTTCCTCATCCGCGTTCACTTCTCAAGTTTCCCGAGATAAACAATCACGTCGTCGGACGTGACGGGAAGCCGCTCGAGCGTGCGTGCCCGCGAGGCCAGGGGGTTTGGGCCTGCGGGGCAATCAAGCAAAAAGCGACCGGAGGGGAGGTAGAGAATGGACAATGAACTAACCGCACTCGGAATACTCTTTACCGAGTTCTACTACTGGTTGACGGTGGTGATCATGTTCTTCATCCACGTCGGCTTTTGCATGTACGAGGTCGGTGCCAGCCGGCACAAGAATCACATGCACACGCTGATGAAGAACACCATGCTCATCCCGTTGGTGACAATCACGTTCTTCTTCTTCGGATGGTGGATCTATTTCGCCTTCCCAAACGGCCCCGGCATCACCGGCGGCATCGAGTCTGCTCCGTGGGCGGTGGCCTGGAGCGAGCTCATGGGCCCGCACATGGGCGGCACCCCGGCGACCGAGGCGCTGACCGCCGATGACACGGCCGGATGGGCGCGTATCAACGGCGTTTTCTGGGCGGCATTCCTGCTGTTCTCCTGGACCGCGGCGTCCATCGTCTCGGGCTCGGTGATCGAGCGCATCAAGTCGACCGGCTTCTGGATTCTGGCGGTCGGCATCGGCTCGGTGTGGTGGATTATCGACGCCGCCTGGGGCTGGCACTCGGCGGGCTGGATGGTGCAAAAGCTCGGTTATCACGATGCCTACGCATCGGGTGTCATTCACGCCATCGCCGGCGGGTATGCCCTCGGAATCCTGTTCGTGCTGGGACCGCGCATCGGCAAATTCGCCGCCGACGGTACCCCGCGCAACATCCATCCGCGCAATCCCTGGCTGGTGACCATCGGTCTGTTTCTCATTTATACGGGATTCTGGGGATTCTATGTGGCGTGCAACGTGCCCATGTGGGATATCCAGGACGGCGACGGCGTGTTCTTCTCGGCGACCAATATTTATCTCGCGCCAACCACGCTGTCCGCGATCACCGTCAACTTCCTGATGTCGCTCTCGGGAGGGCTCCTGATGGGTTACATCGTGTCCAAAGGCGATGCGTTCTGGACCTACTCATCGGGTCTCGCAGGCATCATCGCCGCATCGGCGGGCAACGATTTGTATCATCCGATACAGGCGATGTTCATCGCCGCGGGTGGCGTGATCTTCATGTACAA
The DNA here is from genome assembly GCA_041581935.1 of Gammaproteobacteria bacterium. Taxonomy (GTDB): domain Bacteria; phylum Pseudomonadota; class Gammaproteobacteria; order HK1; family HK1; genus JAABYT01. Next base: position 24,227 of record JBFICP010000001.1, on the reverse strand, counting down.
GGTCCACTATTTCGTGGAGAAGAGATTCAAGATCGACGATGCCGTCGGCGCGGTGGCCGTGCACGGGTACGCGGGCTGTTTCGGTGTATTCATCGCCGGAATATTCCTGTGGGGATACCCGTCCTCGCCGGACCCCTCGTTCGCCGTCATTACCCCGTGGGGTCAGTTCATCGGCGCCGTGATCATGTTCTGGGTGCTGGGATTCCTGCCGGGCTGGGTCACGGCAAAGATTCTGAATGCTGCCGGCTTGCTGCGTATTCCCAAGGAAGTGGAGCTCGCCGGTCTCGACGTCGGGGCCAACGCGGAACGCTTCGCCGACGAGCAGGGCATCATCAACGCAGAGAGCGAGGCCGTCGGTGCTCGCGCGGGCGCAGATTGAGGAGGAACGCATATGTCTACGGGTAGCTTCGAAAACTGGGCCGGCACCATCACCGATATCGGTCCGATGTATCCCTTCGTCGGCACGGAAATGCTCTGGTTCATCTTGGGCCTGGCGTTCTGGATCTGGTGGCATGTCGTGGAGACGAGGCGCGAGAACAAGACCTACGAAGAGGAGGTGAAGCGCTTCGGCGGCGCCGAATCGTTGAGAAAGATCATCAGCGGTGAAAGGCCTGAAAATCCATAGGTAAATACCAAGCAGCACCCCTCGCCGGCGATTCCGCGTCGGCGAGGGTTCTTTCTTCTAGCTACATATCGAACGCCGTATGTTGAAGGACGCATTGGCCGGATTGCCGACGCGGCCGGTGCTGTATATCTCGGCGATCGTGCTGACTCTCGGCCTCGGGTATCACTTCATCACGACCTACAAGAGCTGCCGCAGCCACGCCGAGCTGCGCGAGGCGCTGCGCGCGGCCATCGATGCGGGTGTTGAGGGCGCCGACCCCGTGCGCTTGTCGCGTATCACCGGCTTCGATTGGGACCAAGCCGAGATTCTTGTTAACTACAAGCCCGGCGGTGCGGTCGCCGACTGTCCGTTCCAGTGGGACTGGTCGCGGGAGACCCGTGAGAAGCTCATCGCGGACGACCTGCTCACGGTCATCGTATTTCTCCATCGAGGCCGGCTCGTCGACTATCTCGAGTACCGCCGCGATTGGGCGGCGTTCGTCGATATCACGAATCCGTATACGCCCGAGACAGCCGTGTTCACCGTGTCAACGCCGCCGGACGCCGGCCACGCCGTCGTGCTCTCGCCAGTTCCGTAGGTCGGGCTTTGCTCGACTCGGGTGCCCGACCGCCATGGATGGCGAGAATGCGGATGGCTTTTGAGAACAGTCTCGGCCTGCTTCGCTCTAACGGGTTCGCCCCTGGACTCATGGGCTCAGCCCAACCTACGCACTGCAGATGACGGGAGCGAACAACTCCGCTCCCGTCATCGGACCGCCTCAAGCGGCCTTTCTTTCGGCCAACCAGGACTCGAGCGCATCGGCCCCGCCGATGTGGTCGCCGTTCACGAACACCTGCGGAACGCTCGCGCTCGCGGCGACGGCGCGCAATGAGCGATCCGTGTAGTCGCGATTGAGAACCAGCTCTTCGAAATCGATCCCTGCGTTTCGCAGCAACTCCTTCGCTCGCACGCAGTGCGGACAACCGTCTCGCGACATAACCGTCACGTCCATGGGCATGGGAGCATCGGGCGCCACGTAGGCGAGCATGGTGTCGGCATCCGATACTTCGAAGGGATCGCCGGGGACTTCGGGCTCGATGAACATTTTCTCGATGACGCCGTCCCTCACCAGCATTGAGTAGCGCCACGACCGCTTGCCGAAGCCGAGCTCTTCCTTGTCTACGAGCATGCCCATGCCGTTCGTGAAAGCGCCGTTGCCGTCGGGTATGAAGCGAATCTCGTCGGCTTTCTGGGACGTCTGCCACTCGTTCATAACGAATGAGTCGTTCACCGAAATGCAAACAATATCGTCCACGCCGTGCGCGCGAAGCTGCGGGGCGAGCTGATTGTAGCGGGGCACGTGGGATGATGAGCACGTCGGCGTGAAAGCGCCCGGCAGCGCGAACACCACCACGGTTTTGCCCGCGAAGAGCTCATCGGTCGTGACATCGACCCAATCATGGCCACGTCGCACTCGGAAAGTCGTTTTCGGCACACGCTTGCCTTCTCTATTTTCCAACATCGATCTGTTTCCTCTGTCTTAGTTCACGGTTGTCAAAATTCGATAATCGGCGGCATGCTCAGCCCGCAACGGCGGCTTTGTCGGTCTCGAGCATGGAACGCAGCATCCAGGCGTTCTTCTCGTGAATCTGCATGCGCTGGGTAAGCAGATCGGCCGTCGGCTCGTCGTTGACCCGTTCGACCACCGGGAAGATTCCGCGCGCGGTCCGCACCACGGTCTCCTGGCCGATGACGAGCTGGCGAATCATGTGCTCCGCGTCGGGCACGCCGTTCTCCTCCTCGATGGAGGTCAGCTCGGTGAAGCGCGTGTACGAGCCCGGCGCGGGGAAGCCCAGCGCCCGGATGCGCTCGGCTATCTCGTCGACCGCCGCCGCCAGCTCCGTGTACTGCTCCTCGAACATCGTGTGCAGGGTGCTGAACAGCGGGCCGGTGACGTTCCAGTGATAGTTGTGGGTCTTGAGGTACAGCGTGTAGCTGTCGGCGAGCAGCCTCGAGAGGCCCTCGCTGATCGCGCGGCGATCTTCCTGTTCAATTCCAATGTCGATGCTCATGGCCGTCCTCCGCTTTCGATCGTCGAGAGCAGCACTATGGGGATATTCGAATATTAAATAAAGTGACTTATATAAATAATAATGATATATAAAATCGAATATAAGCTCGTCACCTCCGGATCGTCCCGTGAACCTTCCCACCGTCAAGCAGCTTCGTTACTTCGTGGCCCTCGAGGAGCACGAGCACTTCGGCAAAGCCGCCGAAGCCTGCTTCGTGTCCCAGTCCGCCTTCAGCGTGGCGATCCGCGAGCTCGAAACCCTGCTCGGGGTGCGGCTGGTGGACCGCACCAACCGCAAGGTCACGGTCAGCCAACTGGGCCGGGAAGTGGCTGTCCAGGCGCGCCTGTGCATCCGCGACCTGGAGGCGCTGGTGCAGATTGCCGCCGGCAACCGCGATGCCCTGGCCGGCCCGTTGCGGCTCGGCGTGATCCCCACCATCGCGCCGTTTCTGCTGCCGAAGGTGTTGCCGGCGCTGCGCGAGAAATACCCGCGGCTTCAGCCGCTACTGCGCGAGGACACGACCCAGGTCGTATACGACAGGCTCATGGCGGGCGATCTCGACCTGATTCTGCTTGCACTGCCCTTCGAGATGCGCAACGTCGAGGTCATGCGCCTGTTCAAGGACCGGTTTCGGCTCGCCTGTCGCGCGGATACCAAGCTGGTGGACCCTGGGCACTATCGCTTCAATCGCCTCAATGCCGAGAGTGTGCTGCTTCTCGAAGACGGCCACTGTCTGCGCGATCACGCAATCTCCGCATGCCGGATTCGCAAGCTCGACAAGGTCAGTCGTTTCTCTGCCAGCAGCCTGCTGACGCTCGTCGAGATGGTGGATGCGGATCTCGGCATCTCGTTTCTCCCCGAGATGGCGGAGGATTCATCGATACTGGCGGGCACGAGCGTGAAGACCTACCCGATGCGTGACGACGCCTACCGGGAGATAGGGCTCGCATGGAGAAGCGGCAGCGGTCGCGCTGGCGAGTTCCGGCTTCTCGGAGAGTTCTTCCGCGAGCACTACCGCGCAAGCTCGTAACCGGTGTCTGCGATCCTTTAAGCTCTCGAAAAGTAGCAGAGCGTAGATGTGGAGGCCGGGTACATGAGAATAAAAGCCGCCGTCTGCCGGGAGTTCGCCAGGCCCCTCAGCATCGAGGCGGTGGAGCTGGCATCGCCGGGTACCGGATCGATTCGCGTGAAGATTGCGGCCTGCGCGATTTGTCACAGCGACATTCACTACGCCGATGGTGCCTGGGGCGGTGACCTGCCAGCGGTCTACGGCCACGAGGCATCGGGAGTTGTCGAGGAGGTCGGCGCCGGCGTGGAGGGTTTCAGCGCCGGCGATCACGTGGTCGTTACGCTCATTCGCTCATGCGGACAGTGCTTTCACTGTGCCAGGGGAGACGAGGTGCTGTGCGAGAACGAATTTCCGCTCGATCGGCGTGGACCCATCAGCGCCATCGATGGCAGCCGCATGGTTCAGGGATTGAGAACCGGTGCGTTCGCCGAGCAGGTCGTTGTCGATGCGTCGCAGGCGGTCGTGATTCCCGATGCGATTCCGTTCGACAGCGCATCGTTGCTTGCCTGTGGCGTCATCACGGGGCTCGGAGCGGTCGTCAACACGGCGCGGGTCGAAGCCGGCTCCAATGTCGTCGTCATCGGCACGGGAGGCGTCGGGCTCAACAGCATTCAGGGCGCCGCGTTGAGCGATTGTCGGGAGATCATCGCCATTGATGTCTCCGACGATAAGCTCGCCGCGGCCGCACGCTTCGGTGCGACCCGTGGCATTAATTCCACTCGCGAGGAACCCGGTGTGGCGGTGCGCGCATTGACCGGCGGGCGTGGTGCGGACTACGTGTTCGTCACCGTCGGGCTGAAAACCGTTATCGAGCAAGCGTTCGGGCTCATCCGCAAGGGCGGTACGCTGGTGCTGGTCGGCATGCCGGCGTCGGGAGAACTCGCCGGTTTCGAGCCGCTGACGGTTGCCAACGATTGCCAGGTAATTCTCGGCAGCAAGATGGGTTCTTCCAGGGTCGGCACCGACATACCGAGGCTAGTGAATCTTTATCGCGAGGGAAAGCTCAAGCTCGACGAGCTGATCACCGGACGCTATCCGCTCGATCAAATCAACGAGGCCATCGCATCGGTCAATCGCGGCGAGGCGCTACGAAACGTCATCACGTTTTAGCCGCGTCACTCGAGCCCGTTTTTGTCATCCTTGCAATCTTGAGCCTGGTCAACGCTTCGGAGCATCGGCTCGGACAACTGGACCAGGTTTTGCCGGCATCGGTCCAGCGTACGTGGCACGGGCGAGCCGGTATGATGGCGGGCAGAAATTGTGATAACGTCTCGCCTCGGGGCCTCGGCACTTCGTCTGACGCCTAAATCGGGAACTTCATAACAAGCATCGAAAACGGAGGGGAATTCCATGAAACGCTTCCTGAACAAACTCCCTGTCTTCCTTGTCGCCGCGCTAGCCGCATTTTCTGGCGTCGCAAGCGCGGCGGATGTAACGGTCGGTTATCAATTGGTATACGGTCCATGGAAGGCCAATATGGAACGACTAAAGAAAGAGGGTCTCGCCGGCAAGAGCATCGAATTCGTGAAATTCACATCGGGCACCGAGGTCATCAACGCCATGGCTTCGGGTTCCGTAGACATATCTCTTAACGGTTCATCGCCAACCGCCGCCGGCTTCAGCCGAGGTGTGGATCTTCAAGTTATCTATATCTATGACAATATCAATGACGCGGAAGCTCTGGTTGTTAATGAAAAAGTCACCGCACCGCAGGATTTGAAGGGTAAGACGATCGCAGTGCCGTTCGGATCGACGACGCATTTTCACATGATGTTCGCCCTCGATCAGTTCAATATCAATCCGAAAGATCTCAGGGTCATCGACATGTCACCGCCGGACATGGTGGCTGCCTGGGAACGTGGTGACATCGATGGCGGCTTTGTTTGGGATCCCGCGCTCGGCAGGATGAAGGGGAAAGGCCGCGTGCTGATCACCTCCGGCGATCTCAGCAACTGGGGTAAAGCGACATTTGACGCAATGGTAGCGCGCAAGGGCTTTACCGAGAAGAACCCGGATTTTGCCTGTGCCTGGGTCAAGATGGTTTCTGCAGCAGATGCCGATTACCGATCGAACCCGAGTGCATACGGACCGGGAACCGACAAAGCGAAAGCGATCGCGAAAGCGGTATCGGGCCAGGCCGATCAGGTGGGAGGTGTGCTGGCCTTGTACGACTACCCAACGCTCGAACAGCAGGTGTCCCCTGTATGGCTCGATGGTGGCGTTCAGAACGCGCTCATGGCGGCTTCGCAGTTTTTGAAGTCGCAGGGCAAATTGGACGCGGTTTTGGACAGCTACAAGGATTCTGCCACGCCGAAGTACGCCCAAATGGTGCTTGATGGCAAATGCTAGCCTGACAAAAACGAAATAACGCCAAGAGGCGTTCCCGGCCTGCGGGCCGGGAACGCTCTTTCCACGCACTCGTGACCGAAATCTTAAGACTAGACAACATTGGTGTTGTATTTCCTTCCATCACCGGAGGGGGGAGCGTTCACGCGCTCGAAAAGGTCAATCTAAACTTCTCCGAAGACGAGTTCGTCGTCGCGCTCGGTGCTTCGGGATGTGGAAAAACCACCCTGCTCAACGTCATAGCCGGATTCATTCCACCCACATTCGGCCAAATCACACATATGGGTGAACCGGTACTGGGACCGGGAAGGGACAGAGGCGTTGTCTTTCAGAAGCATGCGCTGTTTCCGTGGTTCAACGTGGTGGAGAATACCGAGTTCGGGCTCAAGCTCCAGGGTATAAAGCACGAAGAGCGGCGCCGCATTGCACGCGAAAATCTCAACCTCGTGGGATTATCGGAATTCGAAACGTATCCGGTCTATCAGCTCTCGGGCGGTATGCAGCAGCGCGTCGGATTGGCGAGGGCCCTTACGACAAATCCCGACATGTTGTTGATGGACGAGCCCTTGGGAGCTTTGGACGCGTTCACGCGGGAAAACATGCAAGAGCTGATTTTGCAGGTATGGAAAAAAACCAAAAAGGTCGTATTTTTTATCACACATAGCGTCGAGGAAGCGCTGTTCATGGCGACGCGCTTGATTGTGATGTCGCCAAGACCGGGACGCATTACCCACGAATACAGTCTCGATTTCTCCGCAGAGTATTTCGATACCGGTGACGCCAGGAAAATCAAATCGGCCTCGAAGTTCATTAAAGTTCGCGAAGAGGTTCTTTCGATTATCTACGGTGAGGAAATGGAGAAGTAGATAAAATGTTTTCGTTGAGGACTGCCGGACCTGCGCAGCAGACAGTTGATCCCTACGGCGCGCCGGGTTCCGGTCGCAGCACGCTGATCAGTGTCGTCACTATCGTTGTGATTCTCTTCAGCTGGTGGCTGGTCACGCATCTGGAACTTGTCAGACCTCTGTTTCTGCCATCGCCCGAGATGGTGATTGCGAAATTCAACAAGATCGCGTGCACCGAGCACTATTTTCAGAGGCTCATGGTCTTCATCGGCGCGAGAGCAGACGTTACGGCCGAGTGTGAGGGATTCAGCGAGCACACGCTGCTCGAGCACACATTGTGGAGCCTTTACAGGGTTTTCACATCCTTCTTCCTCGCCGTTATCACAGCCGTGCCCATCGGTATCTCCATGGGCATGAACCGAATGGCCCGTGGTGTGTTCGATCCCCCCATCGAGTTTTACCGGCCGATTCCGCCGCTCGCATACCTGCCCCTGACGATCATCTGGTTCGGTATTGGCGATTTCTCCAAAATATTTCTCATCTTTCTCGCGTGTTTCGCGCCGCTCGCCATCAATGCGAGGGCCGGCGTTCGGTCGGTATCCATCGAGCAGATCCACGCCGCCTATTCGATGGGAGCAAGCAAGAATCAGGTCATTTGGCAAGTTGTCATCAAGGCCGCATTGCCGGAGATTCTCACCGGAATGCGAGTCGCGATTGCATTCGGTTGGACAACGCTGGTCGCGGCAGAGATGGTTGCGGCAAAGGCGGGTCTCGGCGTAATGGTTCTCAATGCCGCTCGGTTCCTTGCGACCGATATCGTCTTCCTGGGCATTGTGGTCATCGGTCTCATTGCTTTTGCGTTCGACCTCCTGATGCGGCGTATCGAAAAGCTCTTGGTGCCCTGGAAAGGCAAGATGTAGACAACTAGCCAGAAAACCAGACAGCACGAACCAGGAGCGCGACAGAAAGGGCTATCAGGACCACGAGCGCGATCCGCTTGAATCTGGCGGGATCGGTGCCGATAAATCCGCGGTTGCCGAGCGCGACCCCGAGGAACAGAACCGGCAGGAACGTAAGCGTCCTCCATATCAGCGATTCGCCGATCAGGGCCTGAGCGGAAAATATCGCGACGGCGACAGTGTCCGTACCGATGAAGTAGGTGATAATCGATGCGCGTCCCGCGGCAACCCCGATGGGAGAAGAGAAGTAGAACAGAATCACGGGTGGACCAACGATTCCCATGCTGCCGTTCAGCAATCCCGCGGTGCCGCCGACGGCCAGTGTCGCGGGCGTTCCGGGAACCCGGCTCAATGCGAATCCGCGCAAGATGAGAATTGCGGCGGCAATCACGACGAGCCCGAGCGCGATGCGAATCGGCGACGCCGGAAGCGATGACAGCGCGTAGACGCCGAAAGGGGTGGTTACCCAGGTGCCGATCAGCAGCACGATGATTGATTTCCAGTCAACTTGCCGCCAGAGGCCGGGGAGCAGATAGATGCTCGTGAGCACCTCGAACATCAGGACCATGGGGACAACCTGCAGCGGCGGCAGCGCGAGCGAGAGACTCGTCACCCAGAGCATCGAGGCGCCGAATCCCGTATAGCCCTTTAGATATGCACCGGCCGATACCGCGACTACGCAATACCCGAGCTCTCCGAGCGTCAGATTGATCGCAGAAAGAAACGTCTCCACCGGACAAACCGCTAATGCGTGCGAGTAGTCGACCCGCAGAGGCTACGCCATTTTAAACACTGCGGCACGATGCCGACTCGGTGATTCGCTACATACGAGCATGAGCGTATGTGAGTACTGATTATGAAGATCCAGCGCATCGAGACTTTCAGCAACGCCTTCGTCTGCCTGGTGCGGGTCACGACGGATACCGGTGCGCAGGGTTGGGGGCAGGTGGCGCCTTACAATGCGGATATCACGGCTCTGATCGTGCACCGCCAGGTGGCGCCCCACGCGCTCGGGCACGATGCCCTGAACATCGAAGCCCTGATCGACGCAATTCCCGTGAAGGAGCACAAATTTCCGGGCTCCTACCTGCAGCGCGCAATCGGCGGGCTGGATACCGCCCTGTGGGATCTGCGGGGAAAGCTCGAAGAGAAGAGCGTTTGCGAGCTGCTCGGCGGCGAGCCACGCGCCTTTCCGGTGTACGGCTCCAGCATGCGCCGCGACATCACGCCCGAGGCCGAGGCAACGCGCCTGGCGAAGCTGCGTGACACTCATGGTTACAACGCTTTCAAATTCCGAATCGGGCGCGAATGCGGCCACGATCGGGACGAGTGGCCCGGACGCACTGAGGCTATCGTTCCCGCGGTGCGCAGCGCCGTCGGAGACGGTGTGCGCCTGCTGGTCGACGCCAACAGCTGTTACACACCGGCGAAGGCCATCTCCGTGGGCCGCATGCTCGAGGACCACGGTGTGGTGCACTTCGAGGAGCCGTGTCCGTACTGGCAGCTCGAATGGACGGCCGAAGTCACGCGTGCCCTCGATATCGATGTCACGGGCGGTGAGCAGGACTGCGATCTCGGTGTATGGCGTCGTATGATCGATATCGGCGCGGTGAACGTGGCGCAGCCCGATGTCTGCTACCTGGGCGGTATCTGCCGTACGCTTCGGGTCGCGGAGATGGCGCGTGTGGCGGGTCTTCCGGTAACGCCGCACTCGGCAAACCTGTCACTGGTGACGGTTTTCACCTTACATCTCATGGGCGCGCTGACCAACGCAGGCCCCTACGTGGAGTTTTCCATCGAGCCCGATGAGGGCTATTACCCCTGGCAGACAGGCATATACGATCCGGTGCCCGTCACCGTGGACGGAAACGTATCGATACCCGATGGCCCTGGCTGGGGGATCGAGGTGCGCCGGAGCTGGTTGGACGCGTCCGACTATCGAGTGAGCGAAGAACCTTAGTCGGCGTCAGGCAAATCCCAGCAGGTCGGCCCGGGCCTTTTCCAAATGCCGAGTCATGATTTCGGCCGCGGCCTGGGTATCCCGGCTCTCGATTGCCGTGAACAGCTCGCGGTGTTGCTTGTTGTACTCGGAAATGCGTGCCGGCGTGAGAATCTTGTCCTTGCGCACGCTCCACTGCGCATGCCCGCGCACATCGTTGATGTGGCGGTACAGCCAGACCATGAGCGGGTTGCGGGTGCTCTCGGCCAGCGCCAGATGAAAGGTCTCGTCAGCGCGCGAGAACGTTTCCGGATCGGTATTCGCGCCCTCCACCCGCGCCAGCGCCTCCGCCATGCGTTCGATGTCCTGGGCATTGGCGTGCATGACCGCCAGGCGCGCCACCGAGGGTTCCACGGACAGGCGCACCTCGATCAGCTCGAGCGGCGAGGTCTGCTCGGCGATGTCCTCCTCGTCAGCGTGGCCGCGATAGCGTACGAAGGTTCCGCTCCCCGGTCGCCGAATGACGAGATTCATGTCCTCGAGTTGCTTCAAAGCGGTGCGAACCGTGCCGCGCGCAGCGCCGAACTCGGCCGCCAGCTCGCGCTCCGAAGGTACCCGCTCGCGATAGCCGTAGTTTCCGTCGAGGATGGCGCGGCGCAGCTGCGTGACGATGCGCGCCGAGCCGGTTACGGCGGGTTGGGCGAGGTTTGCCCCGCTGCGTGGCGGGGCGGATCCGGCGAAGCCATTCGAGCTATTGGCCATCGCACTCGAGCCATTTCAAAGTGGTATTGATTTGGACCATTGATTCTTTTCGTCAGGCTTGAAATTGGTCCCAAAGCCGGTTTGAATATACCCGCTACCGTAAACGCGCCGCAAGCCGCAACCGAGCGACTGAAACTGTAATTTCGCGACCGAGTCGACACGGCGATGGTTGACGGGCAGGTCGCGACAACCTGAGGGCCATGGCGCCTCGGAAGAACTTCCGGCCTCAATTTGGTCTATACAGGATAACTTCGATGGCATTTCCGACCCACGCCAAGTATCTGATCATCGGCGCCGGTATCCACGGTCTCAGCACCGCGTTGCATCTTGCCCGGGAGCTCAAGTCCCGTGGCCGCGGCAGTGGCGAGGACGTTCTGGTGGTCGACAAGACCTCCATCGGCGCCGGGGCCTCGGGAATCGCCTGCGGCGTGGTTCGTAACAATTACTTCCAGCCGGCTATGCGCGAGCTCATGGCACACAGTGTCTCGGTCTGGGAGAGCGACGCGGAAACCTACCACTATCATCCCGTCGGCTACATGCAGATAAGTCCCGAATGCATGCGCGAAGACGTCGCCGGAATCGCCGACCAGCAGAGGGACATCGACTACGAATCGGTTTTCGTCGAAGGCGCCAAGGCATCGTCCGAGTACATGCGCCGTCTGTTCCACGATTGGCGGGCCGAGGGGATCACTTCGGTTCTGCACGAGAAGCGCGGCGGCTACGCCAACAATACCAGCAGCCTTTACGGACTCGCCGACAAGGCGGAAGCGGAAGGCGTTCGGATTCTGACCGGCGCACGGGTCACGGGATTCGTCAGTGCCGACGCGAGTGACGCGATCCGCGCCGTGCAAACCGATCGCGGCCCAATCGAATGCGACTACGTCGTCGTGGCCGCCGGACCCTGGGTAAAGAGCCTCTGGGACATGCTCGAGCTGCCGCGCAAGGTCAGCATCAAAGGATCGGACGGGACCATGCACGATGATATTCCCATGTGGGTCTTCTGGTCGCTGCAGGAAGGCACCTTGGGGGTTGATCCGGGACTGCAGAGGACCAACGATGGCGATTTCCCGCCCGTCATCCACGTAGACAGCGATGCACCGCTTGTTTCGGATGTGGATGGATCGCTCATCACCGAGCAGATGTGGGGTATCTACTACAAGCCGGATTTCCATTTCGGCGGCATCCAGGGCGGCGCGGCACCCAATAAGATCACCACGCCGCCAGACGACGTAAAGGTGGACCCTTACGGCACCGAGTCCCCGGACTATGTCGTCGACGATTGGTTCGCACACATGTGGTGCTCGGCGCTGGCGCACTGTCAGGAGCGGTTTTCGGGCCAAATCGGCAAATACAAAAACGAGCCGTCCGGTGGTATCGGCGCGTTCACGCCGGACAGCTTTCCGGTGTTCGACGTGTTTCGAGAAAACTGCTACGTGATCGCAGATTCGAATCACGGCTACAAGATGATCGGAGTCGGCAAGCTGGTCGCCGCTGAGATCTGCGGCTCCAGCAGCGAATTGCTGAAGCCGTTTCGTTTTTCGCGTTACGCCGAGGGAAAGCTCCACCCGGTGTCTCACAGCCCATTCCCTTGGAGCTGAAGAACAACAGAGTCGGGAATACCCGGCGGACGATTGAACGAAGCCGATGTCGATGATCGGCGCCAGGAGGAGAAGAAAATGACCGATCTGGAAGTCCATGTCAGTGCGCCCGGACGCGACGAGCTCGTCAGGCAGGTGCGCGAAAAAATCAACGAGCTCGGCATCACCTACATCTACTACCAGTTCATTTCGGTTACCGGCCGCATCGTCGGCAAGGGCATTCCCGCGGATCACTGGGAACGCATCGCTGAGCGCGGGTTTCAGCTGGTCTATGGCTCGACGGCGAATCTCTATCTGGATCGCCACGGGCATTACATTGGATACGGTCCCGAGGCCTCGGAGCTAGTGGGCATTCCCGATCCGGAAACCTTCTGTCAGCTTCCCTGGGACAAACGCGTTGCAAGAGTCTATTGCACCTGCTTTCGCAATCGTGAAGAGCGGGAGAATCCCGGCGGTCATCTGACCTCGGACTGCCGTGGGAATCTGCGCATTCTCCACGATGCATTCAAGCACAAGTACAAAGGCATGCATCTGCGCCACGGCACCGAGCCGGAGATGATGTGGTTGAAACGTGGCGAGGACGGCGGACCGAATGGCGGAGTCACCAAGCCGAACTGTTATCACATCGACCAGTTCGAGGGGTTGCGCCCGGCCTTCATGAAGGTCATCGAGTACGCTCAGGCTATGGGTCTGGACATGATCCAGGGCGATCACGAGGACGCGCCCGGGCAGCTCGAGCTCAATTTTACCTTCGACGAGGCGTTGAGAACCTGCGATCGGCTCACGACGTACCGCCAAATATGCGCCCAGGTGGCCCGTGAGATGGGCTACATCGCGTGCTTCATGTCCAAGCCTTTCATGGGTGTTTCGGCGTCCGGCTGTCATCACAACATGTCGCTTTGGACGGGCGGCGAAGACCAGGTGAATCGCCTCCATCAGAAACCCCTGCCGGGAATGGAGGGTGCGTTCTCGTATCGCACCGGTGGCGAGAATCTGTTCATGCCGGATCCCAAGCTCGATGAGCGAAAGCCCGGACCCGTTGGGTTGCAGTGCATCGGCGGAGTAATGAAGCATCTCGGTGCTCTGACCGCTATCGGATCATCTACGGTGAACTCTTACAGACGACTATGGGATACCGGATTCTGGGCACCGGTGTTCGCCGACTGGGGTTATCAGAACCGCACATGCGCTTTGCGCATTTCGGCACCGGGACGCTTCGAATACCGTTCCGTGGACTCCATGGTCAATCCGTACCTCATGGCGGGCGCGCTGCTGAAGGCGTTCGAGGACGGTATCGACAACGACATTGATCCCGGCGAACCCGAAGAACGCAACATCTACGAGGCCATGGAGGCGGGAAAGATGGTGAAGAAGCTGCCCATGTCTCTCGGCGACGCGCTGGAGAGGCTGGAGGCCGACGAAATTATTCGAGAGGCAATGCCGGATGAGATGTTCAGGGTCTTCATGCATTACAAGCGCGACGAGTGGGAGCGCTTCAATCACACGGTTACCGAGTGGGATTTGAAAACATATATCGACTGTCTGCCCTGACAATCGTCAGGACAGGCGATCGTCAATGCAGCCTATGGGCGGCCTGAAATTGACCAGGAGTGTTTATCCATGTGCGGAATAGCCGGACTGATTCACAAGGGAAAGAGCGCAAATATCGGCGGGGAGTTGACCGCGATGCTTCAGTCGCTCAAGCATCGCGGTCCCGACTCCAGCGGATTTGCGCTGTACGGCAATCCGATGGCGGACAAGCACGTCATGCGTTTCAAGGTGGCCGAGCAGGAAGACATCAAGAAAGGTTTCGACATCGTACGCCAGATGAAGGAACGCAAGGCGACCGTCGATAATCGCATGAAGGAGCTGGGCGCCCGCATCGAATCCGAGGAGCAGGTTACCGAATATGCCCATCGGTATGTTTTCAGCTTCGACGGCGATCTGAAACGGCTGGCGGACTATATCGAGGACGTCGACGGCGCGGAGATTCTCTCGATTGGTCACGCGCTCGAACTCATCAAGGATCTCGGAGACGCCAATCGCGTATCCAAGCAGTATGGTCTCGACGATTTCCAGGGCACCCATGCCATCGGCCACACTCGCATGGCGACGGAATCCGATGTCGATATTCGATCCGCACATCCTTACTGGGCATATCCGTTCAACGACGTGTCGGTGGTGCACAACGGCCAGCTGACCAACTACTGGGGCAAGCGTCGCGCACTCGAGCGCCGCGGTCACCGCTTCATGTCCAACTGCGACTCCGAGCTCATCGCCGTGTATCTCGCCGATGCTATCGATCGCGGAGAGGAGCTCGAGGAAGCCATGCAGCAATCCATTCATGAGCTTGACGGCGTGTTTACCTACGTGGTGGCAACTGGCGACAAGCTCGGAATGGCCAAGGACGTCATGGCCGCAAAACCCATGGTCTTGTATGAGAGCGATGATTTCGTTGCGCTGGCCTCGGAAGAGGTCGCCATCAGAAGCATCTTTCCCCACGAGATCGACACCTACGATCCCTACGAAGGGGAGGTCAAAGTATGGCAGAGCTAGATCGCGACCATGCATCCTACGAGATGGGAATGCACACGGAGCAGCTGGCGGGCCGCACCCAGCAGGTCTTTTTCCTGCCCGAGGAAGAGGAGAACTTTACCTATCCGGGTGCGTTCGATGTCGACTTCAACAAGCGCATCGAGATTGACGTTGCCAACATGGATTCCAAGGCCATCAATTTGAAAATTCGCGATCTCATGCGCGAGGGATATGGCACCATCGTTGTAAAGAATCCCGGCGCCAAGCATTCGATCGGCGTAGGTATTCTCAATCGTCTGCAGCTCTACTTCGAGGGTAGCCTCGGCTATTTCGGCGTCGGTCTCATCGATGGCCCGAATGTACGCATCTCCGGGCGTGTTGGCTGGTCCTGCGCCGAGAATATGATGTCGGGGACCGTCGTCATCGAGAAAAACGCAGGCTCCACCTTCGGAGCAGCGATTCGCGGCGGCGACCTCGTATGCAAGGGTGACGTCGGGAGCCGAACCGGCATCGACATGAAGGGCGGAACCATCATCGTCGGCGGTCGTACGGGTGCCTTCAGCGGATTCATGATGCAGCGCGGCCGGATGATTATCTGCGGAGACGCCGGGAAGAATCTCGGCGACTCCATGTACGACGGGATTATATATGTGGGTGGGAAAATCGCGGACCTCGGCGTCGACGCCGTGGAAGCCGAGATGACCGACCTGGAAGCGGCGTGGTTAAAGAGAAAGCTCGCCATGTACGACCTCGATGCCCCCGACGGTGTCGAGAACATGACCAAGATCGTATCGGGCAAGCAGCTCTGGAACTACGACAACCTCGAGCCCACCGAAAAGAAGCTGGTGCTGTAGCGCCCCGGAGAGGACTGCAATGAGTAGCAAAATGGCCAAGTCGGAAGTCACCCCGGCGCCCGTGTCCAAGCCGGCGGAGAGCGAGCGGTACAGGCTCGGGAAGAGTTTTCTGTTTCCACCGGAAGTCATCAACGACATACACATCAAGGCGGAGCTCGGGCGCTACCGCATGCGCGGCTTCTCGATTTTCAAGAAAATTCCGAGCTGGGACGATCTCACATTTCTGCCCGGGACGCTGACGCGCTTCGTCATCGAAGGCTATCGCGAGAAGTGCGACACCAAAACCGTGCTCGGCCCGCGGGCCAAACGTCCACTGGTGCTGGATATTCCCGTGTACATCACCGGCATGAGCTTCGGCGCGCTCAGCTACGAGGCCAAGACCGCGCTTGCGCGTGGTGCGACAATGGCCGGATCCGCCACGTGCTCCGGGGAAGGTGGCATGATTCCCGACGAGCGCCGTTACTCGGAGAAATGGTTTTACCAGTGCATTCAGTCGCGTTACGGCTTCAATCCACACCATCTGCGACTCGCCGACGCGTGTGAGTTTTTCATCGGTCAGGGGTGCAAGGTTGGACTCGGCGGCCATCTCATGGGCCAGAAGGTCACTGATCAGGTGGCGGAAATGCGCTCGTTGCCGGCCGGCATTGATCAGCGATCCCCCGCGCGCCATCCCGACTGGCTTGGACCTGACGACCTCGCGCTCAAAATTGAGGAGATTCGAGAAGCCACCAACTGGGAGATTCCGATTCAGTTGAAGCTCGGCGCGGCACGTGTATACGACGACGTGCGCATGGCCGCGAAGACCGATCCGGACTGCATCTACATGGATGGTATGGAAGGTAGCACCGGCGCCGGCCCGCATCTTGCCACCGAGGAAACCGGGGTACCGGGAATCGCCGCCATTCGCCAGGCGCGGCACGCGCTCGACGACGTGGGAAAGTCGGGAGAGATCTCGCTCATCTACGCGGGCGGCATTCGAAACGGCGGCGACGTGGCCAAAGCGTTGGCGCTGGGCGCAGACGCGGTGGCCATCGGGCACTCTTCCTTGATGGCGCTCAATTGCAACAAGGCAATTCCTGAATCGGACTTCGAACGCGAAATCGGTGTCCCGGCGGGATATTGTTATCACTGCCACACGGGGCGCTGTCCCGTCGGCGTCGCGACCCAAGACCCGGTATTGCGCAAGCGGCTGGATCCGGATGCCGCCGCCGAGCGGGTCTACAATTTCCTGCATACGCTTACCATCGAATGCCAGATGATGGCCCGCGCCTGCGGCAAAACCAACGTGCATTCTCTGGAGCCGGAGGATCTGGCGGCCCTCACGTCCGAAGCATCGGCGATGGCGCAAGTGCCCCTCGCAGGCACCCAATATACCGTCGGCCGCCCGGACATGACGCGATTCTGAAGGAGCAATTTCATGGCTAAAAAGACCGAGACGAGTTCGACGGGCGACGATGTCGATCGCTACATGAAAGGCTCCGGAATCGACACCGATCGAGAGCAGCAGATTGGCCAGCACATCGGCTACCGTTACGACGTCAACCTGGTTCCGGACTACTCGCGCCTGACGCCGTTTCTGAAAAAGTACATGGAAACCATGGGTTGGGATGATCTCAACTGGCTCGAGGATATTCACATGGGCTATGAGGACGGCCGTCCCGCGGTCTTCGATCGCAATATCAACGGCTGGGTCAGCATACCGGAGAACATGAAGCTCCCGAATAATCAGCAGGACCGGGATATGCTGGCGCGCGAGTTGCTAGTGAAGTTTCAGATGTCCCGGCGCCATCCGATGGTGGACTTGAACAAGGCCTATCGAAAATTCTGATCCGGAATTGCTTTTTACCGTAGGTCGAGTGTCGCCGTGCCAAGACCGATTTACGGGTCAATGTCAGTCGGACCAGTCGGGCTTGAAGGCGATGACTCGTGCATCTCCAGGTATCGCCGGATTGAACAGGCTGTTGTGCCAGAAGGTGAACTCAAACGCCGGGTCGGAGCTCGCCAACTCGCGCACGCGGCAGTCCAGCCGGTATCGCTGCTCGAATTGCTCGAAGTCGAGGACGCACCGACCCGCATCGAGAACGCGATCGAGCAGCGCGGAGCACGGACCAAATAACGCCGTCATCTCGTCGCTGAATGAATCAGGTGTTTGGTAGTAAGCGGCCGCCAGAAAACGCAGCGCGCTTTCGCGGCGCTCAGCGGGGTCCCGTGTTCTTTTCACCATGTGTCGAAACTGAGCCGTCGTATCCTGTGACGCTTTTTTTCGGATGAGCACGATTACCGGGCCCAGGTCCATCCGGTGGGGTGGCACCGAGACGCCGGGGCGCATGCCCGCACTGGGGCGACCGCCGGCCCGGCGCACCGCCATCTGGCGGATGCGGCACTGCCAGGCGAGAAACGCGCGCCGCGTGGCCCGACCGGCGGGGTCCAGCGGAGCGACTTTCGGATCGTCGTCGTCGATATCGGCCATTGGCGAAAGCGGGCTCGCGGCCACGTGAACAACGTTCGTTCAAAATATATTAACGTAACGAGCACTTCTGCATGAACGCCGCGCTGGGTGGCGTCGTGGCGGCCGTCGCCTGGGGCAGCGCGGACTTCATCGCGCGCTTCACCGGCGGCGCCGTCGGTCATGTCAACGCCCTGTTCGGCATGTTGGTGGCGAGCGCGGTGGTTCTTACCGGCGTCGTGCTCGTCGTCGATCTACCCATCGGCGAACTGGGCGGTGACCTGGGCGCCGGGTGGTGGTTGCTGCTGCTGATGGGCGTCGGATTGACCTTGGCAACTCTGTTGCTCTATCAGGGGTTGGTGCGCGGGCCCGTAACGATCGTCGCACCGATCGCCGGCACCTTTCCAGCCTTCAATATTCTGCTCGCTCTGGCGCTCGGCTTGCGCCCGGGCGCGATGGAGTGGGCCGCCATGGCCGCAGTCATGGTCGGTGTTTTCGTGGTCGCGCGCTCGGCAAGACACTTCGAAAGCCGAGGCGCGTTTACGCGTGCACACCTTCGTATCACAGTGCTGATTGCGCTGGCGGCGTCGCTCGCGTTTGCCGTCACCGTGGCTGCCGGACAGGAGGCGGGAGCCATCTACGGGGAAGTCCAGGCCGTGTTTCTCGGTCGCTGGATAAGCCTGGCCTGCTGCATTGTGCTGTTCGCGGCCCGTCGCGAGATGCCGCGAATACCAATGCGCTGGTGGCCGATTCTGTGTGCGCAAGGCGTTCTCGACGGCGGCGCGCTTCTGGCGCTGGTAGCCGGCAGCCAGGACGCGACGTCTGCCGTGACCGCCGTACTGGCATCGACATTCTCCGCAGTGACGGTTCTGCTTGCGCGTCTGGTCATACGTGAAGCCATGTCCTGGGTGCAATGGCTGGGAATTGGAATGATACTGGCGGGTGTCGCGACCCTGTCGGGAGTTCAGGCATGATCGCGCAACGGTCGAATGTCGGGCTTCGCTCGGCTCGGCTTCTTTGATCGAAGCCAGGTGAGACTGAGGATATGACGCTCGAGGCTTTTTCGCATGATGTGAAATTCACCCCTTGGTGGTGGGAGGCGGCGGCGCCACGCGCGCATGCCGAGACAGCGATGCCGGCGAGCGCCGACGTCGTCATCGTCGGCGCCGGTTATACCGGTCTGTCGGCAGCACTCACCCTGGCACGGGCCGGGCGCGAGGTCGTCGTCATCGACGCCGAAGCGCCCGGCTACGGCGCCAGCACCCGCAACGGTGGTCAATGCGGCACCGGCAATCAGAAGTTCACCGCCGCCCAGCTGATCGCGAACCACGGTGAGCAAAAGGCCCGGGCACTGGTCACCGAAGGCCTGGCGATGCTTCGCCACCTCGGCGAGTTCATAGAAGGCGAGGGCATCGATTGTCATTTCTCTCGCGTCGGACGATTCCGCGGGGCGGTAATTCCGCGCCACTACGAGGCGCTAGCCCGGGATATGGAGGACATGCGCAGACTCGCCGGCGTCGAGTCACACATGGTGCCCCGGAGCGAGCAGCACGCGGAGGTCGGCAGCGATTTCTATCACGGCGGTGCCGTGCTGCCCAATGACGGCTCGCTGCATCCGGCCCTTTATCATCGTGGATTGCTGGAAAAGGCCGAGGCTGCGGGGGCGAAGGTCATAGGCCACAACCCCGTTGGCGCAATTTCTGAAAATTCCGGGCGCGTCTTCGTGAGCACCGGTCGCGGCCGGTTGCAGGCGCGCTGCGTGCTGGTCGCCACCAACGGCTACACCGGCGCGCAGCTTCCGATGTTCAATCGCCGCGTCGTCCCAATCGGCAGCGCCATCATCGCCACCGAACCCTTGGCCCCCGAGCAGGTTCGGCGATTGATGCCGAAAAACCGCGTTGTCGGCAGCAGCTCGCGTATCTACCACTACATGCGGCTATGCACCGAAGGCAGGCGGTTTCTGTGGGGTGGCAGGATAAAGGGCGGATCGCTGCCCGAAGATGCCGAGGGCTTCGTGCATCTTTATGACGACATGCTGCGTGTCTTTCCCGAGCTCGCGGGCACACGCATTACTCACGCCTGGTCGGGATACGTCGCGTATACGCAGGACGTGTTTCCCCACCTGGGTAACCGGGATCGCATCTACTTCGCGATGGGCTACTGTGGCACCGGAGTCGTGCGTTCGACGTACTTCGGTCACAAGGTGGCCCTGAAGATACTCGGAGACAAGGAAGGGCACACCGCCTTTGATGACCTGAATTTCCGTCACTACCCGGTGCATTTTCTCACTCGACGAATGGTTCCCGTCGTTACCGAATGGTATCGCCTTCGGGATTGGCTGGATTGTCGGCGCTGACGTCGGCGAGAAGCCTTACCTCGCGGTATAATCGGGCTAGCACAATCTCAGGGGGAAGCTTCATGAACGAGACAGTCGGTGACAGCGGCCTCGCGGGAAAAATCGTCGATCTGGATTTGAAGGCGGTCAGCGAACGTTGGGGCTGGTTCATGGCGCTCGGCATCGCTTTGATCGTGCTCGGCGTGATTGCCATCGGTACGCCGTTTGCGTCGGGCATCGCGGTCGAGTTGCTGGTCGGTTGGCTGCTTGTGATCAGCGGCGTCGCCCACGGCGTGCACGCATTGAAAGCCACCGGTTGGCGCGGTGGGTTACTGCAGACTCTTTGCGGGCTGCTATATCTCGGTGTCGGTCTGATAATGATCGTGAACCCGGTCGCCGGATTGCTGGCTCTGACCGCAACGATTCTGGTTTACTTCGTATTATCGGGCATCTTCAAAATTCTTCTCGCGATCCGCGTCGAGAAGCTGCCTCAGCGTGGCTGGATAACCGTCAGCGGCATTCTGTCTCTTGTGCTGGCCATTTACATCGGCGCGCAGTTTCCCACCAGCGCTCTTTGGATAATCGGTGTCTTGTTCGGCATTGAAATGATTTTCAGTGGCTGGGCCTTCGTCATGATGGCATTGGCGGCGAGGGGCGGCTGGGGAACCGAGCAAGTGGGCGAAGCCGGTACACCCGGCGCCGGGGCCGCGGGATAGCTCCACCGGGAACCTACGGGACGTCGTCCGGCTGCCCCCTTTAGGTTCCGAAAATCGTCTTCTTCCTATTTGCTTGCACCGCGCTCGAAGCAGTGCGGTCGAAGGCGCGCCATGTGACCGGCTTCACCA
Source organism: Gammaproteobacteria bacterium (assembly GCA_041581935.1). GTDB lineage: Bacteria > Pseudomonadota > Gammaproteobacteria > HK1 > HK1 > JAABYT01. The sequence continues at coordinate 3,018 of JBFICP010000001.1, read as the reverse complement.
TCGCCGTCCGGCGCGCGGCCCGTGGCGGGCTATGCTTCAGGAGTGTTTTCTGGTGCCCGCGAGGCCGCCCGGTACACCGCCTATTATGCCAATGCAAACCGGCGCGCCACCCGAAATTGAACAGGCTTCCCGCGCGGGGCAAGCGCGGCCGGAAGACGATCCGTGCCCGTCCGGCGCCGGTGGGGCTCCATGCGGCGCAAAACCCGTCACACGGGGCGACGCGAAAGCGGCGGATTCACGCTTCGAGGCCACATCCAAGGCCACCATCATGATAGTCGACGATGAGTCCATCATCGTCGATATACTCAAGAGCGTCCTCGAAGATGCCGGTTATCGCAGCTTCATCGCAACTACCGATTCCTCCTCGGCGCTGGATCTCTTGGGTGAAAACAAGCCCGATGTCGTACTGCTGGATGTCAACATGCCCGGCGTCACCGGACTGGACATTCTCAACGGTATGCGCGGCGACGAATCATTGAAGCACATTCCGGCGATCGTTCTCACCGGGGCCACCGATTCCGCTACCAAGCTGCTGGCCCTCGGTCTGGGTGCTACCGACGTTCTCGGTAAGCCGGTCGACCCCAGTGAGCTCGCGCTCAGGGTTCGCAACACCCTTACCGCGAAAGCCCACCAGGATCGTTTGTTGAATTACGACGATCTGACGGGGCTGCCGAACCGCCGGTTATTCATGGAGCGATTCACTCGCGTGCTCAAATGTGCCGGCGAATCGAGCGGTGAGTGTGCCTTGCTCCTGATCGGCATCGATCGCTTCCAGCACGTCAACGATACGCTCGGAACCGAGATCGGAGATGCTGTTCTCAAAGCTGTCGCCGCGGCTTTGGAGGAGCATATGCGCGAAAGCGATCTGCCCGGTGTCTCGGGAGTGAATGATGACGAGATTGCATTGTCTCGAGTCGATGGTGACGAGTTCGGAGTGTTGATTCCGATATTGCCGCATGTGGAAGTTGCCGACCTGTTATCGCGGCGACTACTGTCGATGCTGGAGAAGCCGCTCCACGTAGGCGGTCGACAAGTGAGCATCACCGCCAGCATCGGCATAACAATTTTTCCCGGAGACGGCACCACCACCGACGCGTTGGTGGCGAATGCCGGCGCTGCGATGGCAGAGGCGAAAAAGAACGGCGGCAATGACTTCCAGCATCATTCGAAAGAATACAACGTCAAGTCTCAGGAACGTCAGCGACTCGAAGAGCAATTGCAGCTCGCTCCCTCCCGACACGAGCTGTTTCTCTCTATTCAGCCAAAGCTGGAGACGACTTCAGGACGAGTGTCGGGCGCCGAAGGCACGCTGCGATGGAGGCACTCCGAGTGGGGGATAGTACCCCCTGAGAAGTTTCTTCCGATCGCAGAGGAGACCGGGCTCATCATACCCGCGGGGGAGCGGGCACTGCTTCTTGCGTGCGCACTCAACAAGCGGTGGCAACAGTCGGGATTCGATTCGATCCGCGTGTCGATGAACATATCGGGACGACAGTTTCGGAATGTCGAGAATCTCGCCAATACTATTCGTAAAACACTTGAGAAGACGGGCTTGGACGGAAAGTTTCTGACCTTGAAGTTTCCCGAGGAAGTGCTCATGGAAAATCCCGAAAGAAATCTGGACGCGTTGCGGGAGCTCAAGCGCCTCGGCGTCAATTTGTGTCTTGACCATTTCGGTACCGGACTTTGCTCCATGGGTTATCTGAAGCGTTTTCCGCTCGACGAGATCAAAGTGGATGCATCGCTCGTAAAGGAAATTCCCGGCAATAGTGATGCGGCAGCGGTCGTTGTCGCCGCCATTAAGCTCGCCAAGGGAATGGGATTGAAGATCGTGGCCGAAGGCGTCGAATCGGAAGATCAGCTGAAGTTCCTCAAGAAATGGGGTTGCGACGAGTTTCAAGGACAACTCTCCGTCGAGCAAACAACCGAGTGGCAGAAAAGCGCGCGCCAGGCCGCCGAAGCGCTGGGCGGGCGGGCTTCCGACAAGGGCGCGTAGGCAGAGCTCATGGCGGCAATCGAGCAGAAATCAGACAAAGTCTCGGCGGGGGACCAGGATGTGCGCCTCGAAGCCCTGAAGCAGGCGACCATCATGATGGTCGACGATGAGCCGATCATCGTCGAGACACTATCTAATCTTCTCGAGGATGCGGACTACAAGAACTTCGTGTCGACGACCGACCCGAAGGAGGCCATCGCGCTGATGCAGAGCAAAAAGCCGGACATCGTTCTGCTCGACGTGATGATGCCGGAGGTTACGGGACTCGATATCCTCGAATCAATGGGGATGGACGAAGAGCTGCAGTATATCCCGTCAATCATAATCACGGCCGCGACGGATTCGGAAACCAAGCTCAAGGCTTTGGAGCTCGGGGCCACAGATGTGCTCAACAAGCCGGTTGATCCCAGCGAGCTGGCATTACGCGTGCGCAATACGCTGGCGACCAAGGCCAACCAGGATCGGTTGATGAAATTCGACGTGCTGACGGGGCTTCCCAATCGGCGCTTTTTCATGATGTATTTCGCGAAAGCCCTGGCGCGGACGAAAGAAGCGTCGAAGAGCTTCGCGTTGCTGTACTTCGACCTCGATCACTTCAAGAAGGTCAACGACACGCTGGGTAACACCAGCGGGGACGGACTGCTGAAGGGTGTGGCGAAGAGGCTCGAAAGCTGGATTCGCGACTCCGATATTGCAGTCATCTCTGGAGTGGAGCACGAGGACATGGCGCTGTCGCGGATCGGCGGCGACGAGTTCGTGCTGCTACTTCACAATGTAGTGCGTGTCGACGACGCGGTCAGACTGGCAGGAGAAATCAACACCGCGTTGGCGAAGCCCTATCGAGTCGCGGGTCGAGAAGTGTTCGTTACCGCCAGCGTTGGCGTCGCGATGTATCCGGCTGACCTTGCCGAAAGCGGAGACGGTTCGGCCGAGGACGCGACCGACGGCGAGATAATGGACGCGTTACTCAGCCGTGCCGATGTCGCCATGGCGGATGCCAAGCGCCATGGCAGAAACCGCGT